>CAZASB010000247.1:0-7020 GCA_964487655.1 uncultured Planctomycetaceae bacterium
CCTCGCGAATGCAGTCGTACGGATCGAAGCCAAGCTTCTCGGCCGAAAGCTCGCGAATCGAGCCGGCCGTGCGCTCGACGCTCATCCCCTCGTTGTTGCGAACGCCGCGGGCGGTCACGGCCGCCAGTTGTAGCGCCTCGTCGGTAACGCTCTCGGCCCGCAAGTCGAACTCGGCGATGTTCTGGCCGAGTGTCTTGCCTGACACGGTGGGACAATCCACGTTCAACAGTCCCGGCCGACCGCGCTCGACGCTGCCGAGGATGGTATGGATACCGCCCGAGTTGTGGACGTCTTCCATGTGATAGTGGCAGCTTGGCGCGACTTTACATACGTGTGGCGTGCGGCGGCTCAACTCGTTGATTCGCTCCAGACTGTAGTCGACGCCGGCCTCGCTGGCCACGGCCAGCATGTGCAACACCGTGTTCGTACTACCGCCCATGGCCATGTCGAGGATCATCGAGTTGTCGATCGACGCTGCCGTGACGATCTCGCGCGGCAGTAGGCCGTGCCCTTCGCCCACGCGGTCGAACTCCAGGGCCATCTCGACAATCCGCCGGGCAGCCCGCTCGAACAGCCGCTTGCGATCCGCGCTGGTGGCCAGCAGTGTTCCGTTGAGCGGCAATGCCAGGCCGAGGGCTTCGCACAGGCAGTTCATGCTGTTGGCCGTGAACATGCCGGAGCAGGAACCGCAGGTGGGGCAGCCGTACTGTTCAAGTTCCAGGAGTTCCTCCGCCCCGATGGCGCCTGCCTGCTTCGCCGCGGCGCCGATGAACACGTCAATCAGGTCGACCTTGCGACCGCCGGGCGTCTTGCCGGCCTCCATGGGCCCGCCGCTGACAAACAGCGTTGGGATGTTGCACCGGACGGCGGCCATGAGCATCCCGGGAATGATCTTGTCGCAGTTGGGAATGCAGATCATGGCGTCGAACTGATGGGCCTCCAGGACGGTCTCCACGCAGTCGGCAATCAGTTCCCGGCTGGGCAGCGAGTACCTCATGCCGGGATGGCCCATGGCAATGCCGTCATCAACCCCAATCGTATTGAACACAAACGGCATCCCGCCAGCATCGCGAACCGCCTGCTTAACCACTTGCCCCACCTTATCCAGATGAACATGGCCGGGTACGATGTCGGTAAAGCTGTTGCAGATTGCAATGAACGGCTTCTGGAAATCGTCCTCGCCCACGCCGTTGGCGCGGAACAGGGCGCGATGGGGGGCACGTGCATCACCCTTTTTCACAGTATCGGAACGCATGGCAAGCTCTCGGGTATGGGAAGACTTTCGTGACGAAAACACTCAATTTTATTGAGTCCGGCAAGAAACGGCCAGGGGGTTCCCGTTGCCGGCGGGAGGGAGCGGCGAGTGAAAGGGCGAACCGCCTGGCGAGTCGGGGGATGGCGCCGCGTCAATCGCGCAGTACGTACTCGTACTGCTCGGGTGAAACGGGGCGAAGACCGAAGGGACCGGAACCGGTGGCCATGACGCGGAACTGGAGCGATTCCTTGTCGACCACCAGTAGCAGACGCGTCAGCCAGCGGCGGGCCGAAAGGATGTAGACCTCGGCCGTCTCCGCAATGCGCCAATGGCGCCAGCGGTCGAGCGTGGGATACTCGTCAAGCAGCCGAGCCAGCCGCGGATCGGCTTTCCACACCTTGCGTAAATCACGGCAAGCGCCACATACGCCCTTGGTCTCCGAGCCGGGTGCCACTTCCTGTCGGCAGTTCTCGCAACGCACCAACATGCGGGCAAGGATCCGCTGGCCGGAAACGGAGCATCGCCTCGTCTGGCCGGCGGCGACGCGCAGCCCGGTGGCCGAGCACGTGACCAGTTCATTGCTCGGTAGAAGCCGGCCCGTCTCCTGGCACCGCTCGAGCTGATCGGCGGCCACGATCCGGCCGTCGTCGGTCGCAGCCACGTGGAACGTACTTGTGTTGCTCGCGGGGCATGGGTACGGCGGCGGTTCGATCGAGCGGGCCCAACCCTCAAAAGGCAGGTCGGCCGACGTCTCGCCCATGGAAAATCGCAGCTTTCCGTCGGTGTGTTTGCACCATACGGCCGTGGTCGAAACAAGCTGCGGCTCCTCGATTGTCCCATCGAACTGGCGAGCGGCCTCAACAGCGGCCTGGACCTCGGCTTCGAAACGCCAGTCGAGTCGTTGCGGCGGCCGGGGCAAGTCCACCAATTGCCAGAGCCCCAACTCGGTAATTCTACCCGGGTCCAGCGGCTTGCCCTCGATGGACACGAATCGCGTGACGGGCCCATCAGAACCTTCAAACTGGAGCCGCAAAAACGGTCGATCCTCAAGCTGGCAGCCGGCCAGATGTACCGAGCCCCCATCCACTTGGTAGGCCGAGAGCAGTCGCGCGGCGATTTCCGATACGCTCTGAGGCTGGTCGGCCGGTGCGGCATGCGGCAGTTGAGCGACGACATCCACGGTGCCCAGACTCGCTAGTAGGTGCGCAGTTTCCATGCGAAAGTATACCACACGCAGGGGGGCACGCAAGGCCGAGATTCCCGCCTACGTGAATCATCCAGGTCAGAAGTCCACTTCCAACCCATCCTCGCCAAGCTGAGTCGCGGGGAAGATCGCCCGGGCCGTGGCAAGTCCAATCGGATCGTCGCCGGCGACCAATGGGTTGAGGTGGATGAGCACTAGGCGCTTGGCGCGAACGCGGCGGGCAATTTCGGCAACGGGTGTCGTGTGAGTATGCCCGGTCGTGCGAGCCCAATCCGCCTGCTCATCGCTAAAAAAACACTCGTGGACCAGTAGGTCGACGTCCTCGATCTGCCGCGTATAGGCCGAGTCGGGTCCGCCCCACGTATCGGTCACGTAGGCCATCGAATGTCCCGGCCAGTCGAGTCGGAAGCCGACAGCCCCGCCCGGATGCTCCAGCGGGAAGCTTGTGAGACGTCCACCGTCAGGCAACGCGATCTCGCCCGACTCGGGCAGGGGAACGGTTTCGTACGGTGGGCGTTTCGGAAACAGGTGTTCTGAGAACAGGTGTTCTTCCACGGCACGGAGTTTCGCAGCATCGCCATGCACGCGCACCGTCTTGAGCTTCGTTTGCGCAAGCGTGCTAAACAGGTACGTCAGCCCGGCCACGTGGTCCAGGTGTACGTGGGTCAAGAAGATGTCGAGCGCCTCGGTCACAATATATCCTGGCGCGCGGAACATGGCCGTGCCTGCATCGAGCATGACACCCGCCTCGGGGATGATCGCACAGGACGTGTGGCGACGTTCATTGGGATGATAGCCGGCGGTGCCGAGCAGGATGAGCTTCATGACATGCCTCCGGTATTACCTTACCGCGGTCGGAACAGGCGGTCCAGGCCCCGGTCGAGCTGATTGCGAATGACGTTCTGCGCGGCGTTCTCCAGGAGTCGGCGGTTCCATGCGTCGAGTTCAGCCTGATTGAGTTTCGGCGAGGAAAGCGTGCCGTTCACCGGGATACGAAGCTCCTGGCCCTCAAAGGCCAAACGCAACGCATCGCTGGTGAGCCATTTGGGCGGTACGGGCAGCGAGACGACAATTGCCAGACTCTGGTCCAGTCCGACGGAGCCTTCTGTACGAATGGACACGTCGGGGAAGATCAGTTCGAGATCCTTGTGATGCACGCGGCCGCCGGACATACGGAACGGCACGACCGACTCGCGCCGAAGCCGGGCCGGCGCCTCGCGTTGTAAAAGGATGGCCATTTCGCGGATGAGCGGGCCCGGCCCCACTTCCACCGAATGGATGATCAGCCGTCCGGCCACGTCACCGTCATAAGGATTGTCAACGGGCACTCGGCAGCGGTCTAGTTCAACGGAAAACGCGCCTTGGGCCGTAGTTACTCCGGCCAGGATGGGCGCGATGTACATCAGTCCCGAGGCGCACATGGCCGGCGTAATTTGCACTTGCGACGCCTGCGAGCCGGGCTCAAGGGTCAATGTCATGGGCCCGGGCGCCAGGTGGAGCTTCGGTTCGAGCCGCAACTGGCCCTGCCCAACGGCAACCACCAGCGGATCGGCGGCCAGGACGCCATCGAGCAACCGTGCCTTCAGCTCACCCGGTCCGATCGGGAACCCGTAAACGCCTCCCTGCTGCCAAGCGAGGGCCGCGTTGCCTTGGGCGTGCTGCAAATCGAATGGGCCGGCGAAGGCCAACGGACTGGAATGGCGACCAACCAGTTCCACTCCGGCGCCTACGTACGGTTCGAGCAGCGAGGAGAGTTGCCGCATGTCGTATTCCATTCGGCCGCTGAACTGCATGACGGCCGCATCGCCCGACATATTGGCGCCGCCGTGGCCGTCCACGGCAATGGTTTGCGAGGTGAGCTTCAGCCCATCCAGAACGATGGCGTTGGTCGCCGAGTCGTATGAGCCACGGCCAGCCAGTTGAACGCGTGGATCGCGGAAGGGGCGGCTCTCCGCGCCGGTTACTTGAAGTTCTTCGATCTCAGCTTCGATCACGCCGTGCGTCTTCCCGCCAGAGCACTCGAAACGGCTTGTGCCGGTCAACCGGCCGTCAAGTTGCCAGGATGCCTGGGCCGAGTCGGGAATCCACCGTTGCATACCGCGCAACTGCCCCTGATAGGCCACCGAGCCGGTCAACTGGAAGCCGCCTTCCGCCAGGGTCATCGCCAGATCCTGCGTTGTGGCTGCGAGAGACGTCGTGCGCAACGTAGTTTGCGCCAGGGTGAGTCGCGAGGCTCGATGATCCCAAACGCCGGTCAGTTCGAGCTGCGCTTGCGGTTCGACAACATGCACTCCCGGCAGAGTCAAATCGAGTGCATCGACGCGGAGAGTCGTTTCGGTGGCATGGATGGCTTCGCGTGACACGGTTACCTGCCCGGCCAAGTCATAGCGTCCGGCCATGGGGTAGTCGCGCAAATCGCCAACGAGGGCCATGCGGGGCGGCCAGTTGGCCAACTCGCCCTGTATTTGGATTGCGACGGGCCAGCTTCCTCCATCGCGCAGTTCCAGCACCGGGCGAACCAGTCGTGCCTCCAGGCGTTCAGCTCCAGCCACTACCTGAACCGAGGCCATCTCCACCTGTGTGTCGGTCCCGAAATCGGTGTGTCCCGATCCTTTTGCGAGCAGGACCAACTCCGGTTCCCGCCAGGGCTGTCGGTTGGGAATCGCCACGTTGAGCTTGCTGACGTGTAGTTCAATTTCGGTTTCGAACGAGCCTTCGGGAGCTTGCTGCCAGGTAAAATGCGACCAGCCCCCGCCACTCAGGCCGAGCGGGCCGAGGTCGACAAACTGACCAAGCTGCTCGGCGAGGCGGTCCAAGCTGAAGCTTGCATCGGCGGAAAACTGTCGAGTCGTGCCCACGGCGTGCAGCTTGAGGAAGTCCGACTGGCATCGCAACTCGCCGGCAGGCGGTCCGTCGACCGTTTCGTGTGCGGCGAAGTTGATCGAGACGGGCTGCTCCCAGGCCACTTCTCGCGTACCATCGAGTGCCTTCAGCTCGCTTGAGACGAGCTGCCCCTGCCAGGTCATGCCGTTTTCACCCTGCTGGTTCTCCAAGGTGAATCGTACCTGGCCCGAGGTGACCTTCATTTCCGGACGCAGTTGTAGCGTACCGGGCAACATGGCGGCGAGCTGGGCCAAATCGACTGCGCCTTCAAGCTGCAACGGCTGCGCGGCCAACGAGCCCGGCATGGCGGCAAGCGATTCTTCTCCCAGATCGATCGAGCCAACGATGGCGGCGTTTCCTAAATCGCACTCGATCGACGAGCGAGTAATGATCAGCTTCGTGTCCTGGCTTGACGCGTCACAGTCGAGCTTGACATTGGCTAGGCGGATCTGGTCGCTGCCCATGGCTGGCATGGCCAAGTAGAAGTCGCGAGCAAGGAGTTTTCCCGTCGCGCGACGCTTCGAGGCGGCTTTGCCGCCCAACGTGACGTCGACCTCCGCCGTGAGTATCCCGCCGATGCGAGTGCCGGGCGAGATGCGGCCCAACAGTGGCTCGAACAGAGCCAGCGGTATTGCCTCCGAGTGGAGTCCAAGCATGATGGCCGCCGCCGATGGCGCCTCGGCCGATGCCTCGGTCGGCGTCTCGTCAGAGTCAATCGATTCCGACAGCGACTTCCGCAACGAATCGGTCGCAGGCAGGCCGGCAAGCGGTATGGTCAGCGTCACGTCGAATCGCCCAGGTTGCCGCGGATTGGCTACCATGCCCGACGCCTTAAGCGCCATCGGTTCATTATCGCCCGGAACCCGCAAGGCCACTTGCAGCTTCTCGACATTCCACGATCGCCCGCGATCGACATCGGTAACCGTGACGCTGCCATCAACGATTTCCAGGGCCAGATCGACCTCCGACGTGGACTCGTCGCTCGGCTCGAAATACGCGGCTAGTACCTGCTCGATATTACTCGAGCCGTTCTGAAAGACAACGGCCAGCTTGGGCTCGACCAGGCGGAACGTGCCCAGCCGGCCGCGACTGAAGAGCAGTCCCGCCAGTGTGCGATCGCTTTCCGCCCGCGGTACCTCCATCACTTGCTGCCGTTGCTCGTCGATGACACATACCCCTTGCGCGCGAATGGGTGAAAGCCATCCGAGCGAGACCGCCTGGACGGTCACCCGGCCGTTCAGATCGGCGGCCGTCGTATCGATTGCCCAGCGGATAATCGGCGTATGGGCAACGATGCTTGGAAGAAACCAGAGTAGCAGCAGGGCCGCCAAACCAATCAGCCACCGGCGTCGCGAGCGCGGCTTCCTGGCCGGCGGTTCGAGGGCGGAGGCCGCTTGTTCGGTGAGGCTCCTGCGACGATGAGTTGTCGTGATCGACATGGCGCATTTCTCCACACATAGAAGAGGGAGCGGCATTCTAGTGTCAACCCCGACGCGATGCCAGAGCGAATTGGGAAACCCGTTGACCGTGACACGCGAGATGGCGCAAATTAGTGAACCTGGCGACTTTAGGCAGAAAATTGGTCGCCACCGTCCGGGTTTACTCACATCACACCAAAATCGGCTCTTCCGTTTCTGGGTGCAAACCAGTGGTGAAAGGCGTAGGGTGGGTGGTTCCG
>CAZASB010000248.1:0-6947 GCA_964487655.1 uncultured Planctomycetaceae bacterium
TCTTCCATTTGCATGGGGTTCCCGTTCAGAAGCAAGCGGCAATTCGGAATGAGAAAGACGCGAGAAGTTTGTCCAATCCAACGCATCGCCGCAGCTCCTATCATTCGTCCGGTCGGACCTGTACGTCGATAATCCGGTCTTGCGGTGGTTGTTTGTCTTCGAAAGGGGACTCGCCGGATGCGCCAACAATGTGAAATCGCGACTGCCACCGCTGCCGAAAATACTGTTTGAGCGCCGTACGCACCGGCGGTGTCAGCAGAGTGAAGCCGACTAGGTCGGTGAGCACGCCCGGCGTGATCAGCAAGGCTGCGGCGACGAGAATCATCAGGCCGTCCACGATCGGATCGGCCGGCAGTTGCCCGGCGGCCAACTGATCTTGCAAGCGGCGCACGCAACGAACCCCTTGCCAACGAGCCAGTGCAGCGCCTAGCACGCCGGTAATCAGTACCAAGGCCAGGGCGAATCGCCACCCGGTGTGCTGGGCCAATGCCAGCAGCAGGGCAAGTTCGACCAACGGCACCACCGTAAACAGCAGGAACAGCCGCGGGAGCATGAGCCTGTCCTACTTCAGTCTTGCGCCTTGGGGCTGGGTAGCGAGTTGTTCGAACTGTCGTGCCCGATCCTCCCGCCCCATCTGCCGATGCATGGAGGAAAGGTTGCTATAGGGTACGGTCAGGGCGGACGCCTGAAGGGTTCCCTGCTCGACGGCCTGCTGCATGAGCTTCAGTCCGTGTTCGGTCAACTCGACGGCTTTTTCCTGCTGTTTTGTTTCCCAGTAGGAGACCCCCATGCTCACGAACGTTTCGCCGTGTCGGCCAAGCTCGGCGAAGGCACCCGACGGAATAGGTTTTGAAAGCTCAGGCATGGCCTTGTCGAACCAGGTAATGGCGGCACGATGGTTGCCATCGCGGACGGCATGGATGGCCCCGAGGCGAAAGTACAACCTTCCGAGCAGATAGTTCGTTGTGGGCGAGGCTGGTCCATTACCCGCTTGTTCCAGGTAGCCGATCGCCTGCTCGCCAAACTGCAATGCTTTGTCGTGCTCGCCCCGCATTTGGTACACTTGAAGCGCATCGTAGAGCGCCATGCCAAGCTCCCATCGTAGGCGAGCCGCTCGTTCCGGGTGATCGGCGGCGCTCTCGATCATGAGTTGTCCGGTTCGCAAGGCATCCCGGGTCCAGGAGTCCGGATCGATTTCGCCTCGCATGCCAACACATGCTGCCAAGGCTCGCGTGGCGACTCGAAACTGGTGCTCCTCGTCGCCCGCTTCGTTTGCAACCACGTCTTCGACCACGGCCGCGGCCCGCGCGAGCCACCTGGGGACCGCCTCGGTCTTATCGTCCCATTCGCCCCACGCGATATCATGGGCCGCGCCCAGGTGTGCGTCAATGAGCACCTCTTTGGCCGCAAGACGGACGGCCGGATGTTTCTCGGTGGCCAGCGTTCCGGCCAACCGAATAGCCTCCATGTGAAACTTCAGCGCTTGCCGATAATCGGGCTGACCGCCGGAGGCGTTCAAATCACCCATCAGGCACAGCGCGCGAGCCTTTACATGCACCCGTTGATCAGCCGATTGCGCCGCACGAGTCGCCTCGGTGATCGCGGCCTTGAGTTCACCCACCTGGCCAAGCACCTGGGCGCGCGTGACCCGATATCTCGCGTCGGCGGGCGCCAGTTGAACCGCCTTGGCGCTAGATGCCATTGCTTCATCGAAGGCGTTCAACGCCATTTGGATACGGCTGAGAAGCCAATGGGCCCTCGCATTCTCGGGCTCCCTGTCAATGGCATATTCGAGGTCGCGTTTGCTCAGGTCGTATTGGGTTGTCAAATGCGTTTCGGCTCGAAGTACAAATGACTCGGCGCTGATCGGCTCCAGAATGATCTGCGCCACCTGCATCGACGGCTTCCCCGGCTCGTCGCTGGGTTCAAACGCAAAAAGGACTCCACGTTCCGGGTAAACCTGCCCAAGAATCTCGCCCAGTTCATTCGATACGAGCACGGGCACAATGCGTCCCAGTTCGAGTTGCCCGGCCACGGTCTCGGCCGGAAAGGCGCGTTGAAAGCGAACGACCACCGAAGTGACCGTGTTCTGGAAATAGCTGACCTCAACCCGATCGAACGGTTCGACCGAATACAGGTGGACAAGCATTCCATCCTGCCGGGTCATCTCCTGGGGCGGTCCCCATGCCTTCTGCACTTCCTCCAACGTGGTGACACCCGGTGTTACCCCCTTAAAACTGGCCGCCTCAATGATGAGCGGCCCCTGATCCATCTGATCGGGAATCGGTTCAAGGTTTGTCTCACCGTCCGCGGCCGGCAGCTCAATCAGGCCGTCTTCCGACGGGATCGGAGCTGTCGATCGAACCGTCTCGGCGCCGCTCGCGGTCGATTCGCCTTGCCCAGCATCGGGGCCCGGAATGACACGCACCGCCTGCTCGGATTCCGGAGCGATCTTCGTAGTCGCCGTCGGGTTGTCTTCCGTCATCGAAGCGCCGGCCGACTCCGGCCGATCCGCGATCGGGCGCGGTTGTTCCGCGTTACCGGTCACCAAGATGGGATCGTCAGTGGGGCGCTCCGTCGCGATCGCGGCTTCCACGGCAGGCGGAGCGATCGGTAGAGCCGGTTCACTGGCCTCGGCTACCGCCAGAAGAACGGTCGAAGTGGCAAGACCGACTGCTAGACCAAGGCGAGCAAATGTAACGGTGTGCCAAGCGAACATAAAACGTTCCTCCTTGAACGTTATCCCACGAGATCGAATTGCACGAACCCTAGCCGTGCAACGCCTGCACTCTCGCGGGGAAACACTCGTAACCGGGCCCAAACGACTGGGGTTCCCGAAGATTAGACCCTGCTGTCAATCCAAGACAGCAATTTGAACAGTGGCATTCTACCCACGCGGCGAAAACCGAGTCCATACCGATATCTGCCAATTCTCCGGAATTTCCGAGAAAAATCACCTGGTAGACCCTTTCGCCACTACGCCACGAGGACAGAATGGCGGAAACGCGGCGCAATAGGCAGCTTAGGCAGCACGCGAAGCGAGGGCAAGGCGCGCTAACGGCTACCGTAGGGCTACCAGCGCGACATGGCGATTTCTTTCCAGTAAGTCCTCTTGCCAACAGCCGGGGTTGGCTGGTAGGTTTTGACAAGTATGACAACCTCCACGCCCTCGCGCAACCCGATTGCCCAGTTCACCGATACGTACTGGGATCAGTCACGGCAGCCATTGGCCAGCCTGGTCTTTATTGCCCCGATTCTCGTCGTGTACGAGGCAGGCGTGCTGCTGTTTGGGGCAGGACAGGTGCGCAACGGAGCCGATGTCTGGCTGCGTCAACTGCTTGACGTGATCGGCTTTGGACAATACTTCCTTTTGCCCAGCCTTACGGTGTGCGCTCTCCTGGCCTGGCACTATCTCACCCGGCGGCCATGGCGCCTTTCACGAGGGTTGATGCTCGGCATGACCGCCGAGTGTGTTGCGTTGGCCATTGGCTTGCGTTTGATTCTGCACGTTCAGGGGATACTCTGCTCGCAATGGTCGGCGCCAGCAACTCTAAGCATTGGGACCAGCGTGGCCAGAGCGATCGGTTTCCTCGGCGCGGGAATCTACGAGGAACTGCTCTTCCGCTTGCTTCTGCTAGGTCCGATGATCTGGGGGTTGCGGCGACTGGGCGTCAAACCTGGTTTGAGTTGCGCGACATCCGTGATTGCAACGAGTCTCTTCTTCGCCATTGCCCACCACATAGGACCAGGCGGCTATCCCTTCGTTTGGTTTGACTTCGTCTTTCGCTTTCTTGCCGGCGTCTTCTTTTCAATTCTATTTCTCTTCCGCGGATTCGGGATTGCCGCGGGTGCCCATGCAGGCTACGACATTCTTGTCGGAGTCTTGCCGTGAGGCACGCCGTTTGCACTCAAGGCAAACGAACGTGGACGTGATTTCAACGGTGCGAAATCGAAAAAGCCCCCTTGGATGCCTTGGCCTGATTGGCGTATAATGCGATTATCGAGTTTGAAACCATTCGCGCTCCAATCGGAGCCCTATCATACGGAAGCGGACGAGGACGGAATGCAAGTCGATGCCCTGGTGCAGGGTAGAGCGGCATATATGCGGTTCCGTCCGACGTTTTCCAGAATCGAGGATTCTAGTCGTGCTCACCGTCAGGCCCAAAGTTGCAGAATTGTTGTTCCGATTGTACGGCCGCCCTTTGCATCCGGAGCTGTTCGTGGTCCACACTTCCCGCACCGTGCAACGAGGAGAGTACGAAGCAAAGGTTGACATCACCAGCGCCGGGCACGTGGTCACATGGCGCTACGGAGGCATGACGCTCACGGAGGTAGCCGCCTCTGCTCAGCATCCGTTGCCGGAACGTCGGCGTCTGCTCTCGTACCGGCTCAAGGGGAGTCGAAGCGATCGGGTTGAATGCCGCGGCGGCGTCTCCTACTCCGTCGATTTCCAACTCGAGCCGGTCGAACCGGAACTGTTTTGGATCTTTCAGGAAGAACTGGCATTCGACGGCGAACGCCAGGGCATGTTGCACAAGTTCGATTCCAGCGGCCGAATCGCCATGGGCGCCCTCAGCTACATCAATGTCGAAGCCCGCAATCGCAGCCTCAAGATTCAAGTCTTCCACACCTTCCCGGACGACTACGCCATTGTGAAAAGCCAGTCGGTCTTTAGGCTGCCACAAGCGTAACGGAACGCATTCTCTTCATTCAAAAGTGGGCCGCTCAAATAGAAGGCCGGGAGCGCTGACGCGCGGGCACCTGGCGACGAATCACGGCGGCGGATTCGACTCGGCGGCGGCGCGGAATACGTCGAGCTTGTCTCGAATGAGCTTCGAGTACGCATCCAGTTCAACGGCCCTCGCCTGGTGCTTCACGGCGTTGGCGTAGTCCTTCCTGGCGAAGTACACATGGGCCAGCGTATCGTGGTAGGCCCCTTCATTGGGACTGAGTTCAAGCGATTTTTGCGAGAACTCCAGTGCTTCGTCCAGGTCGCCTTCCGTATTGCCGACAAGCCAGGCAAACTGATTGTACCATGTCGCATCGTCCGGCTGGCCCGCGATGATCTCGCGAAGCGTCTCGACCGACGCGCGAATCATCTCCAGCGTTTGGCGGCGATACTCATCGTTCTGGTTTGGTAAGTGGTATCGCGCGATGAGGGCATCCAGTTCATCCGGGTCGTCGGCCAACGCCTTGTCGAGATGCTCTCGCTGTTTGTCGTAATCCTTCAACGCGTGGTAATGGCATGCGAAAAAGTAGTGCATTCGCGCGCGAGGCATCCTGGGATCCACGCCAAATTGGTCCGCGGCGTTCGGATTCTTCGTATAGTATTCAATGAGTTCCTCCATGACTTGCGCCGCCTCGAGGACCTCACCGCGATCGTAGAGCATCCGAGCAAGACTATCTCGCGTTGCGATCGTGACCATATCGCCTTTGGTGCCATGGTCTAGCACATAACGGAATTCACGCAACGCCCAACTCGGACGCTGGCGTCGCCATAGCTCCTGGGCAAGAAGTCGTCGCTCGTTTAACCGACCGGGATTGTTGCCCTGACGGAGCATCAGGGCCTGATCCGCCGTTTCTTCCGCCAGCTTCATCTTTCCCTGAGCTGCCTGGGCCTCGGCCACGAGGTACAGCAGCAGGGGCGTATTGCGAATCTGGCCTTCAAACCGAACCACAAGCTCATCCACCAGCGGCCAAGCTTTCTGGGCGATCAGCCAATGGAACAGCTTCCTCAGATTTTCGATCTCGCCCTTCTCCAGCGCAAGCAACCGCCGCATTGTGGCGATGGCTTGCTCCGGTCGATCAAGTCGCTCCAGCCACGCCACCTGAAACCGCAGCAGCGCCGCCAGCACGTCGGTATTAGCGGGAAAGGCCGGTCGCTGAAGCGATGTCTGCTCCTCTTCGATGAACTCAGCGAATTCCGCAATCAATGTTTCCGGATCCTCGAAGTTCTCGGCCCAGGCGAAAAGCCATCGCGAGGCCGGACGTTGGCTGCCGTGAAGCGTATGGCGAATCGTACGAACCAGGTCCGGCTGAAGGGGTTCACCGGCCGGATGCTCTGCCAGAAGGCTAATCGCGGCCAGTTTCGAGATGTCGCTCGTCTGCTCGAAGCGAACAATGCGGCACAGCGCTGAAACTCCCGTGTCGTCGGGAAGCCGCGCCAACATCTCGACCCGATTTCGCCGTTCCTCCGCAACGAGCCAACCGTAGTCCTTCAGAAGCCCCTTCACCTGCGCGGAATCATCCTCGCGCGTCCACTCTACCTGCATCAAACGCAACAGATACCTTGCCCGAGCGGCAACCTCCAGGTCTTCATGCAAGGTGGCCTCGCTGAGCGCATCGAACGCATCGAAGCCCAATCGCGATAGAACCTCCTGCGCCTGCTGGCGAACGAAATAGTCGTTGTCGCCAAGCTGGGCAATGAGCTTCGCGATGTGTTCATCCGTTGGGGGAGGAGACGCAGTCTGATCGTCCAGCCCACACGGCGCGACACCGGCCATCCAGGCCAGGAAAAGGATCGCAAGCCAGCGGCTGTTTTGGAAGTTTGGGGTACTCATGGCCAAGACGACGCTTCTCCATCGGGGCGAGCAAGGCGGCACGCTCCTCATCCCATAGTACTAGCATACTCCAGCCCGGCGCAGCTTGGCAAGCACCTACTTTTGGGTGAATGATCCATCAGCCGCTACAGCCCCCCTGAGCAACTCGTCGACGGTCCGGTCGATCGCGGCCGGGCTGACGGGCCTCTGAGGCTCCGGAAACACGGCTGCCCGTTCGCCCTGTCGGTCAAACAGGATCACTTGCGGCAACGCGCCGGGCAATCCGAATCGCTCGGCCGACTCAACGCCCGCGCCGTAACGGCTGATGAAGTTATCGAAGGTCGCCCCATGCTTCTAGCCCGGATTATTCATCTACGTAGGGTGGGTCAAGGTCGCGTAGATCGTTGG
>CAZASB010000249.1:0-6908 GCA_964487655.1 uncultured Planctomycetaceae bacterium
CGTCTGGACCGTCGGAACTCAACTCCGCGCTGGCCATGACCAGCTCGCCCCGGAAGATGCCTTTGAGGCCCTTCAATTGCGCGGCAATTTCCCGCAGCGTGTTCGCCGGCCCACGCAGGACAATCACTTCCAGGCAAAGATCGTGCGTCAGGTGCGCGTGCAGGGTGGCCACGACGTGGTCGGTATGGTTGTGCTGAACCTCGGTGAGCCGATCTCGCAGTTGTGGCCGGTGGTGATCGTACACCAGCGTAAGCGTACCGGCGGCGTCCTGGGAATCGGCTTCCCACGCCTGGCTGGTAAGCCGCTCGCGCAGAAGCTGCCGCACCGCCTCGCTACGGGTGGCGAATCGCTCCTCCGCACAATACCGATCGAACTGTTCGAGAAGGTTCTCTTCCAAGGACACGGAAAATCGGACGATTTGCGGCATGGTTCTTCTCCTTCCACCACTGGGTATTGCCGGCCTTACGCGGCGCGCCGAAGCTCTTGCAACGTGAATTGGATGGTAATCATCTGAAATTGCCCGTCTCGCTCGACCAAGAGTTCAATCGAGTCGGTGGCGCCGGCAATCCAAGCGAGGAACGCATCGTCGTCCGCAACGTCGTGGCCGGCCGCGCGGACGACTCGGTCGCCAACCTTCAGACCGGCACGCGCCGCCGGCGTACCGGGCGCCACGTAGGTGAGTACGACAATGCCGGGCTCGGCGTCATCGCGTCGCCAAGTGACGCCCAAACGCCATGGACGACCGTCGAGTGGAATGGTCAATCGCACGGGCTCGGCTTCGCCATGGCGAGCCACGGCCACCTCGGCCGGCGACTCGGCCGTCAGAACGGCGCCAGTCAGGTCGTCGACCGACTCAATCGCCTGCCCCGCGAACTGTAGAACGCGGTCACCCGCTCGGAGTCCACCCTGGTGGGCCGGCCCGTCGAATCGCAC
This sequence comes from uncultured Planctomycetaceae bacterium, assembly GCA_964487655.1. Lineage (GTDB taxonomy): Bacteria > Planctomycetota > Planctomycetia > Pirellulales > Thermoguttaceae > PWXP01. Next base: position 934 of record CAZASB010000249.1, read on the forward strand.
CCGATCCACCCGAATGCCGCCTTCGGCCGCCGGTTGCTTTTCCCATCCGGCGCCAAGTCGATCGGGCAACTCGGGCGTTTTGGCGAAACGCCGACTCCGTACCCACTCGGACTCGCGACGCGAAGACTCGCGGAAAGGAAACCGGTCCTCCCGCTCGGCCAACTCGTACACCGCGCGGAACGTGTATCTCGCCACGCGCTGCATGCCCTCGCTGTCGATCGCGGCGGCAACGTCGCGCGGCGTGTGGTAGTCGTCGTGAACACCGGTGTGCAGCAAGAGGATGGGAATCCGCCGTTCAAAGAGCATATAGTGGTCGGAATTAGCTTTGACGTCCCAGGGGAACCGGATTCGCAACCCCAGCTCCTCATTCTGCTCGGCAAGAAAGTAGCGCAACCCAGGAGCCGATCGACTGCCGAAGACGAACAGCTCGTCGTTGCGAAGGCGGCCGACCATGTCGAGCGTGACCGAGGCCGCCACGTTCTCCAGCGGCGCCGTGGGATGGTCGCGCCAGTGTTTCGAACCGAAAAACCCCAGTTCCTCGGCATCCCAGAACGCGAACAGGATCGAACGGCGGGGCGGTTCGGGCAGCGACTTCAGCGCCGCGGCCACTTCCAGCACGGCCGAACTGCCGCTTGCGTTGTCGTCGGCGCCATTGTGAATCTTCCCCACCTCGCCGCGGCTCATCTGACGGGAGCCATAGCCCACATGGTCGTAGTGCGCCCCCACAACAATAAACTCCTGCCTCCGCTCCGGATCGCGACCCTCGATCCGGGCAAGAACATTTCGGTAATTCGGCGCAAAGGGCTGGAAGTACGAGCCGTCCGGGCCACCCGGCTCAAGCTGCATCGCCTCCAGCCGGTCGCGAAGATATTCTCCGGCCAAACGGCTCCCCTCCGTGCCTGGCAGGCGTCCCTCCAACTCATCATCCGCGAGATAGTCGACGTTCGCCTGCAAGGCGCCGGCCTGGATCGACTCCAACGCCGCCCGCAGGGCCGCGTTCCGCTCGGCCGCGAGCAAAGGCGCTGCCCATGGCAGGTTGAACAACGAGGCGGCCAACAGAAGCAATAGGGTCGCCAGAGGCCGCTTGCAGCGATGGGAAGTTGCGAGATTCATTCGACGGGGGCTCCTTGTCTCTTGAGTAGCATATTCTACGCGATCTGGCGGCATGCGTGAACGATGCGGCGCGACGCCTCGTCAATCTGTTCGATGGTGTTCGTACTGCCCACGCTCAGCCGGATCGAACTGCGCACCAAGTGGCTCGGCAGCCCCATGGCCTGGAGCGTGGGCGAAAGCTCGGCCGAACCGCTGTTGCACGCCGAGCCGACCGAGCAGGCCACGCCGGCCCGGTCGAGTGCCATTAGCAGCATCTCCGCGTCGACGCCGGGAAAGGCGATATTCGTCGTTTGTGGCAGGCGTTGGGCCTCCCGGCCGTGAACGACCGCGCCCGGCCAACCGGACTGAAGGCCCGCTTCGAGCCGATCTCGCAGGGCAGTCAGCCGCGTTCGCTCCGTTTCGTGCTCGCGGCATCCAATCCTCAGCGCCGCGGCCATGCCGACCGCCAAGGCCACCGGCTCGGAGCCGGGCCGAAGCCCTCCCTGCTGATGTCCGCCGTACAGAAGCGGCGTCAGCGCGATGTCGTGCCGCAGTAGCAGGGCGCCGATCCCCATCGGCCCCCGGAACTTGTGCGCCGACATGCTCAACGCGGCGACTCTCAATTTGCGGAAGTGAATCGGCAGTTTGCCGGCCACCTGCACCGCATCGGCATGCATGGGCGCCCCAGCCGCATTGCACTCGGCGGCCATCGCGCCGACCGGTTGGATGACCCCGGTTTCGTGGTTGGCCAGCATCACGCTAACGAGTCTGGTTTGCGGCGTCAACAGGCCGGAAAGCTGCTCGGCCCGCACCACTCCATTTGGGGAGACACTCAAGGTGTCGAGTCGGTAGCCCTGTTCCAGTAGAAACTCGGCCGGCTCAAGGACACTTGGATGCTCCATACCCGAAACAATGAGCTGTCCGGGGGCATGTCCTCCCTCACGGCAAACTCCCAATATCGCCAAGTTGTTGGCCTCGGTCCCTCCGCTGGTAAACAGGAGCTTATCGGGAGCAGGGTACGAGAGGTTAGCGCCAAGCAGTTCGGCCAATTCCTCCCGGGCGGACTCAAGCACGTGGCGAGCGTTCTGGCCCGGCCGATGCACGCTGGCCGGGTTGGCATGGACCGTCGCCCAGCATTGGCGCATCGCCTCGACCACCTCAGGGTGGATTGGCGTGGTGGCGTTGTGATCGAGGTAGATGGTGTCCACAGTCGTATTGTCCACGTCCAAGGTCGACGCGGTGAACGCGCCGACATTGATGTTCGCGCCGGGGCCAACCAGAATTCCGTTCGGGTTGTTCAGGTAGACTTGCCCGTTGGCGTTGAGCGTTCCCATCAGGCTCGATCGGGTCGCCACTCACAACGCGGTTGAGCACGCCCGAAGTCGCGTCCGGCTGGATGAACTGCGTCGTCTCGCCCTCGCCGATAGGGAACCCTTGCCAGTTGACGATGGCCCTGTCACTGGTGGTAATCGACAGCGCGCTGCCCGCCGCATTGAGCGACGCGCTGCCGGCAACGACCTCGGCGCCGAGCGGGTTGGCCGTTGCAGGCGTGGCGCCGATTGCAGCAATTCCCGTTCCGAGAACCGCTGCTATTATACGGCTCTTCCGTTTCTGGGTGCAAGTCCGTGGTGAAAAGACGTAGGGTGGATGGTTCCGGATGTCTCAGCATCCGGGTTCATCCACGTGTCAGGCAATTCTGCACCCAGAAACGGAAGAGCCTATTATACCATCCCTCGCCGCTTCGTGAGAGGGGGAAGCGGAAGAGCCGAATTTACTTCAGTCGCGTAGAAAACCCAGTAGTTAAGCGGAGCATTGTCTCTAATCCTCACCTTCTTTCCAGTTTCCCTCGTTGACATGGGGCGAAACCCTCATTACGCTAAGAACTATGGCAGCAAAAAAAAGACACGAAAGTTGGACCGAGATACTCGTCCGCCAGGGGGGCGTCAGCCCCGATCAGCTCTCCGAGGCCCTACAAATGGCCGACGAGATGGGAACGAAGGTACCCGATGCCCTCGTTCGACTCGGCTATGCCACCGGTGAAGAGGTCACTCGCGCCATAGCCGAGGAGCACGGGTACGACTACGTCAACCTGAGCGAGGTGGTCATACCCCCCTCCGTGGTTGAGTTGGTTCCCGAATCGGTCGCCCGCGAGAACGTCATTATTCCTATGGCGGAAGGCGAAGGCGAACTGAAGGTCATCGTTTCCGATCCAGACGATTTCGAAACCTTCGAGAAGCTCAGGTTTATCCTCAACCGGCGAGTCACTCCGGTCCTCGCCCCACGCGAGTCCATCCTTGAGGCGATCAACCGGTATTACGGCCAAACGGTAGGCGAGAGCGCCGACTCCATGCTCCAGGAGTTCACCGATACGGCCATTGACTTCACCGAAACCATGGACGACGAGGCGGGGGATGAAGACGTCGACGAGAGCAGTGCCCCCATCGTCCGGCTGGTGCAGTTGCTCATTACCGAGGCCGTGCAGCTTCGCGCTTCCGATATCCACATTGAACCGTTCGAGAACCGCATCCGCGTGCGTTACCGAATTGACGGGGTTCTTATGGAGCGAGACAGCCCCCCCAGACGGCTGCTCGGTGCCCTCCTGTCACGCATCAAGATTCTAGCGCGCCTCGATATTGCCGAACGGCGGCGAATGCAGGATGGACGAATCAAGGCCATGGTGGGGGAGAAGGACCTAGACCTTCGCGTGAGTGTTATCCCCACCAGCCACGGCCAGTCGGTCGTCATGCGGCTGCTGGACAAGGACAACATCCGCATCGGACTCCGCCAATTGGGGTTCTCCGACGAGGCGTACGACAAGCTGAAGGCATTGATCCAGCGGCCCAACGGGATCATCCTTGTGACGGGCCCAACGGGGTCCGGAAAGACTACGTCACTCTACGCGGCGCTCAATGAGCTGAACACGCCAGACCGGAAGATCATCACGGCGGAGGATCCGGTTGAGTACTACCTGGCCGGCGTCAACCAAGTGGAGATTCGTCACGCCATCGGGCTCGACTTTGCCCGGGTTATCCGCGCCATGTTGCGTCAGGCGCCGAACGTCATTCTCGTGGGCGAAATGCGTGACCTAGAGACGGCTCAGATGGGAATTCAAGCGTCACTTACTGGACACTTGGTATTCAGTACACTCCATACGAACGATGCGCCCAGTGCCGTTACACGTTTGATCGATATGGGAGTACCCTCCTATCTGGTGGCAAGCAGCGTGGTCGCCATCATGGGACAGCGACTCGTACGTGTCGTTTGCCAGAAGTGCAAGCACCCATATAACCCCAGTTCGGCGGAGCTGGAGGCCGCTGGCGTTACCCCCGAAATGACTAAAAATGCCAACTTCGCCAAGGGGCGCGGATGCGGTGCGTGCCAGGGGACCGGATATCGAGGAAGACTCGGTATTTACGAGCTTATGATGATGTCCTCGAAGATTCGAGAACTCACTTTTAACGAGTCGCCCACCGAAAAACTTCGGCAGCAAGCCGTCACCGAGGGGATGCGAACCCTCTACTGGGATGGAATCGACAAAGCCCTCCGCGGCGTGACGACTCTCGAAGAGGTGTACCGCGTTGCGAAGCGTGCTGATGACTAATAACCTAGCCGGAACATGGGCATTCGTGCAGGGGTCTATCGGCCGTCTAATCGACAATTCATTTTGAAATTCTTCAGATTAAGGTAATAATTCATAGGTTACTCATCGGCCTTGTTTCTCCCGTGCCCCTCCGACAGAGCAGTCTGACGCCGCATGTCGAGTGGCCGGTAGAACGGGTTCTCCACTGTCTGATCCACCACTGTTTGATCCACCACTGTTTGATCCATGGTAGTACCGGTTTGTTTGACAACGCGGGCTTATCCACCCGCGAGTGCCGGGAGTCAACCCAAAGTTAAAAGTTGAATTGAGGCGAATCGAATGGGCACAATCCTTATTGATAAACTCCTGCAGACCGTGGTCAACCGGAAGGCCAGCGACCTGCACATCACCGTGGGGCAACCGCCCGTGCTGCGGTTGGATGGCCGGCTCGTCCGACTCGATACCAAGGTGCTCGAACCGGCCGATACCAGCGCGCTGATGAAGAGCGTTACCCCCGAACGGTGTCAACAGGAGTTACAGGAGGTAGGTGGCTCCGACTTCGGGTTCGCGTTCGGTGATATGGCCCGCTTCCGTGTGTCCGTGTTCAAGCAGCGCGGCAACGTGGCCATGGTGCTCCGCCAGATTCCCAACAAACTACTGCAGTTCAAAGACCTGAATACGCCCCCCGTTTTGGCTAAGTTGTGCGAGCGTCCCCGCGGGCTGATCCTCGTCACGGGCCCGACCGGGTCCGGCAAGACGACCACCTTGGCCGCCATGGTCGATTACCTGAACGATAACTTCGACTACCATATCATTACCATCGAGGATCCGGTCGAGTTCTACCACCAGCACAAGAAGTCGACAATCAACCAGCGTGAGATTGGCGTGGACGTGCCCTCGTTCGCCGAGGCCATTCGGCGATCGTTGCGCCAAGACCCCGACGCGATTCTCGTGGGCGAACTTCGCGACCTCGAGACCATCGAGGCGGCCATTACGGCGGCCGAAACCGGCCACATCGTGTTCGGCACGCTGCACACGACCGGCGCCCAGGGCACGGTCAACCGCATTATCGACGTGTTCCCAACCAGTCAGCAGGAGCAGATTCGCACCCAGCTTTCCACCGCCATCATCGGCGTGCTATCGCAGGCCCTGCTGCCGAAGATCGGCGGCGGTCGCGTAGCCGCGTACGAATTGTTGGTGGTCACGCCGGCCATTGCCAACCTGATCCGCGAAAGCAAGACGTTCCGTATTACCTCGGCCATTCAGACCGGTCAGAAGCTCGGCATGCAATTGCTTGACGACC
>CAZASB010000250.1:0-6885 GCA_964487655.1 uncultured Planctomycetaceae bacterium
GGGACAGTCCCCCGGTGAACGGTTACGCCGTGTCAACGCGGCGAGCCGCCGGGGGCAGGAAAGCAATTGCAAGAAAAAGATGCCCACGGAAAAGCCAGGGGGAGTTTCACAACACGTTGCTACCAGTGGCCTTTCGTGGGCGGACGATGGCCGCCGTCACGCCATGAGCGGCCAATGCTTGGCGCGTCGCCGAACCAAGACACCAAGTTTCGCGCTGAAAAGCGGCGCTGCCGTAGGTCTTCGCATACGCTCGCACGCCAGCCGGGCTGACGAAGTAGATCACGTCGTGGTCGGGAAGCGGGCATCCCAGTTCGGGATGTGGAATCAGCCGGTTCAGAGCCAACTGGCTGACCGTTGCACCGGCGTCTTCAAGCTGTTCGCGCAGACGACGAGGCGCGTGGCTCCCCTGCACGACCAGAATGCCTTGATTTCGCACGTCTCCCAACGCCGCCGCCGGGTTGAGAAGCTCTTCGTCCGAGACGACTGCGTCCGCTAGCAGATTCTGCCGCTGGAGTTGGCGGAGCGTTTCGTCGCCGATGGCCGCAAGCCTGACGCCGCCCAACACGCGGGCGTCTTGCCGGTAGTCGTCCAGCGCCGAGCAGAAGCTCCTAACGGCAAACTTGTCCGTGAAGACAACCCAGCCGACGTTCCCTCGCCCAATGGCCGTTAGCGCGTGGGGAAACAGCCGGTAACCTTCGGAATGCGGAACGATTGCCTGTGCAGGCCAGTGGAGAACATTGCCCAGCATTCGGAAGTTGGCGGCATCGAGCCCGGTATGGAGGATCGTCGGCCTCCGGCGGAACGCCGCAATGGAATGGGCAGCTTCGCCAACGGCAACGATCGCAGGCGATGCGAGATTGCCTTTCCACGCCAATTCGACCAGTTGGCTGATGGGGCCGCTCACGCGACGCTCCCATGCAAGCGTCCCTCGTTCGATAATGGCCGCCGGAGTTGCAGGCGGCCAGCCGTCGGCCAGCAGCCGGCACACCACTTGATCCAAGACGGTCACGCCCATGAGAATCACCAGCGAATCCGCGCGCGGAAACGATTCCGCCACGCGCCCGCCCTCGACCCGGGCGGTTGCGACCACGAACGACCGCCCCCGAGCGTGCCTGGTCGGGGGTAGCCCGCCGCTGCCGAGCACCGCCGTTGCGGAACTTGGGCCGGGAATCACCTCCCAGGCGATGCCGTGTTCGGCCAAGGCATCGAGTTCACTGTCACCGCGACCGAAGACAAACGGATCGCCGCCCTTCAAACGCACCACGGCCTGACCACTCGCGGCGGCGGCCACCAGCCAGCCATTGATCTCCTCCTGACGCCAATGCTGGTTGTCACGGCCAAGCCGCTCAATTGTCTTTCTGGCTGCGGAGATGCCAAGTTCCTCCAGGAACGTGCCGGGGATGAGTTCGTCCATGAGGATGGCATCCGCGGACCGCAGGGCATGGTAGCCGCGTACTGATATGAGGTCGGCCGCTCCGGGCCCCGCGCCAACAATCGAGACCTTTCCAGGAGCCCTTGGCGACTCATCCCGCACATTCCGCCGATCGCTTGCCATGCTGGTGGATGCGGTCATTGCGTTCTTGCGTCCTGGGTTCAAAAATCCGAAGTTCATCACTCGTAGCGTCGGGCCAGTTCCTCGCGGAGCGATTGGCCCGCAACGGCCACGAACTCCTCGAAGGGCAGGGAACGGCCCTCCTTGGCGTGCCCGTATTGCTCGGCGATCCAGGCAATGGCCTCGCGGACCGTCTCTACCGGCAAGCCGGGATGGAGTTCCTGGGCCAATACCGGGCTCTCGCCCCTGCCGCCGCCGGCGAAAAGGCGAAAACCGTCGACACGCTCCCCATCACGATCCCGCAGCAAACGCCCGACGAGGCCAATATCCATCGTGGCCGCCTGCGAACAGTTGTTCGGGCAGCCGGTGACGCCGATCGTCAGCCCACCGACGCGACCAAGCGCGCCGCCGATGCAGGCGGCAGCCGCGCGGGAATCGACGATACCGCGAGTACACCACGTTGTGCCGGGGCAGGCGACAATCGCAGGGCCATCGCGGAATGCCGCCAGTCGGGCGCTCAGCACCGGCTCGGCGTTGCCAAGAAGGAGCAGATCGTGCGACAGTCCCAGCCGCACTTCCCCCCGCACGGCCTCCACGGCGTCCATCAACTCCAGCACCATGTCCGGTGCGATGTCTCCCAAGGGCAACTGGAGCCGGTCCAAGAGCCGCTGTTCGCGCTGCACTCGCCACATGGTCGGCGTGGGCCACGGGCTCTCTTGCTTCTCGATTTGCAGCCGCTCGCTTACACGGGCAAGAAAGACCTCGTCTCCCAGCCGTTGCCGGAGATGCCGCAGCCGGGCGCGGTTCCGAGTGGTCCGATCGCCCTCCGCATGAAAGAACCGTAATACGGCCACGATCAAGGGGAGCACGTCCTCGATCGGCAGCGATGGATAGGCAAGCAACCCCAAGCCAGGCTTCGCGCCTAGCGAGCCTGCCAGAATGACGCGAAAACGGCCGTCCTCGTTGGCCACGAGTCCCACGTCGTTCAGCCACGGACGGCCGCAAGCCTCATCGCATCCCGACACGCTAATTTTGAACTTCCGCGGCAAGCTCTCGCGCCACGGCAACGTCTCCACGGCCGCCCGAATGGCGCAAACCACGCCGCCAACGTCCCACGTGCCTGCACGGCATCCATTGCGAGGGCAAACGGTAATGTTCCGCACCGCGTCGCCGCAAGCGGCCGCTCCGGTCAGGCCCAGCGAGGCGATTTCCCGCTGAACGGCCGGCAAGTCCATGGCGCCAACGCCGTGCAGTTCGATGTTCTGACGCGTGGTTGCGTGCAGGGGGTAGTCCGGCGTGTATTGAGCCGCCAATCGAGCCAGTCCGCGCCATTGATCCAAGGTCAAACAGCCTGCCGGTGCCTTCACCCGCTGCATGAACAGTCCTTTCGCTCCCGCCAATCGCTGGGGATAGATGCCCAGCAATCGCGCGTTGGCCGGGTCTTCGGGCAGCCGCTCGCACGGAAATTCCACAGTCTTCAGGTCGGTCATGTTGCAGTTCTCTCGGAGGATATCGCAGTACTGGAGTGCTTACGCGATCAGGCGCCCAGGCCGCATTCGGCTTCCGCCGGACCGGCCAGCCGCCTCGTTGCCCCCATCGCAGGAAGGGGTCGTCAGCATCGAGCGTCAGAAATAATCCTAAATATCATCACGTCAATCAAATAACTAATGTATATGCAGTTATATCGACTTTTTCCGGCACGTCAACAGGCGTTTTCGGGATTTTCCGAATCTCGTGCAAGACAGCGATGGGGCCGAGATTACCGGTTCATTTTCGAGCGATTCCACCACCAAATCATCATTGAATGTGACAGCAAGCATTGGCAAGAAGAACATGGCCACTTCGGATAAATGTCACTCCGCCGGTTGCCGTACGCCGTAGCAGTACAAGAACTGGCTGCACCGCAGGTAGAGGCGGCCACCGCAAACGATCGGATGGGCCCAGGCGGGACTGTCGGCGTCTTTCGGCGGCTAGAATTGGCTTACCATGCGGTAGGCGTCTGGAGTTGCCTCGACCAAACCCACAAGGCCCCGTTCCGATCGGGCAACAGTAACCCATCCGCGCAGGTGAACGAGTCCTTTCCCACGCTGGTGTCCAGGTACATGGTACGACCGGCCAGGAAGGACGCGGCTGCTTGGACCGCTAGCCCTCTTTCACGGCTGCAATCAGTTCGAGCACGGCCTTTTTGCCGTCGGCGAAGAACATCAGACAGTTGTCGGCCGCGAACAATGGGTTGGGGATTCCGGCAAAACCCGGACTCAGACTCCGCTTGATCACCACGACCGTTCGGGCCTTGTCCACGTCGAGAATCGGCATTCCGCCAATAGCGCTCTTCGGATCGCGGGCAACCGGGTTGACCACGTCGTTGGCGCCGATGACCAGCACGATGTCCGTCTGCGCGAAACTCGGGTTGATGACGTCCATTTCCTTGAGTTTGTCGTAGGCCACCTCGGCCTCGGCCAGCAGCACGTTCATGTGGCCTGGCATGCGCCCCGCCACCGGATGGATGGCATACTCGACCTCGATCCCCCGCGATTCAAGCAGGTTGCCCAAGTCGCGCACGGCGTGCTGTGCCTGGGCGACCGCCATGCCGTAACCCGGCACGATGACGGCGCGCTGGGCATTGTCGAACAGCATGGCCACTTCCTCGGCGGACGTCGTCTTCACGCGCCCGCCATACACCTCGTCGGCCGTGGCATCGGTCGCTTTCGGCGCGAGAACACCGAACAGTACGTTGCCCAGCGATCGGTTCATGGCCTTGCACATGATGTTGGTCAGGATCAAGCCCGAGGCGCCTACCAGCGAACCGGCGATAATGAGCACGGAGTTGCTCAGCACGAACCCCGTGGCGCACGCGGCCAAACCGCTATAGGAGTTCAGCAAGGCGATGACCACGGGCATATCGGCCCCGCCAATCGGGTTCACAAGGAACCAACCCAAGACCGACGCAACGATTACCAGCGTCCAGTACACGCCGACCGGCGAAGGGCACATCAAAGACCCGGCCAGCAGCACGAGGCACGCCAGCCCCAGCCCGATATTCAACGCCTGCATTCCCGGGAACACCCACGGCTTCTTGAACTTCTTGTACTCGCGCAGCTTGCAGAAGGCCAGCAAACTGCCCCAGAAGGTGACCGCTCCGATCAGGCCGGCGAGAAACGCCGAAATAAGCGATGCGTTGAAGACTGGGGCAGCCAGACCGGCGGTTGCCATGATCTCGCTCGCCCCGGGCCGAGTGAGTTCCGCGCCGGCCACGAACACGCTCGCGGCGCCGCCAAAACCATTGAACAACGCCACCATTTCCGGCATGGCGGTCATTTCGATCTTAACGGCCAACACGGCGCCAATCAGACCGCCAATCACCAGCCCGACGATAATGAACGCAAAGCTAACAACATCTTGGTGGATGAGCGTGGCGACAATGGCCACGAGCATTGCAATCGCGCCGAGCAGGTTTCCTCGCACCGCGGTACGAGGGTGCGTAAGGCCCTTCAGACCGAGAATGAACAGGACGGCGGCTGCCAAATAGGCGAGAGCGATAATCGTTGTTTGGTCCATGGATTCCTCTAACTCATTTGACGGCCGCGACCTCAGATCGCGGCCTGATGGGGCGGAGCATCGGTCGCGGTGATATTCGATTGTCGCGATCACCGGTCGCGGCTTTGTGCGTTAGGTACGTTTTCGGCGGAACATTTCCAACATGCGATTGGTCACAAGGAATCCGCCCACCACGTTGATTGTGGCCAGAATGACCGCTAGGGTGCCCAGAATGGTCACGGCCCATTGGCTGCCATATCCGGCAGCCAGCAGCGCGCCGACCAGCGTAATGCCGGAAATCGCGTTGCTGCCCGACATCAGCGGCGTGTGCAGCGTGGGCGGAATCTTCGTGATAATCTCGAAACCCACGAAGATGGCCAGCATGAACACGGCCAACGCGGCCATGATCGGAAGCCCCGCCTGATCGGAAGCCCCGCCCGCTTCGGCGGCAAACAGAATGAACTGAATTCCCATTACTTCGATTCCTCCTCCGGGGCTCCGCCGACCGGCGCCGGCGGCTCAATGCCCAGCAGTTCGCATACCCGCGGGTTGACAACACGGCCCTCGCGAACGACGAGTGTCTCGCGGGTAATCTCGTCGTCGAGGTTGATCTTCAGTTGGCCGTCTGACAGCAGGTGCAGCAGGAAGGTTGTAATGTTCTTCGCGTACATCTGGCTGGCGTGGAAGGGGACTTCCGAGGGCAGGTTGGCCGGCCCCAGAATGGTCACGTTTCCTTCCACCACGGTCTTGCCCGGCTCGGTCAGCTCGCAGTTGCCGCCCCGTTCGGCCGCCAGGTCGACGATGACCGACCCGGCCGGCATCCCGGCAACCATCTCCTTGGTGACAAGGATGGGCGCCTTCTTGCCAGGCACCGCGGCGGTGGTGATGACCAGGTCGGTTTCGGCCAGCACGCGGGCCATCATCTCACGCTGCTTGCGATAGAACTCCTCGTCCATCTGCTTGGCGTAGCCGCCCTGACCTTCGGCGCTGGCGGATTCCAGTTCGAACTCGACGAACTTGGCGCCCAGGCTATGAACTTGCTCCTTCACGGCGGAACGGACGTCGTAGGCGGAGACGATGCCGCCCAGCCTTCGGGCCGTGGCAATCGCCTGCAAACCGGCCACTCCAGCCCCGACGATGAATATCTTGGCCGGCGAGAGGGTTCCCGCGGCGGTCATCATCATGGGGAACATCTTCGGCAGCGCGAGGGCGCCGAGGAGCACGGCCCGGTATCCGGCCACGGTGGCCATGGCGGAAAGGACATCCATGCTCTGGGCTCGCGTGATGCGGGGCATCAGTTCCAGGGCGAATAGGGAGACGCCCTGCTCGGCCATTTCGCTCACGGCCTGGGGCTCGCCCAGCGGATCGGCCATACCAATGACCGTCTGATTTTTTCGCATCAGGGCGAGGTCAGCCTTGCCGGCTTCCGGATTCGCCCCGGCGGTTCGGACGCTCAACAGGATGTCAGCCGAGAAGAGGTCCGCCCTATTGGGGACAATTTTAGCCCCCTTTGCGACATATTGCTCGTCGGAGTAGCCTGCCAGAACCCCGATGCCGCTTTCCACGAGCACTTCGACCCCCACCTTGGTGAGCGATGGTACGGCGGCCGGAACCAGCGCAACTCGCTGTTCGCCGGGAAACGATTCCTTCAGTACTGCAACAATCATAGTCGGTCGCCCCACGCTCGAACGTTGATCTAGGGAACTAAATACTTTGGCAACTATAGGTTTTGGACAGAAATAGTAACCGTTCACGGGGCGGCGCAGGCAGTTTTCGCCGCTGTATGCGAAGGGGAC
>CAZASB010000251.1:0-6885 GCA_964487655.1 uncultured Planctomycetaceae bacterium
GAGGGAAAGGCACGTCACGGCGACCGGATGCCCCGCTTCATCCTCGACCACCACGGGCCAACACCGCGTGTCGTTCCTCATTGACTTTTCGACCGCGGTCACAAATCGAGCATCGGCAAACAGACCGCCACCGGACGCGCACACCGTGTTCCAGGCTTGCCGGTCGGTCTCCGCCATCGACGAATAGACACGATAGGAGTATGAGATTGCGCGGCCTCCTTCTTTCACGTCAGGTCTTATGAGACAATCAATAACTCCATTGGCAGTCGCCCGATCGGCTCATACCGTTTCGCGGAGTTCACCTCATGGCCGCCACGCTCGCGATAACGAGACTAACTGGGTTCGGAAATCTTTTTGAGCCACTTACCTTTCCACAAGATGCGACAGGATCGATCGCAAGGCTGGGGCAAGTCGGGAATCTTTCCGGAACAATTGACCTCGTTCAAAATGTAGATATCCCGACATTCGGACATAAGGTATGCATTCTCATCGAAGAAATGCTCTACTCGGCTTGCAATGCAATATTCACTTCCGCAAAATCTCCACATCTGCTCCATGAACAGGCAGCCGTCAAGGGAGTCTTCGGCATCCAACGTTTCTTCGATCTCCTTTCGAGTTCGCACACGAACAAGATCACCTTCACGCATGTCACCCGTGTCGCCGGTGTTCGAGTCCCGCCGCGAATTTTGAATCGATTGACTCGGTTCTTCACGGTCAAGTGGATTCGCTTTTGGAACAAGTTCGTTCTTTTCGAGCCAGGCCTCCTTCCAAAAACAAAGACAAGACCTCTGGCAGGTATAAGCGTGGCAGGGTATGCGACCATTACACCGCGCATCGCGCAGTAGAACCACGTCATGCGGTCTATAAATCTTTTGGGACGACTCATCAAAGAAATAGTTTACTCGCTTTTCCACAACCAATTCCCGACCACAAAATTGCCACATTCCATCCATGAAGTAGCAGCCGCCCAGCTTCATGTGATTGTCAAGGGTCTGAAGTATCTGCTCTTTGGATCGGACACGAACAACATCACCTTCCTTGAGAGAGAGGCATTTGGGCTCGCGCGCGTCCGATAAACCAAAGCGATTCGCCGTCCGCGCCGAGCGGGTCAGGGAGTTGATCAGCTTCACGCTAAGCCCCAATAAAAGGTCGGCCTTGAGCTTCATGCACATCCTGACGAAGCAAGAATCGAATCTTGCTCGTAGGGGGGTTCTTGACTTTATTCGCCCCATTTGTGAACTTTGGCACTTCATCATCGAGATCTTACAGCACAAATTGAGTGATCGGAAAATCGGAGTGACGGAAGATTGGCGTTAGATTGGCAGATTGGCGTCATCTCCTATGGCATTAAGCCTACACACGGGGAAGCGGTAAGTCAAGGAGTGACAAGTGGCGGGAAACAGGTTCCCGCTCTCGGACGCGAAGGGGCATAGCGTCAGGTTCCCGGCTGTTCCCCGAGGCAAAGCGTTGCGCGGAAGAAAAGCGGCGTCGAGCCGCCGCACTCCAAAAATATGGCACAGCCGCGAGAAAGGCCACCGGCGGGCTTGTCCCGCCAGGAACCGTGGTCAGCAAGCTAAACGAATACGATCCATCCGATTGATGCTATTGATCCTCGGGGTAACCGGAGTATACTGTCAAAGACGCCAATAACCCTGGAGCCTATCTCATGCGACTGACTACGTTCTTCAAACTGTTTGTTGTTCTAGCCGTCCTGCTCGTTTCGAGTCCAGCCTCGATTCGGGCGGAGGACGCTCGCCGGCCCAAAAAGCTGATTGCCACGGGTTGGGATCATGTGGATGCCGCGGGCTTTCATGCGAATCTGGCCGAAATGGAGACTCGCCCTTTCAACGGCGTGGTGGTTGCCGTTTCAGGCCGCACTCCCGAGGGCAAGAACGTTTCACTCGGCTGGGCCTTTCTAAAAGGCCAATGGGACCGAGCCTGGTTTCAGGAAAGCGTCGACACGCTCAAGCAGTGCCGCAGCGAGCGACTGACCGATAACTTTGTGTTGCTCAATGCTAACCCGGGCAACGTCGATTGGTTCGACGACGACGGATGGGCCGACATCATCGACCACTGCCGCATTGCCGCCTGGGTCGCGAAGCAAGGCGGAATGAAAGGCATTCTATTCGATCCGGAGCCGTACGCCGCCCCACACTCGGCATTCCACTATGCCGCGCAGCCTGAACATGACAATCATACGTTTGCCGAGTACTACGCCCAGGCGCGTTGTCGCGGTCGCGAAATGATGCAAGCCATTGCGGAAGAATTTCCCGACGTAACCATCTTCGGTTACTTCATGAATAGCATCGGCGCGAGAGCGACCGGCAATGCCGATCCCCGGTCGGCGCTGAGCACGATGGGCTACGGCCTTTATCCGCCGTTGGTCGATGGCTGGCTCGACGTTGCCCCGCCCACGGCCACTTTCGTGGACGGCTGCGAATCCTCATATCGGTACAACAGTGTTCTGGACTACCTGGAATCAGCGATTCAAATGAAGGGCGCATGCCAAGAATTGGTCTCGCCGGAAAACCGGGCGAAATATCGGGCACAGGTGCAAGTGAGCTTTGGCATATACTTAGACGCATACTGGAACCCAGCCGATTCGCCGTGGTATATCGATGGCAAGGGCGGTTCGCGGGTCGATCGGTTGCGCGTGAATACGACAACGGCGCTCCGGGCGGCCGATGAATATGTTTGGGTGTACGGCGAGAAGTTCCGCTGGTGGCCCACGTCCAACGGACGCGTAAATGAACAGAGCTGGCCCGAGGCCCTTCCCGGCTGCGATAAGGCCCTGGCCTATGCCCGCAATCCGATCGCGTTCGCTCGGCAGGAGCTTCAAACGCAAAAGCAAGAGGGCCACGCAACGAACCTTCTGACCAACGCCGATTTTTCGCAGTCCGAGATCGTTTTACCCAACGGCCACGCCTCGCGCTGGTCGGACGGCCATCCGCCGATAGGCTGGAGCGCATGGCAGGAGGAATCGTCCGACGGCGTCTTCTCGTGGGACCAATCCGTGGGCGACGGGGCCGCGCGTGCGGCAGGCGTGAAGGGTGGCTGTTTTATCCAATCGCAACCGATCGAATCGGGCCAGCGGTACGCCGTTGTCGCGCGAGCGCGCACTCAAGGTGCAAGCAACACGTGGATTCGCGTTCGCTGGCAAACGGCCGACGAGTCATGGACGGCCGAACACAGGGATCTTACGTTCTTTCCCGGCCAACCGGCCGATGACGGTTGGCGCGAATTGTTCGGGACGGCGGAAGTGCCGGAAGACGCCGGGCGGTTGGTCATCCTGTTGGGTGTCGGCAACCAGGCTTCAGCCGACGATATCGCTTGGTTCGACGACGTCGAACTGCACCGGCTGCCGTAATGTCTTCCCCCCTAAGCTACCATTCGGGCTGAACTGGCATGTCGGCCACGGGCACGAGATCGAAGAGTGGCGTGCCAAGACCCGGCAACGATAAGCATTCATCTTGGAGAGATCGTTATGACACCCGAACAGCGACTGTCGGAGCACCTTGCCGAACTGGGCCTCGAAATGCCAGCCGCAGCCGCGCCGAAGGGCGTGTACCGGCCTGCGTTTTGCGTGGGCAATCTGCTCTACACGGCCGGCCATCTGCCGGTACAGGCTAACGGTTCGCTCGTCACGGGCCGCCTGGGCGACGACTTGGAAGTGTCCGACGGGTATTCGGCGGCCCGATTGGTCGGTTTGGGGCTGCTGGCGACCGTGCGACACGAACTCGGCACGCTCGACCGCGTGCGGCAGGTGGTCAAGGTGTTCGGCGCAGTGAGTTGTACGCCGGACTTCGATCAGCAGCCTGCGGTCATCAACGGCTGCAGCGAGCTGTTCGTCGCCATTTTCGGCCCCGACGCCGGCCGCGGCGTCCGCAGCGCCATGGGCGTCGCCGCCCTGCCGCTAGGCGTTCCGGTGGAAATCGAAGCCGTGTTCCAGGTTTAGCCGAACGCAGCACGGTCCTGACCGCTGACTTAGGAACGCCCTTCCGGGACTGGAATACGAGTGACCCCTCTCCTTCCTTGCAAAGATATCACCCTCGCTTCCGCCGTGCGGAGGCCAGCAGCAAGCCAATCAGGCCAAAGGCAAGCAGAGCAACGGAGGAAGGCTCCGGGACGTTCAGCAGCGCCGTGGCGAAGCGGGCGCCAAGCTCCATCTGGCCGGCGGTGTTGTAGTGGTTGTCGTTGCCGACGATGATCGGCAGATCGTCGGTTCGGATCAATGCGACCATTCGGTCGGCCGCGGCGACGTTCATCTGGGCGTCGCGCACCATGTCGGCGTAAGTGTAGTTGGGATGGTTGAGTATTTGCCCGATCACGAACGGCATGTCCGGCGTGGCCAGGTCGGTGCGCACGCTCTCGATGAAGTCGGTCAGATTCGTTTCGTAGTTCTCGGCTCGCTCCAGAATGCCCGTGTCTGACTCGCCCTGCATCCAAATCATGCCGGCGATTTCCGGGATATAGTCGGGGCCGACGTTGGCCACCGCCTGCTTGATAGCCGTGAGAAACGCGGCGTAGTGCGCGCCGGGCGTGTTCGGGTTCCAGTCGATGGCCAGATTCGTACCGCCCCACGCGTACTTGACCAGGGCCACGTTCTCGCCGGAGAGAGCCGCGGCCACGTCGCGCCCGAATGTGATTTCCGGCCCAAACATTCCCGGATGGCCGGTGTCGGTCAGTCCCGGCTGCAAACCGTGCCACTGGCCGTTGTGGAAGATGGGCACGCCCTGGGCGTTCTGCAAGTCGGCCGGAAGGTCGGCCGGGTTGCCGCGACCGTCGCCATTGGATTGGCCGGCGACAATGAACAGCTTCAGCGGTTCGGGCGCCGCTGGTGGCGCGTCCACCCGTTGCACGTCGAACCCGTTGAGAATCACGATGTTTCCGCCAAACGCGACTTCGACCGGCGCCAGCCCGTTCGAGCGGACCTGGAACGTAGCCGAAGCCGGGTCGGCGTTGGCCCCGGTCGTTTGAACGAGGCCCGACACGACGCCCGACCGGGTTCCGTCAGCGTCGGAGACGCCCGCGCCTATCACGCCGTGCGCCGCATTGAGGTCGTGATGATAGCTGGTGACGTTGTACGTTCCCTTGCGAAGCTGGCCAAGTTCGAGAATCAGATCGCCACCGCCGGCCCTAAAGTCGCGGGCCAGGTCGCCAAGTCCGCCGGGGCTGCTTACAACACCGCGATCCCGTGTCGAGATGCCGCCTTCCGACGTACGGTAGCCCACCTCCACGCTGCCATAGTTGCCCGCATCGCTGAAGAACCAGTGCGACTGCGGCAACTGCGTGTCGTACAAGTGATTGAACGACTGGAACCCGAGTTGGGTATTGCCACCGGTCACTCCGAAGTCGACCTTCAGGCCGGTCGGTAGGCTGTTGGTAATCTCCAATCCGGACAGATGCGTGTAATTGTCGTCGGTCGTGACTTTGACGACCACGTTGCCGGAGCCGTCGGAAACGACCACGAATGGCACCGTGCCAATCACGCCTGGGGCCATGTTGCCGCTTGCCGGCGAGGTAGTTTTTTGGCCGCCGGTGGTAATCTTCTGGTGATAGGCGACCGGGCGATCGTCGCCGTCCGCGTCGGACACGTGGACGTTGACCGTGCCGTAGTTGCTTTTTGAATCGTGGTGATAGGTGCGCACGTAATGCGTGCCGGCCGGGAGGTCGGAAAGCGTGACCGATAGGGTTCTGCCCTTTCCGGTGTACACGAAATCGTTCGCCACGTTGCCAACCGGGTGATCGACCACATACGCGCCCTGGCTCGCCGGCGCCCGATTCTGCCACGATGCGCCCGGGTCGCCGGAAACCGGCGGGCCGGCGACGGCCACCGTTATCATCTCGGCGCCGTAGTTAAACACCTGGGTCAGATTGCCCTGGGCCGTGGCACTGTGGGACATTCCGCGCCAGCCATCCTGGACCACCTGGGGCCCATCCGCGCCGCCGTAGTTCCCTCCGAAATCCAGCCGGAGCGCCGGATGCTGTGATGCGGCCGAATTGTTCCAAACAAGGCCCTTGATCTGCTCGGTCGACAATGCCTGATCGAAAACCTGCACTTCATCCATCAGGCCGACCATGCTCAGAGTTGAGGCATTGTAGGCGCCGATTCGCGTATTGGCGTTGGCGAAGACCTTCGCATGGGAACTTGCCCCAACGACCGTATCGTTGACTCCGTTGACGTAGATGGTAATGGCTTGAGAAGCATCCTTGACGAAAGCCACGTGATGCCACTGGCCGTCCGTCGTTGGCGTGTTCGCCATGGCCAGCGTGGCGCCGTTCGTCCACCATTGGGGTTTTCCGCCGCCGCTCGCGCGATTGTCCACGCCAAACCGGTTGGCGCCGGCATCGTACTGTGAGAGAAAGGCCCCGCCGGTGGTCGTTTTGACCCAGGCGGAAATGGTGTATGGTTGAAAAGCGTTGGCGGTCGAGAGCAACGCGGTGCCGACGTCGACGTAACGGCCCGATGTCTGGAAATTAACCCCCTGACCGAACACGCCGTCCGTTAAGCCCACACTTCCCCCGGTAATGATTCCGTTGTGGCCCCCGGTTCCAAGGTCGGTCACCGCTGATCCACTCACGCCGGTGGTCGTGCCCGTGTCGAATGAATAGTGGAGAATGGGCTGAACGGCCCATGCGCGCGGCGCGTCGACCAAGCCCGTCATGGCGGCGAAAGACGAGAGCATGAACATAATACGGCTGAAACTCGCGCAACTTGTCATGGCGTCATTTCTCCCCAAATTCGGTTGTTTCCTGCATTTCAGGCGGTAAAACGTGGTATCTCTTCGGAGTACAATCCGTGTCTTTACGTTCTTCCCACGGCCGGTCAATTTATCAAGTTCGGAATCGTTTCTTCCGCCATCCGAATCCGAACCATGCGCTAAG
>CAZASB010000252.1:0-6860 GCA_964487655.1 uncultured Planctomycetaceae bacterium
ACTTGTATCCTTCCGGTGCCCCCATTGCCGGCATGGCCGGCGATCAGCAGGCGGCCCTGTTCGGGCAGGCGTGCTTCAGCCCGGGTATGGCCAAGAACACGTACGGCACCGGCTGCTTCCTGCTGATGAACACGGGCGAGGAGGCCGTTCCCTCGAAGAACAACTTGGTGACGACCGTGGCATGGCAGTCGGGTGGCCGGACGGAATACGCGTTGGAGGGATCGGTGTTTATCGGGGGCGCCGTGATCCAATGGCTTCGTGACGAGTTGAAGCTGATCGGCTCGGCTCAGGAGGCAGACCAACTCGCCGCCACGGTACCTGACGCCGGCGGGCTATTCCTCGTGCCTGCGTTTGCCGGTCTGGGCGCGCCGCACTGGGATCCGTATGCCCGCGGCGCGGCGATGGGTATAACGCGGGGCACCAATCGCGCCCATTTCTGTCGCGCGGCATTGGAGGCGATTGCCTTCCAAACGGCCGACCTGATCGCCTGCATGGAAAGCGATAGCGGGCTGAAACTGAAGGAATTACGAGTGGACGGCGGCGCCGCGCGGAGCGAGCCGCTACTGCAATTCCAGGCTGACCTACTGGGCACGCCCGTGGTGCGGCCGAAGAACATTGAAACCACGGCGCTCGGTTCGGCGTACCATGCCGGGCTGGCCACGGGTTTCTGGGATAGTCGGGAAGATATTATGGGCAATTGGGAAATGGACCGCACCTTCACTCCCGCCCGCGCCCCTGAAGAAATGGCTCGGCTCCGCCATGGCTGGGACCGCGCCCTGGGCCGCGCCAAGGATTGGGAGAGCGAATCGTAGGGTGGGTGGTTCCGACTGTCTCAGCAGTCGGGTTCACCCACGCGGCAGGTTGCCGCGAAATGCGCGTGGGTGAACCCGGCCTGGGACAATTGTCGGGAAAGTCGGGGCTTGATCGTAACCTTGCCAAATGCTAGCACTGCGGCGCGCTGAAGCGTGTGGCTCACACGCCCCGGAGGGGCTAAAAGGGTGTAGCCACGGGTGAAGCAGCATCGCGGCGTTGTCGCCGCCTTGCTGCGTAACCCGTGGTACAGGCGTACAAGTTCCCCCCAGTAGCCCCGGTAGGGGCGGAAGGAGTTGTGACTCTGCGCGAATCCCCCCTTTCGCCCCTACCGGGGCTGATCGGATCCATGCGATGGAAACCACGGGTTCCGCGTCGTCCGACTGTCGTCGGACTTCGCTCCACCCGTGGCTACACTCTTTTGGCCCC
This sequence comes from uncultured Planctomycetaceae bacterium, assembly GCA_964487655.1. GTDB lineage: Bacteria > Planctomycetota > Planctomycetia > Pirellulales > Thermoguttaceae > PWXP01. Next base: position 1,240 of record CAZASB010000252.1, read on the forward strand.
TCCGGGGCAAATTGGTGTGCGTATCGCCTTCCAAACTCAAACCTGGCGATCGAAAGCTGTCCCAAAGGGCGTGTGTGAGGAAAGCTTGATGGTGTCTCCGGCCCGAACCACCCACCCTACCTTGCTCGGCCGTACTACGTGTTAGGAGAACGAATCGTGACGGATTCTTTTAAGATCGACCGCCTGATCGCGCGTCGCATACAGATTCCACTGAAGGCGCCGTTTCGCATCAGCGTGGGTGAGGTCACGGCAAAGGACTTCGTCGTGCTCGAAGGCCACTGTGGCCCGTGGCGAGGGTGGGGCGAGGCGGCGGTCGACGGCGTTCCCTTCTACACCTCCGAAACCTCGGAGACGGTACTGTCAGTGGGAAAGAGTGTCTTGGCCCCGCTCATGCGATCGCAGGCATGGCGTCATCCACAAGAGCTGGCCGAGGCGATGACCGCGGCGCGCGGCCATTCGTTTGCCAAGGCGGCGTTCGAGTCGGTGCTATGGGACATCTATGCGCAAAGCAAGGATGCCTCCGTGGCGCATCTACTGGCCGACGACCCCAGCCAAGTGAGGCCGTGGGTGGAGGTAGGCCCCAGCATTGGCATCAAGGAGAACCCGGACCGCCTGGTGGAGGCCGTGGACCGGGAATTGGCCGCAGGTTATCGCCGTGTAAAGGTCAAGGTGTGTCCCGGCAAAGATGTCGAGTACCTCGACGCCGTGCGGGCCGCCTATCCCGACATTACCTTGATGGTGGACGCCAATGCCGCGTATCAGCCGGACGACATCGAGCATCTGGCAAGCTGGGACCGTTACAGCCTGGTGATGATCGAGCAGCCCCTGGACCATGATGACCTATGGTTTCACCGCCAGCTTTGCCAGCGCATGAAAACGCCCATCTGCCTTGATGAGAGTATCCAAACGCCCCACCTGGCACGCTGTGCCCTTGAGATGAAGGCGGCCGACATTGTCAACATCAAGGTCGGTCGCGTGGCCGGCCTGGTCAATACGAAGCGAATCCACGATCTGTGCCAGCGGGCAGGCGTGCCAGTCTGGATTGGCTCGCGTCTGGGAAGCGGCATTGCCGAAGCCGGACGGCTGGCCGCCGCATCGTTGCCCAACGCGACCTTTCCCACCGACGTTGGCGCCGGACTCGCCTACATGGCCGACGATCTGGTTGACGGCTGGTTCCACCTGCGCGACGGCTGCGAGGCGAAAGTGCCCGATGGGCCGGGGCTCGGCATCCAAGTGAACCGCGACAAGCTTGAGCGTTACACCGTCGAGACCGTGGAGTGGTAGCGCGAACCTTTTGGTGAGTCATGCGATGGGTTCGGCTCGGCGAGCGTCTCGCCCTCCCGCGGATTCGCGCCAAATTGAATTTCCGGCATAAGAGGAACTGGCCTCTTCTCCTCGCACGACGTAGGTTCGGCTTCTCGGCCGCTGGCAGGTGGAAACGTGCCTCGCGGTCGCTCTGGAAAACCTATACATTAGGAGGTTCCCCGCCAGCGGATACAGCCCCATTCCACCAGAGGTGATTTGTGAGAATTTTCAGAGCCCTATCAATGGCCGCGCTCGGATTGGCCATGCTATTGTCCTTCGGCTGCCAGCCTGCACCAACGGACCTTGTCCTACCGCCACCCGAGGTGACCGTTGCGCCGCCCGAGGTGCGCACCGTGACCCTGGATACGTACTTTACGGGCAAGACGGCATCGACTGACACGGTGGAACTTCGCGCCCGGGTGCAGGGCTTCCTGGAGACGGCCGACTTCAAAGACGGCGACTTCGTGAAGAAAGACCAAGTGCTGTTTACCATCGAGCGAGCGCCGTTCGAGGCCATGCTGGCCGCCGCCGAGGCGCGGAAGCAGCAATCGGAAGCCCGCTTGAAACTGGCCGAGGCGAATCTTACCCGGGCTGATCAACTGGTCGACAGCAAGGCGATTACCGTCGAGGAATATCAGACTCGCATTGCCGCGCGCGACGCGGCGAAGGCGGAAATTCTCCATGATGAAGCCGACATCCGCCAAGCGCGGATCAATCTCGACTACACCGTCATCCACAGCCCGATCAACGGCCTGGTGAGCCGCAGGCAAGTCGACCCGGGCAACCTGGTGGGCGCCGGCGAGAGTACGCTCCTGGCCACGGTCGTTGGCATGGACCCGATGTACGTCTACTTTGACGTGAGCGAGAAGGTCGTCATGGACCTGATCCGCTGGATTGCCGAGCACGGCAAGAGTTCGCTCGGCGAAAGCCACGAGGCCCATATTCAACTGCCCGGCGAGGATGGCTATCCGCATAAGGGACGCCTCGACTATCTCGACAACCGCGTCGACCCAACCACGGGGACAGCGGTTGCCCGCGCGATGTTCCCCAACGACAAGGGCACGCTCTACCCGGGAGTGTACGCGCAGGTGCGCGTGCCGGGCCGACCCATCGAAAACGCCGTGCTCATCGAGGAGCAGGCTATCGGGACCGACCTGGACGGTAAATACCTGCTCATCGTAAAGCCCGACAACATCGTCGAGCGGCGGCGGGTGACCCTGGGCCCGAAGGTCGACAAGAAGATCGTGGTGCTCAAGGGTCTGGGGCCGACTGAACGTTACATTGTCGTCGGCTTGCAGAAAGCGCGTCCTGGCGCGCCGGTTCGGCCCATCGAAGCCTCGAAATCCACGGCCAAGCCGGAGAAGCAATCGACGCCGAAACCGAAAGAGGCGCCCGCCTCGCCTGCCGAACAGGAAAGCTGAACCTCCGTGAGTCCAACCATTTCACTCGCCCGCAACCCAAGCCGACGGATCGCGCATGAGCCGCTTCTTCATTGAACGACCGATCTTCGCCACGGTCATCTCCCTGGTGATTGTACTCATTGGCGGCATTACGATTCCGCTGCTGCCAGTGGAGCAAACACCCGACATCACGCCGCCCACCGTGGTGGTGAGCACGACGTATCCGGGCGCCAGCCCCGTGGTGGTGGCCGAGACGGTGGGCGTGCCCATCGAGCAGGAGGTCAACGGCGTCGAGAACATGATCTACATGGCGTCGCAATGCACTGAGGACGGCGGCTACCAACTGACCGTTACGTTCGAGGTGGGCACCGATGTTGACATGGCCAACGTGCTCGTGCAGAACCGCGTGAACATCGCCCTGCCGAAGCTGCCTGACGAGGTCAAACGCATGGGCGTGAAGACCGACAAGCGTTCGACCAACATGGTACTCATGGTGAACATGATCTCGCCCGACCGGCGATACGACGAGATCTACCTGAGCAACTACGTGGGCACGCAAATTAAGGACGTCCTGGCGCGTGTGCCGGGCGTGGGCAGCGTGCAGGTGATGGGCGCGAAAGACTTCGGCATGAGGCTCTGGCTCAATCCGAACCAGCTTCGCGCGCTGCAACTGACCGTCAACGACGTGGTGCGGGCCATCCAGGAGCAGAACGTGCAGGTGGCGGCGGGTCAGATCGGCGCGCCGCCCAGTCCGCCGGGGCAGCAGTTCCAATATACGGTCAATACACTCGGCCGGCTTTCCGAACCCGAGCAGTTCGCCGAGATGATTCTGAAAGTAGGCAAGGAGGGCCGCCTGGTGCGCGTGGGCGACGTGGCCCGGGTGGAACTGGGCGCGCAGGCCTACAACTGGTCGGTCGAACTGGATGGCGCGCCGTCCATCGCCGTGGCCATCTACCAGTTGCCCGGCGCTAACTCGCTCCGAATTGCCGATGGCATCCGTCGCGAAATGGATCGGCTGAAGGTCGATTTTCCCGAAGGGCTCGACTACACCATCGCCCACGACTTGACCACGTTCGTTCGCGCGTCGGTGGAAGAGGTGATAATCACCCTGCTCGTGGCCGTCGCACTGGTGATCTTCACGGTCTACGTCTTCCTGCAGGATATCCGTACCACGCTCATTCCAGCCGTTACCATTCCCGTGTCGCTCGTCGGTACGTTCGCCGTCATGTTGGCCCTGGGCATGTCCATCAACACGCTGTCGCTGTTCGGGCTAGTGCTGGTGATTGGCATCGTGGTGGACGACGCGATTGTCGTGGTTGAAAACACGAAACGCATCTTGGACGAGGAAGGACTTTCGCCCAAGGAAGCGACGCTCAAGTCGATGCAGCAGGTGACCGGGCCGGTGATCGCCACCACGCTCGTGCTGCTGGCCGTGTTCGTTCCGACGGCGATGATGGGCGGCATTACCGGCCGGTTGTACCGCCAGTTCGCCATGACCATCGCCACGGCCACCCTGTTCTCGTCAGTCAACGCACTGACGCTCAGCCCGGCGCTGTGCGGCGTGCTGCTGCGGCCGTCGGCCAGAAAGCAGGGCTGGTTTTTTCGCGCGTTTAACTGGGTGTTCGATCGGGGCGCCGGCGGTTATCGGCTCACGGTGCGCATGCTCACTCGCCGCGTGCTCCTCCCGCTGGCCGCCTTTGCCAGTATCGTGGGCGTTACCCTGTTCCTGCTCAATCGGGTACCCGGCGGGTTTCTGCCCGACGAGGACCAGGGCTACTTCATCGTCAACGTGCAGTTGCCAGACGCCGCGACGCTTGCGCGCACCGAGCGAGTGCTCGATCGCATCAACACGCGAGTCAAAGAGACGCCCGGCGTGGCGCACGTTATTTCCATCAGCGGGTATACCGCGCTCGATGCCCTGGCGAAGACCAACGCCGGCGCGCTGTTCGTCGTGCTTGACCCTTGGGCCGACCGCAAGGAGGCGGAACTACAAATCGAAAGCATCCTGGACAACTTGCAGCCTGAATTGTTCGCCATTCAAGAGGCGGTCTGCTTCGCCTTCCCTCCGCCGCCGATCCAGGGACTAGGCAATGCCTCCGGGTTCGAACTGCGGTTGCAAGATCGCGGTAACGCGGGGCTCGTCGCACTCCAACAGGCAGGCAATGACCTCGTGCTGGCAAGCCAAACGAACCCCGTGCTCGACCGCATGAACAGCAACTTCCGCGCTACCGTGCCACAACTGTACGCCAAGGTGGACCGCGTCGAGGCGCGCAAGCTCGGCATTTCGCTGCCCGACGTCTTTTCTACCCTGCAGGCGTACCTCGGCTCGGCGTACGTGAACGACTTCAACAAGTTTGGGCGCACGTTCAAGGTGCAAATTCAGGCCGACGCGCAATACCGGGGCAGCGTGGAGGACATCGCTCGGCTCGACGTGCGCAACGCGGCCGGCCGCATGATTCCATTGAAAACCGTGGTGGACGTGGTGGATACGGCCGGGCCAACGACTATCTTCCGGTACAATATGTATCCGTCGACCACGGTAACCGGGCAGCCGGCGCCCGGCTTCGCGTCCGGCGACGCCATCGCCGCCGTCGAGCAGCTTGCCGCCAGCCTGCCGCCGTCGATCGGGTACGAATGGTCCGGCGTGACGTTTCAGCAGATTCAGGCCGGAAACATGGCGCCGATCATCTTCGGGTTGGCCATCGTGTTCGTCTACTTCTTCCTGGCGGCGCAATATGAAAGCTGGACGATCCCCATATCGGTCATGCTGTCGGTTCCGCTGGCCGTATTCGGCGCCGCGCTGGCCATCTGGCTCCGGGCATACGACAACAACATCTACACGCAAATCGGGTTGGTGCTGTTGATCGGTCTTTCGGCGAAGAGCGCCATCCTCATCGTGGAGTTCGCCAAGCAGCG
>CAZASB010000253.1:0-6770 GCA_964487655.1 uncultured Planctomycetaceae bacterium
ATCGGCGTGGCGATTGTCGCGGTCTCGATCTGGCAGGCTCGCACGGCATTTGCGGAGGGGGACGCCTGTCCGGCAATCGTTGTCGATCCGGAGCGAAACCTGGTTGCCGTATACACCGACCTGACGAAGGGAGGCCACTTGCGGCCGGTGATTAAGATCCTCAAGCAACCGCTGGGGCGAGTCATCGGCGAGCCGTTCGAATCGCGAACGCGACTAGCTTTCGCGGCTCTCTATAATGGGTTTCCCCAGGAGTTGACCTGGCGGAATTTCGACGGCTACCTAGTGAATGCCGGCACGCGTGACCAAGAGGTCATCCAGCAGATCGTACGGCGCATACCAGATTGTCAATGGGACGTCTTGGAGGGCGCGGTGGCGACCATGGCGGCGCCTCCGAAACCGGGACTATACGAACTCAACGTGGACAAGCGGCTCGCGAAGACATAAATTACAATTACGTGCATTTCGCCCAGGAATACCCTTTCAGCCGTCTCGCCCGCCAAGATGCTTCCAGTCAAAGCGGAAATTTACGGCCCACCAGCGGAAGGGGTGCAACATTACGTCTGGACAACCGCGGCGTTTCAGACCAAGATAGTTCTCATGCCCTACCGCGATTTCACCACGTCTTCGTTGGCTGCCTACCTTCACCTGACCCCGCGCCAAGTGGAGCGGCTCGCCGAGCGCGGTAAACTGCCCGGTCGGAAGATCGCCGGCCAATGGCGATTCGCCAAGCCCGACATCCACCATTGGATTGAAAAACGGATTGGACTGAGCGATGAGGACGAACTGCTCGAAGTGGAAGACGTGCTGCAGCAGGGTGTGCCGTCCGACGCGCCGGAAGACGTATCGCTTGGAGAAATGCTCGCACCGGAGGCCGTTGCCGTCCCGCTGAATGCTCGGACGAAGAACTCCGTCATCAACGCCATGGTTGAGTTGGCGGCTAGCACCGGATGGCTCTGGGACTCGCGTGCCATGGCTGAAGCCGTCAAGAATCGCGAGGACCTCTATCCCACGGCGCTGGGCAATGGCGTGGCGCTGCTTCACCCCCGGCGTCCCATGTCTCAAATTCTCGCCCAGCCCACGCTGGCCCTGGGTTGTACGAGCACGGGCATCCCGTTTGCCTCGGGTTCGCCGCTGACCGACGTCTTCTTCCTGATCTGCTCGACCGAGGACCGCGGCCACCTCCGCACGCTGGCAAGGCTCAGCCGCGTCATCGCTGCCCCCGGCTTTCTGGACGCCCTGCGTCTCGCAGCCGACGCCGCCGCGGCACGGCAGCTCATTCTTGAAACCGAAGAGGCGTTGTCTTGAACGGGCCATCCTCGATCCTGCTGGTAGGCCGGATCCGTCGAGCCGAGTTCCGCGAGGCCGTGGCCACCTTGTGGAAATATGGCCGCGTCAGCGCGGCACGCGACTTGGCCGAAGCCGAGCAGTTCCTTGCCGAGGGACGTCATCCGGCCGACCTGATTATCGTGGCCCAGTCGTTCCCTGGCGAGTTTACCACGCAGGCGGTCGACCGCCTGCGACGCCGCGCGCCGCTTGCGCGTATTATCGGACTGCTGGGAAGCTGGTGCGAGGGCGAGGTCCGCAGCGGCGAGCCGTGGCCGGCGACGATTCGCGTGTACTGGCACCAATGGCTCGATCGTTGCGCAGCCGAACTGGAGTGCCTACAAGCCGACCGCCCAGCGGCCTGGTCGCTTCCGGCAACGGCCACGGAAGAGGAGCGGCTACTACTCGATTCGCTCCAACCGCTGCCGACCGGCTCGGGACTGGTCGCCGTCCGAAGCACGTCGTTCGACATGGCCGATTGGCTGTGTGAAGCGTGCCGCCGGCAGGGCCATGCCACCGTTTGGCTGGACCAGTGGCGCATTCCTCGCATCGAGGGCGCGGCGGCCGGCCTGCTCGACCTGGCCGACGCGCGCCCCGACGACCTGGACGAACTGGCCCATTTCGTCGCCCGGCTGCAACCTGCCCCCATACTGGCGCTCATGCACTTCCCACGCACGCAAGACGTCCGACTCGCCACCCAGTGCGGCGCTGCCGGCGTGCTGTCCAAACCAATCCAGCTGGAAGACCTTCTGTCGCGCCTGGCCCAGGTATGCGCGAATGCCCATCCGTGCCGAAGGCCGTGTTCCATCAGCAGTTGAGCAGGTTGATTGGGCATAATGCCCCATTCTGCTGTATTCGAAGCAATACGACGGGGGAGAGACCGGCGGACAGTCGCCAATCGTGGGCTTTTCCCGGTTCGAGACCGACGGTAGACTGATGCGGACAATTCATCAATCGTGGGCTTATCGCAGGTGACGAGGCGTTGATGGGATATGTATTGGGAACCGATGAAGCAGGTTACGGGCCCAACCTGGGCCCGCTGGTCGTCACGGCCACCTTATGGGAGGTACCCGACGATGCCCAAGCGGACAGCTTCTACGACCGCCTGCCCGGCCTGATCGTTCCCACCGCGAGGCAGGCGGCGGCCGACAACGGCCGGTGCCTGGTCGTAGCCGATTCAAAACGGTTGTACCAACCGGGCGGCGGGCTGCGGCACCTAGAACGCGGGGTGCTTGGCGCACTCGGCCTGCTGGGAATCGACTACGACCTGTGGTCGGACGCGTGGGATGCCCTGGTGCCCGACTCGCTCGTCACGCTCGCCCGCATTCCGTGGTACGCCCAGTACAACGAGACGGTGCCCATCGACGCCGCGAGCGACGACCTTGTCGGACTCGTTCCGCGTCTCTCCAAAGGGCTGACCGACGCTGGCATCCGGTTGCGGTCGGTCGCCAGCGAAGCCATCTTCCCCGCCCGATTCAACGAGTTGCTGTTGTTGCATGAATCGAAAGGGGCGGCCCTGTCGCACGTGTCGCTGAACCTCGCGGCACAAGCCATCGCCGATTTGGACACCGGACCCATCGCCATCGTTTGCGACAAGCACGGCGGACGGAACCGATACGGCCGGCTGCTGGAAGAATACTTCCCCGGCTGGCTGGTGGAGAATCATGGTGAAGGGCGCGAACGGAGCGAATACGCGTTCGGCCCGCCGGAGCGCCGCGTGCGGGCCTGTTTCCGCGCGCGAGCGGAAGCCTGTATGCCCGTCGCCCTGGCGTCCATGGTGTCAAAATATCTTCGCGAGTTGGCCATGCGGGCATTCAATGAGTTCTGGCACCGGCGTGTGCCCGGATTGAAGCCGACGGCCGGGTACCCCGTAGACGCGGCCCGCTTCCGTCGCGATATTGCCGAAACGCAGGCGGCGTTGGGTATTGACGACAACATGTTATGGCGGAACCGGTAGCGCCCTCGCGCGAACAGGGTGACGCGCATTCCTTTGCGATCCTCGGTGGACAGAAGAACGTTTTATGACCGAGCTTTACATCATTCGCCATGCATGGGCCGAGAATCTGGACGTGTTCCACTGGTCGACCGACTGGGAACGCCCGCTCACTGCGGCCGGCCGCCGGCGATTCACGGCCGTGGCAATCCAATTGGTCGAACGCGGGTTCCAGCCGGAAATCATCGCTACCAGCCCGCTGGTCCGCTGTCACGAGACGGCCGACATCGTCGCCGGCGTGGTCGGCAACGGCGCGCCTATCGTGGAACTGGACGCGCTACGGCCGGGCAGCGACCTGGGCGTCCTACTCGACTGGACGGCGGACGAGGCCCGGCGGTACGAGCACGTGGCCTGGGTGGGGCACGCGCCCGACGTGGGCCGGATGGCCACTTGGCTCACCGTGGCGAGTGCCGGCGAAATGCGTTTTGCCAAGGGCGCTGTTGCGGCCATACGATTTGTCGACCGCCCGGCCGCCGGCCAGGGAGAACTGCGTTGGTTCGTTACGGCGAAGGCGCTGGGCTGCTGACGTCCATCTTTCGCGATGGCACGTTGCATCGGTAGTTGAGCACGCGAGGGCCGTTAACCTCCTCCGCGCGCAGCCAGAGTGTTTCCCCAACCAGTCCCGTCGCGTCGAAAAGCGGATACACCTGCTCATTGTAGCCCCTCGCGAGGTTGACCACTTGGGTCATCATGCGGCGCATGCCGGGAATGAACAACTGGCAGCGGAAGGTTACCGAGCCGGGGCCGTCGTTGACCATGCGCTGTACGACTTCCAGCTCATCGCGGTCGTTCCATCGCGTCTCGATTTCGATATACACGAAGCCGAGGCCCACGTCGATGTGCCGATAGACGCTGAATTGCTGGGCGGGGACTGTCTGGATGTCGAAATCGATCCGAACCGGATGTCGCCCGGTCGTGGCGTCAAAGGGGAGCGTGACCGTGAACGGCTGCTCCATTGATTCACCTTCGGCCAAGCGGAACGTGATTTGGGACGGCTCGACCTTCCAGCCGTCCGGGGCCACGATCGTCGCCCGGCCAACGATCCCATGGTCGAACGTGTTTCGGAAACTATAGCTATTCGGGTGGGGCATGGCCGATACGCTCGGAAGCTTCCCCTGGGCGAGGTGGCAGTTCATCCGCCAACTCGCGATATCCGGATTGAGCCCGACCAGGAACGTAGGTACGCGGGTCACCTCGACCCGCTGCTGGTCCCCTTTCGTGCGAAGCGGCGTTTCATGCCCCCAAAGGTCAAGCTGGACGACATGGCTGCCCAATTGAACGACTTCTTCGGTGGGCTGCCAACTCCAGACGATCATCACGGCGTCGTCTCTTCGGGTGAACACATGGTTCGGGCTGCCGTTGGGCAAGTCGAGGCGACCCAGGTACGTGGCTCCGCCGAGGGCCATTGAAGCGATTCGCCACGGGAACAGCAGTTCGCCGGGCGTTCCGTCGCGATTCATCAGGCCGCGCTCGTCGTTGAACGGATCGGGGCAGAAGATGGCGTCCGCGCCGTGAATCTTGGCGGCAATCATGCGAAACACCAAGTCGGTGGCTCGGACCTCGGGCGAGTAATCGGCCGTGGACAGAGGCTGGAGCGCTACCCAGCGACTCGCGCCGAGCCCCTTCGATGCCTCGAGAGACACGGCTAGTTCCTGGGCGGTGAGCACGGGTTCGGCCGAGAGTGCGACGAATCGCCACGGTATTGGCTGCTTCCCGGCTGACGGGAACTCGTGGGTCCACGGCCACGCAAGTCCCACGCTTACGTTCTGGCCGATGCGATCGAGTTCTGCCTTTACCTCCCGCAGTTTGGCGACCGGGTTGGCCGTGTCCACGAAGCTCGTATCGAGATCGTTGCCGAGCTGCCACCAGCGGACCCGGGTGGCTAGGCGGGTCATAACCGGCTCGAGGAACGGGTACCAGACCTTCGGGTCTGGCGCGAAAATGGAGGCCGCATCCTGTCGATCCAGGTTGCTCAACTTGCTCCGCAGCGATTGTGGCGGCTTGTCGAGCATGCCAATCAGCTCGATGCCTGCCGTGCCGAGCCGTTCGATGAAGCCGACTTCGCGTTCGACCTCTTGTTCGTTGCGCTCGTCGCCGAACCAGAGCGGATACTTCACCCGTCCGATCCCCACCTGCCGGATCAGTTGTCCAAGCAGGGGCGAGGGCAGTGCCTGGCCGCGGCCGGGCAGCGTCCATCCGAACTCGATGTTCGGAACGGTTTCCCGCGAGTCGATCAGGGCGAGGCCGAGTCGTCGCTGGTAGACCAGCTCCGACTCATCGTGCATGGCCGCTTCCACGCGGTAGAAGCCGGGCCCGGGAATGTCAGGGCGCCAGCGGGTTTCGCCCACCAGTCCCGACGCGCCTTCCGCGAACGTTTCGAGCGAGACGGCTACGTGCGTTTCCGCCGTCCGAACTTCCAACTGCCGATCCTCGCGGCACAGATCGTTGCCCACTGCGTCGGTCAGGCGGAGCGACACGGTCGGATTCGAGGAAGTGAAGCCCGACGCATGGCACAGGATCTCGACGTCGCGCGTATCGAAGAACAGGTTGTGGGACTGATTGGCGCTCAACGTCATGCGGGGCAGTCGAGCCAGCCAGATATCGGCAAACCCGGCCGAACCGCGGAGATCCTCCCGGTCGCTTGGTTCCACGTGCAAGGCAATGATTGCAAAGCGGACATTGTCGTCTGCCGGAGCGATGGGACCGATACGCACCTTCTGCCATCCGTCGGTCTGCCGAAATTGCTTCGAGGTGACCGTCTCCAATCGCTGTCGCTCCTCGTCGAGGAAGGTCACCGAAAGGAAGACCGTGCTGTGTTCCAGCCCGTCAGCGCGCAAATACGCCTCCATGACATAACTGAACAAGGAGCATACTTGAATGGGCGGGCTGTAGGCCGTTGCCGCGCCGCCGTCCATTTCCATGCGTAGACAATGATTGCCCGACGGCGACGCCTCGTCGTTAATCTGCATTCGTAGATAGTGCGGATATCCCGGCCCGCGGCGCCGCGTCCACTGGTCGGGCCAGCCGTCATAGTTGGCGTCCCAAGTGGGATCGAACGTGCAATGGAACACTTCCGTGCCGTCCGGAAAACGAACGTCCAGCGGAACGTTCTCGCCGGAACCCAGCAGAACGAACGACAGAATCCATGCCGTGGCAGGTACAAATGGCATAATTCAAGTACACTATGGCGAGAAAATCGCGTCCCGTAGGCGCGAGAGCCGACACATCCCACCCGAGGCGGGCACTTTCCGCAGTATGCAAATGTAGCACGCGCCCTGGACGGCATGACGGCTGAATTGGGTTGCCTTCCACTATTTTCTCAAGCACCATGAAGGAATAGGCGAGAAATTGCCCAGAAGGGAATGGCCCGCGTGCCGAAAACCCTTTCCCGTGCGGCCAATTCGAGTTTCGGCTTCGATCCACCACCTGAACTTCGAAATTGGGTAACCGTTCA
>CAZASB010000254.1:0-6752 GCA_964487655.1 uncultured Planctomycetaceae bacterium
CGGACCCACCAAGGATTGACGCGACCTCTACCCACCCTACGTATATGAATAATCCAGGCTCGGTGAAGTTGATACCCGAGGATGCCATTAGAAGGCTATTCGTGCTACCCCGAATAGGGCAATGTATTTCCGCACAAACGTACCTTTCACGGGCCGACTTGCCGAGAGGGCAAAATCAGAAGGTTGTCGCCAGGAACTCGTCCATCTCGACAAAGGCCAGTTCCCCGGACTGGTCGCACGAGGGCGGCTGGCTGTCCCAGTCGGCGTCCGGCTCGTAGACCCAGCCGTCTTCCGGCGGCGGGGCTCGGGGCGTCGACGGGTGCCATAGCCCGCAGTGGCGGAGAATCTTCTCGATGACGGCCCCCTGCGGCGGTTCGATGAAGGCGACCACTTGGCGATGGGCAACGGGGGCACAAACGTCCTCGGCCACGTGGATGGCCGTCAGCAACGTCCGCATCTGGTGGCAGGAGGGGCACGTGCAGCGCTGCCCGGCAGGAGAAGGCCACGAAACCCTATCCGAAGGGGACAGTCCCATTTTCGCGGCGAACAGCCGTTGTCCAATAACGAGTACCCTGTGCGCCGCGAAAATTGGGACAGTCCCCCGCCGCAATCGCCACAGCGGACCCGGGCGAAGCCCTCGTGCAGGTCGCCGCAGCGGAGAAAGGCCGTGACCGACCGCTCGATGATCGGCCGCCAGTAGCCGTACTTCGCCTGGAACCGCTCGTCGTACACCCGCTGGAACGTGTCGAAATACTGGTCCACTAGCCCGGATTATTCATGATAGGTAGGGTGGGTCAAACAAGCCGCTTCTTTGGTGGGTCATCGGTCGCTATTGTCGACGTCTTCCCAGGCGGGCGGCCATAAATCAGCTCGGTTGCGGCTTGTGCGGACCCACCAACGATCTACGCGACCTTGACCCACCCTACGTAGATGAATAATCCGGGCTAGGCGCCACAGGTCGGACGCCTGGGGATCGCGGGGCCGGTACAAGGGCAACGGATTGACGCACGCGACTGTCATGACGGCAGGGGCACCGGTCCAGCGAGGGTGTACGCACTATCACTGGAACATATGTACACGCACCGTCAAGCCGGGCGGCCCGCCCGCGTGCGTAAATGCCGCAGCACGCATGAGTTACGGCGTGGGAGGCGTTGCGGGAAAGGAGTGCCAGCGTGGAAAACGTGTTGGTGACGGCCGTCAGCACGACCGACACTATCCGGGGTCGGGAAAAACCAAGCTGAGAAGTGCGGCAAGTCAACGGCAAGTCGTTCTCGATGTTCGAGGAGTGGTACGCTTTCCGTTAGCAACTTGAATCTTGATTCGGCCATGCTCTTCCCATAGAATAAGACAAGCGAGGCATGACGATGACGGCTATTCACTACACGGGCAATGCCCTCTGGAACAGGATCGAGCGAGCCGTGGAAAAGGTCCGAGACCGTCTGCATCGGGTCGCCAAAGCGCTCGACGCCGCCGAGATTCCCTACGCGGTCGTGGGCGGAAACGCCGTGCAGTTGTGGGTGGCCCAGGTCGATGAAACGGCTGTCCGAAATACGCGCGACGTGGATATCCTATTGCGTCGCGACGATTTGCCCCGCGCAATCGACTCGCTCAGACGGGTGGGATTCGTCTTTCGCCATACGGCAGGCATCGACATGTTCCTGGACGGGCCAGATGCCGGGCCGAGAGACGCTATACATGTGGTTTTCGCATCGGAGAAGGTCCGCCCCGATCACGTGCTGGCCGCGCCCGACGTTACCGAGCAGGAACTTATCAAGGATACCAGCACCGTCGCGCTGGAGGCCTTGACGCGGATGAAGCTGACCTCCTTTCGCGACAAGGACCGCGTCCATCTCCGCGATCTGCTGGAGGTCGGACTGCTGGATGCCACTTGGTTGCCGCGACTGCCCGAAGTACTGCGCGGGCGTTTGCAAGAGTTGATTGATACGCCGGACGGGTAGTGCATGCGTTATATCGCCGTCAGAACTACGCCTGAGAATGCAGTGTTCTGATCGTTTGATTCCTGTCGGTGCGGCGTGCGGCCGCAAACCCTTTGTAGCTAAGGAATTACTGCCATGAAGCTCTCGCCCCCTCGGTGGATGGCTCTGTTCTTGGTCGCCTCGACCGCGTGGAACCTCGGTTTCGCCGCGCCGGGCACCGCCCCGGCTGCCGAACCCGCCAATCGAGCCGAGCAGCCCGCCCCGCGCAAGACCCCGCAGGCATGGTCGCTCGACGAGGCGATAGCCCGGTCACGCATGGCGCCGAAAGACGTCTACTTGCAATACGTCGTACTCCAGCTTGCCCGGAATGAGGGGAAGCTCGACGAGATGGGTCCTGAACTTCCATGGCTGCGACCGTCACGGAGCGATGAACCGAATCGCGAGGTCGATCTGTTCGCCATGTTCACCGGCGCCCTGGCAGTGCAAGAGGCGCTTCAGATCGATACGATGCTGGCCGAAAATGCGGCGGACAATCCATCGGAAGCAAATAGCATCGTATCCATCACGGATCTGGCGGGACCGGAAATCGAGAGCCATCCGTGGGGCAAGATGCTCGCGGCGCAGTCAATCGCGGGCAAGGTGCCTGAAATATCGCCCCTGGCCCTGTGCGTACCAGCCGATCGGTTTTTTGTGCATTCACAATCGCTCACGAAGCTGCTGGAACTTGCCGACGCCGGCGACCTTTGGGGCGCGCACCTTTTCAATCAGGTAGCGAAGTCCGCGCAAACACACGACACCAGCGGCCGGTTGAAGCAGCAGCTCGCCGTGCGGACCGATCCGCTCTCACGGCCGTTCTACGACATGGTCGTCGCCGACGTCGCCCTCACCGGAAGCGACCTCTATTTCCGGGAAGGGACCGACGTGACCGTCCTCTTTCGGCTCAAGCAGCCCAAGGTATTCCGCGCGCGCATGGATGGCTTCTTGCTGGAGGCCGAAAAGTCGCGGCCTGACGCCGTGCGCACGATCGGCACGATCGATGGTGTCGAGTACGTTCATGTTGCGACCCCCGACCGAGCCATTCACGTCTTCTCGGCCTACCCCAGGCCCGACCTACACGTGCGAAGCAACTCGAAGGCCGGACTCCAATGCGTGCTGGCGACCATTGCCGGTGGCAAGGACATGGAGCGGCTGGGCGAAACGACCGAGCTGAAGTACATCCGCACGCTCTTCGAGCAGGGCGATCCGCGGGAAGACGTCTTCATCTATCTTTCCGATCCGTTCATCCGTCGGCAGGTCGGGCCGACCGTCAAACTGACGGAACGCCGCCGCATGATCTGCTACAACCACCTGCGGATGATCGGCCACGCGGCAACACTGTACCAAACGCAATACGGACGAGCGCCGAAATCGCTGGCTGAGCTGGCCGCCCACGGCTGTGCTCCAGGCGTGTTCGGCGAAGGAGCCTTACGGTGCCCTTGCGGCGGGCAGTACGCGCTTTCCGCTGATGGCACGCAAGGCGTCTGTTCGGTCCACGGTCATGCCGACCGGCTCGTACCCGGCTCGGAAACGACGATCGAGCAGGTCACCGAGGCCGAGGCGCAAGCGTACCGCGAGTTCGTCGAGCAGTACAACCAGTACTGGCGGCAGTACTTCGATCCGATTGTTATCCGGCTGCAAGCCGCTCCCAAGCAGTACCGGGCCGAAACGCTCATCCTGCCCATGCTGGACAACTCGCTCTACACCGGACTGGCCACGACCCTGGGCGGCGAACCGGAGCCGCTCGACGCCCTGCCGGTGCCGCCGTCGAACATCTTTAGCATGGTTGTCCGGTGGAACAAGGAGAAGTTACTGGCGGAAAGCGATGCTTTGAAGGACTTGGGGCGTGAGATGGCAGACGTCGGACTGCCGCCGAGCGCCATGCGAGTGAGCCCAAAAGATCTGCTCGAAAAGGGACTGGGCAACCAGGTGGGACTACACGTATGCGACGCCTCGCCCATGTTCGATATGAACCTGACCAGCATGATGGGTGACATGCTCCGCGGCGCCCAGGGCGGAAATTGGGGCAGCGAGATGACCATGATCGGCTTCCTGGTTGCTTCGCTCAATACGCCAGTCTACCTATCGGCGCCGGTGCGCGACACGGATATGGTCGATACGTTTCTCGACGATCTCGACGGGATGCTGGCCACGATGGCCCGTCAGCAACCACGAGCGGCTTGGTTCGAGATAGACCACGATTTCTACAAACTCCAACTCGACGGTCTGACCGAACCAGCACGTTGCTACACGCTTTCCTTCGGACCGGTGAAGTGGCGAGTGTTCTTCGCTCGGCTGGGCAATGGACTGTACATCGCCAGCAAGCCGTTCATTCTGGAAGAGATTGCCAAGCTGGCCGACCGGAAGCCGGACGCCCCCGGCCCCACGGCGCACGGGATGATCCGCATTCGACCGGAGCACTGGAACCAGATTCTCGCCACCTTCCGACTCGGTTGGGCCGAGAGCAGCCGGCAGTCGTGCCTCGACAATCTGGCGTCCCTGTCATCCGTCGCCCGGGCGATGCGTGCTTCGATCGAAGCCGAATTGACCATGAAAGCCGTCCAACAACGGGCCGCCGAGGTGCAAGGAGTCGATTTCTTCTGCCCGGACGGCGGAAAATACGAGCTTTCAGTCGACGGTACACAGGTAACGTGCAGCGTCCACGGCGGCACGGACCAGCCGCGGCAACAGGCCGCCCCTTCAGCGGGCAGCCCGATCGATCGAGTCATGAAAGATTTCGCCGGCGCGACGGCTGAACTAACGTTCCTTGAAGACGGCCTGCACGCAGTAGTGACCATTCGGCGGAAGTAGGACCGAACGAACGCCCTCGATTGCTTGGGATCGCCGGAAGCGATCAGATCCACGGGCCGTGGTTAGCCGCCGGGGGGAAGCGTTCCGGCCGATAGCGATGCCTCCAACGTAAACCGGATCAGCTCGGCCAGTGATTCGGCCTCCATCTTCTCCATGATCTTGGCGCGCCGGACCTCGACCGTCCGCACGCTCACCTCAAGCTCGGCCGCGATACCCTTGTTGGCCCTTCCTTCGAGCAGACAGTCCAACACATTTCGCTCCCCAGACGTCAGCTTGGCCAATCGCCGTCGGATGCGTCCCTTCCTCGAGAGGACACGGCGGTTCTTGACATCGTATTGCAACGCCTCCTGGATGGCCTCCCAGAGTTGCTGCTCGCGAAAGGGCTTCTCGATATAGTTGATCGCACCTGCCCGCATCGCACGAACCGCCGTCGGAACGTCGCTATACGCCGAAAGGACGATCACGGGAAAAGGAATCCCCTGCTGCCGCATCACCTCAAGCAGTTCCAGCCCGCTCATTTCCGGCATTCGAACGTCGAGCAACACACATCCGGGTTCTGAAGGCTCGCAGTATTCAAGGAATTCGCGTGCTGACGCATACGGTTCCGGACACAACTGCATCGACTTGACCAGGACACTCAGCAACTGGCGCATGGCCGGGTCGTCATCAACGATATGAACCTTCGCAACAGTCTCCAGCACGGAACACTCCATGGCCATTACACTCAACTCGTTCGCATCCCAAGCATTCATTACCGCGACGGGCTGACCCCAAATAACTCATCCGGCGGATGCCTCGGATACATCATTCGGACCATAATCTACCCGTTGTACAAGTACCCCAGGCAGGATTCGAACCTGCGACAACTGGTTTAGGAAACCAGCGCTCTATCCCCTGAGCTACTGGGGCATCTGCTTTCCAGAGGGCGGGTACCCTCGGGAGGGGGCAACCATCCACAAACGATTCCGATGAATTATTGCCGACCAAGACCGCCGCGCGAAGGTGTACTGGAATATCCTAAGCATACCACCTGCGAGCATATTTTGCACCCCACACAAAACCGAAAAGCCCCGGATGAAAATCACGACTTCGGCAGGTGAACAATTATAGTTCCGGTTACACCAGTTCCGATGATTATTACAGTTCGCTCTCCCGTTTCCCGGTGCAAACCGCAGGTTCTCTTGGTGCGGTCGGGCTGCTCGCGGGTCGCACCCGCGTTGACAACCAAGGTCCCGGATGCAAGACTTAACCGTGGGACGGATGCACGACTACAGGCTGTTTTGGCGTGAGTTTCGAACGAACTTTCGAACGACCGGGGCGGTTTTACCCAGCGGACATCGGTTGTCGCGAGCGTTGGCGAGGTTCGTTGCCGAGCCGTCCGATCGGCCTCGATACATCCTCGAAGTGGGGCCGGGCACCGGTGCGGTGACTCGGCACATTGTCCGTTCCCTGCAGGCTGCGGACCGGCTCGACCTGGTCGAGTTGAACGAGAAGTTTGTCCGTCGGCTACGCGAACAGCTCAAAACGTGCCCCCTCCTTTTGCCCAAGGCCGAGCGCATTCGCGTCTTGCATAGCCGCCTCGAGGATCTGCCACGCGACACGCACTACGACATTATCGTTTCCGGACTGCCGCTGAATAATTTTACGATTGACGAGGTCGACGCCATCCTACACGATATCGTCGAGTTGGCCCAGGCGGGCGCGATCCTCTCGTTCTTCGAGTATATTGGCATACGGAGGGTCAAGAGTATTGTGGCTGGACGGGCCGAGCGAACGAGGCTGCGGGGTATTGGACCGTTGCTCGAACGACTGTTGGCCGGGCGGGAGATCCGACGCGAGGCCGTGTGGCGGAACGTTCCACCGGCCTGGGTTCACCATGTGAAGCTTTCCTGACGGCGTTATGTCCCGCGCTGGCTAACCCGGATTATTCATGATAGGTAGGGTGGGTCAAACAAGCCGCTTCTTTGG
>CAZASB010000255.1:0-6752 GCA_964487655.1 uncultured Planctomycetaceae bacterium
GAACGAATTAAAGGTGTCCGGTACGTTTTTGAGACGGACTCGGGGCTTGACGGTTGACTGAAGCTTTCGCAATACGGGCACGTAATACCAGTTGGCTCGATTGAAGACGTGATTAACGTATCCGCCCAGCGTTACCCGTTTTGGCCTTTCCATTCCAGCAGAATAGCGAAATATTGGGCAAGACTAAGGGGACCGGACACCTTTAATTTCCCCGACGGCGAATTGATACCACCGCCAGCCGTGCAGTAGATGGTTCTGATCAGTTTTGATCGAGATCGTCCATCTCTTGGGACTTCCGCTTGGGTTTCGACTTCGTCTTCCATTTCGGGTTGGGATGGTCGGGGTGTAGGCCGAGCATGCGCGGAGTGGTGGGGCGGACGGGGCCCCAGTTGATCGCATAAGGGTGTGCCTCGCAAATCTGTTCCATTTGTCGCCAGTTTTCACCGACTCGCCGGGCAATCGCTTCGTCCGGCGCGGTCCAGTAGTCCTTCATCAATGCCATGTTCGCAACGGCAAGCCTCGTGAATGCCAACCCGGCCGCGACGAACTCGACGCGGGCGCAGTAGACGCTCGGTCCATCCGGGACGCTGGCCGCAGCCTGCTTGAGGTGGTTGTCGGCGCGGTCGAGCAGATCGGTGGAATAGAGTTGGGGGAAACTGAACGGTCCGGTTTCGTAGCCGTGCTCCTCAACGTAGGCCATCCGTGACTGTTCGATCGTTTCAAAGTAGGCTCGCACGTGTTGCGCCGCCGGACCGAACGCGCGAGCAAAGTAGTCGTCCAGAACCGCCTGTCCGTCTCGGCGAGGATCCCAGATCAATTGCGCCATGACGTAATACTGCGGTCCTTGAGTGGCCCAATGCTCCCACACCGAGTCAATATAGATGCCGAGGCAATTGCGGCCGGCGACGAACTTCAGGTCCTGGATGGTCTGCGCGATCGACACGTCGGGCAGTCCCTGCTGCCAGCCGGCCGGGCTTCCGGTATTCGGCCGCCACATCAGCCGGGGCGCCAGCTTACCCCAGGCTTCAAACTGCTCGCGGTGCGTCGTGCCCCGCGTCGAGCCGCAGTCGACAAGCCCCGTCCGGCCAAAGAAGTTCGCAACGCTCACCATGATCACATTGTCTCCGGGACGTGCGAGGACCGGCGCGGGGCGCGAGTGGCCGTAGGAAAGCATGAGCACGTGGTAGTCCTTGTCTGGATAGCGCTCGCGCAGCAGTTCGCCGAGCTTGTTGGCGAAAGTGACGTCGCGGTCGGTCAAGGCGGGACGCTCTTTCCTACAGTTCTTCCAGTGGAACAGACGTGGCTCGCCGTCGGGGTGATCCCAGGCCGTACAGTTTTCGCAAACGCAATGCCCACTGGTCCAGCCGTCGTTGGGCGAAGCATTGAATGCCGTACGGGTGGGATCCTTGGCCAGTGTTTCCTCGACACCCTTCAGCCACAGTTCCCATACCTTCGGGTTCGACTGACAAAGCTTCGCGGTGCGGGGATTAGGAAAGCCGCTGCGAGTGCCGTCCGCTTGAAGGGCGAATATGTCCGGATGCGACTGGTGATATCGCTCCCACCAGTCGCCGAAGCCGTGCCCGCCCTCCATATCCAGCGAGTGCAATTGGAGCCGTTGAAGCCGCGTCCAGTCGTGCGCCTTTCCATATCCGCGATTGCCGAGCATCGAGAAATTGAAAGCGCCGCCACGGGCGCGGATTTGTGGATGGTACCGAAACAGCAGCGGCGCCAGGGCAATTGTCTCTTGCCGCACGACGTCTTCGCCCAACTCACCCGGCCACAACCAGCGAACACCGAGATGATCCTGCAGGAAGGTGTAAACCGCGTTGACGGTTCCATACTCCTGCTGTTTGCCGACAATCTTTTCGTCAATACCTTCGACCTCCAGGTGTTCCGGATCCCAGCGATCGCGGCCGGCAATGACGAGATGTTGGTCGTTAGCCGCGATCAGGATCTCCTCCGGATGCTCAAACGCGAAATCAAGGTCCGGGAAGAGTTTCTCCAAGACCGGCTGATATCCAACCCAGATGGCAGACACAGGCATTGGGTCGGGGCGGCCTGCGATCACTTTCGGCCTCGCGCCACTGGCCTTCTCGATGTACTCGGCCAGTTCATCCGCCGCGCGGCGAGTCATCGGCGGGGCAGCTTCGAAGACGACAATGGGAACGCGACTGACGCCCTCTTCAACCAGTACGAGCTTCGGCGGGGTGCTTGATTCGTTCGGCCCCTCAACGCACGAGGCAGCCAGTGTCGGCGAAAACAACAGCGTTGCCGCGATAATAACAATCCCCTGGGCCGCGCGTGCAATGGTTGCGTTCAACATGGCTTGTCATCCGGTTTCTGGTGCGGGATTAGGTGGTAGCCACGGAATCAGAATGGAAAAGTCAGCCGCAAGTGGTTACTCCAATGCCGAGGAGCGAGGCGTCGGTGTGAGACGAAATGCATTAACCTGCAGCGGTTCCAACTCCGGTTTCCACGGGCTAGGCCGAACTGCCTGCATGTCGCCGAGTTTGAACAGGTTCTCTGCCGTGACCGGAATGGATGGCAGGCCTTGCACCTCCATTTGCACTGCCTCGTTGGATGAATTCGCGAGGAAGAGATAGCGGTCTTTGCCGTGTGCCACGTCGAGGACCGCGACGGATGGCAATTCGACGGGTTCCTTGTGTGCAGTGGCACTGGTGACTACCAGGCCGACAAGGATAATGTCTAGCAATAACAAGGTTTTCGCATGTTGCATGATTCTGCTCGTTCCTCTGGTGCAGGAGACTGGACCTGGCCCGTTCAGTTGCCGCCAGGCTCAAGACGCCGGACCTCGATCTCGCCCACACCCATCCGGCTGCTGTGTGCCGAGCGGCTGATCTCAAGACGCACGGCATCGGCCAAAACCTCGGAAAACTCGTGGGCCGTCCAGCCCGCCTGCTCGTTGTTTCGAATCGTCACGACCCGCGACCACGTGCCGCCGGAGCGAACGAGTATCTCGTAGTCCAGACTGCGGTAGTGGCCTGGATTGAGTTGGTGGAACAGCGCAACGCGATTGATTTCGGTCGGTTCCTTCAGGACCAACTCGATCCACGCACGCTCGGGATCGTTTCGTTGCGTAAGCCAGTAACCGGTCGGCTCGTCGACGCTGCCGTCCACGGCCTTGGCGGCTTCCCAGTGACGCTCGCGGTCCTCGTCGCTGGCCGTGACCGAGACGACGGGAACGAGAAGGCCCTGCCGGGCCGCCTCCTGTTGCCGGCGACGCTCCACCGCCAGCGTCTCGGCGGCCTGTTTGAAGCGTTCGAGCTGCGTTACCAGCCGATCCCATCGCTCGCGGCCTTGTGGTGTGGCCGAGGTTCGGGTCGAAAGGGCAAGGGCAAGAGCCTTGGTGCAATTCTCGATACTTTCTCGCTGCTTGGCGTTGGCTACCAGCGGCATCAATTCGAGCAAGGTTCGGGCCGGTTTGCTCCCGCCATAGAGCCGTCCCAAGCGGTGGTCGATGAACTCGTCGAGCGCCATGTCGGGCTGCCAGAGAAACGCCTCCCACGCCAAGTAGAACAGCTCGACATTGGGTTGCGTGTCGGGCAGTTCGCCATACGTGTCCAAACCTTCAAACCCTGCCGCCGCCGCCATTTGGCAAATCTGCTGAACTTCCGTCAGGTAGAAGTTGTCTTCCGTCTTGGTCGAGGTGTTGCACCAATGCAGATAACCCACGCTATGCCGGGTTGGCGGTCGCAGGTCGCCCGGCCAGCAGTTGAACATGCCGGTGAGCGTCCATTGGCACAGCGAGTCCTCGGGAATCATCGATACGAACTTCGGCGGCTCTTCGGCCATCCGCGCGGTGTAGCCCGTGTAGGTCGCGTAACTCAGCCACGCTTCCGGGGCCAGGCCGCGCATGGTCTTGAGCGTGATCTCGTGCGAGATGGCCATGTCCTTGTAGTAGTCGGGCTCGTCTGAAAGAATGGCTGCCCGGGCCTGCTTGCAGTCGTCGCAATAGCAGACAAAGAAATCGCCCATTTCCAGATTTGCCCCCCCGACCTGGAATGTCTGGAAAAGCCACTTGGCTCCGTAGTCGAGCCAGTCCTGATTGGCCTTCTTCGAGGGACACGGCACATTGCGGGGCTTGCCATCCTCGCCAGTTGCCCGCAGCTCGGGATGCTCAACCAACCATGCGTTGGCGTTGAAGGGGTGTTTGCCCTCGAAGTAGTAGCCGGCGTAGCCACTGGTGCCGACGCCAGGCAGGACGCGCACGCCACGGTCTTGGGCATAGCGGCAAACCTCCTGGCTGGCCTCGATACCGCCGTGGCTGTCGCGAAGGAAACCCCAGAGGATCAGTCCGTTGAACTTGTGGTCGGCCATAAAGTCGGTACAGCGTTGGCAGTCGATGGTGAAGGCGTCAGCCGGCCGCCGCCAGGAGCCGCCGCCGCCCATCGTCGTGCCAGGCTCGCCCGGCCCGCCCCAGTCCATGCGATGGTCCCAGTTCCAAAACCAACGGTAGCGGAAGCGGGGCTGCTGGCAAGTGTCGAGCCCTTCGAGCCACACGTCACGACCTTCGTACTGGAGCGTCCAGTTGAACAGATCCGTCACGGCGTAAAGGGTGCCGTCGCGCCCACCGCCGGCTAGCACGACCCAGGACCGGCCGTCGTGCATCAGGCGCTTGGCCAGATAGCCTTGTTCGGTAAGCCGATCGGGGCCGAGATTCAGCCCGGTGGCCGAGGCCAGACGGGCGGTCACGGAATTCGAGGCAGCCGAGCCGATGAGGATCACCGCGCCCGGGTCGGAAGCGTTCCACGCTTCAGCTTCTTGTACGCTGACCGTGGCGCTTACGGTATCGGCGAGCCATCGTTGCAGGCGTCCAGCGGCATAGGCGTCGTCGCGACCGGCAACGATCATGGCCTGCTCTCGGCCGTCGCGGACCAGCCAGAGCCGATCCTGGGCCCCGTGACCGGCTTGACTGGTGACCAGCAAAGCCGCGCACATCATTAGGTTGGCAGAAATTGTCATGGGCGTGATCTCCGATTCTTTCAACGCGTATCCGACGGTAGTTACTTGCCACTTGCGGGCGGGGCAATTTCGGCGGCCATGGTCATCAGGGCGTCGAGCATCTTCACCGAAGTTTGTGGCTCGAGGCAGTTCGTGCCGGGCCAAGTTTCGTAGCCGCCGATCTCGAAGTGCCGCGGAGTTGGCAGGTAGCCGATGTAGCCGTGGGCCAACGAGACCATGAACGAATGGGCAAACGGGCTCCGCTCCTTGAACTCCAGGCCGATCTCGGCGAATGTCTCGCAAGGACTGGTGCCGATGCCAATGTCGCCGATCCGCAAAAGCTGCACTGGTATCAGGGCAGGTTGGTCGGCCTGCGCCAGCAGTTGAACGCGGCCCGCGTAGCTCAGCGGTCGGACAAACTCCGGCGTGGTCGCCCACTTCGCGCCGACCGGAACGTTGCCACCCGAGACCTTCGGGGCCTTGGCCTCGACGTCCGCGGCCCAGGCCAGCAACTCCGGTTCGATCGCACGCCATGCAAGCGGCAATTCGGCGAACCGGACGTCCAGCGGCGCGCTGTCCGTCCACGACATTTTGGCCAGCGCCGCGTTGACCTTCTCGGCCATGTCTTCTCCAATCGCTCGCATCCGCTCATACGCCGGTTGGCCGGGCCGCGGGGTCAGGCGATCGATACTGTTGATGTCGGCGCTCGTGCCGTTGGCCAGCATGGCGACGAACGGCGGGTCGGCCTCTCCGTCGCTCTGAAGTTTTTTTAGGGCCTCGCAGAATACGCCATAATAGTCGGCGGAAACGTGCGCCGGCCCGGTCCCGCCGATGTAGTGCTGTGAATAGGCCGAGTACACGGCAATTAGCCGACCGCCCGGCTCGCGCAGCGCGATGATCGACACGGTCGGATCGACCGGTCCGGCCGGTTCGACCAGGTCGGGGCTGCCGACGGGCGGGTTCATCCGCGCCTTGTCGATCTTGCCGAACGGATTCGGTGGCACGGAACCCTCGCGCATCAACCAACGGCGATTATAGACATATTCCGGGACATCCACCGTGCCGAACGCAACCTCGGCCGGCCGCAAGAGATTCACTGCGCGGCTGACTCCATCCGCAATGCGGTGGGCAACGAAACGCTGGTAGTCATCCAGCACCTGCTCGTTCGCATATCGATTCTTGCCGAGCGCCGTGCCCGTGGAATGGGTATGCGTGGCCGAAATGAGGACGTTTTGCGGCGGAATCCCGGTCGCTTCCTCGATCAGACGCCGGGCTTCAACACTCACGCTACGATGCAAACCGAGCAGATCGCACACCACCAGCGCGATCTTCATCTTGCCATCATCCAGCACCAGGCATCGCGCATGCACCTCGTCATGCACGTGCTTAGCCGGGTACGGCGCGAAACCGCCCACCACCAGCGTGCCGAGATCGGGCGTAATATTACTGGTCGCCGCTCCGGCTTGCAGCGGCGGCGCCGTCGTCAGCATCAGGGCGAACACGAGGGAAATGGAAGTCATGGGAGCGTCTCCTTTCACGAGGTTAGTCTGAACGGCAAGATAGATTATAGTGGCGAAATGCCGTGAATACTACTCCAAGGGGCTTCTCTATTGGGGCTTGTATAGCCAATGGACGAGGGCGAAGCCCGGCTTCCCCGGTAAAACGGCCGCGAACCGCTCATTGACTATGCAGGAATCAATAAGTCAGCACGGGGGGAGTGACGTGAGCCCCAGCGTCTAGCCCGGATTATTCATCTACGTAGGGTGGGTCAAGGTCGCGTAAATCGTTGG
>CAZASB010000256.1:0-6747 GCA_964487655.1 uncultured Planctomycetaceae bacterium
CTGTTCGACCAGGAAGAGCATCGCCGACAGAGCCAGGTGGATGCCGTGGCCGATCAGCTCAAAGCCCGTTTCGGCCCCGACGCCCTTCGCCGCGCCAGCAGCCTACAACGAGAATCCGCGGCCCCATCGGAATAAGCTTCTCTGTGATCATACTATGAAACGATCCTGGCAGCCTGTTCAAGGAGGAGATTGTAGCCGAAGCCCGCCCAAAGCGACCAGTTATTCATTCGCGAGCCCTAAGCCGCTGGATGTGGGCCGTGACCCAATCCACCAGCTCCGCCCGGGGCAGACGGCCAGCAGCCAACCACAAGATCGTTCCCTCCGCGTCATCGACCTCGACACTTAGTTCATAGCCATTGAGCACCAGAAACGTCTCCATCGCAGCGTGTCCAACGCGTTTATTGCCGTCCACGAACGGGTGGTTCATCACCAATGAAAAGCATATCGCACTCGCTTTGGCTTCGAGCGTGGCGTACAACTCCTTGCCGCCGAACGTCATTTGAGGTTGCGCGAGGGCCGACTCAATGGCCCCGAGGTCACGGACGCCGTCAGCGCCGCCGGATTGCGTCAGGACGCGCCGGTGGATTCCCAGAATCTCGGACAAACTCAGGTATCGCGTCACGCCAGTCGCCGGTAGAGTTCGCGATTCTTTGCAAGCACGTACTGCATCGCCCGATCGAAGTCCTCGGTCGGGCGGGACACAAGATCGTTGATCGCCGCTCTTGCCAGTTCCTTCGCATCCACCTTCAACACGAGCGCAAGTTCCTGGAGACGTTGTGATTCAATCTCGTCGAGTTCTAACGAAATCGTCATGCTCAACTCCCACGAAACGATCGCCCTACGATCTTGTTATTCCACCCCGAGTACCCTCTTCCGGAAGAAGAGCCCCAGATACAACCAGTATAGTCGGCGTGAGGAGGCGTTACAAGCTGTTCGGGCACGGATAGGGCGGTTTCACGCCATCATGGGGTCACTCGGCTCGGGATTCTCACTCAACATCTGATACCGACCTCGGCCTGCCCCCGCTCCCGGGTTTCGAACCGCATGGGGAGGGCAAACCTCCTGGTGAGTCGCGCGGTGGATTCGGCTCGGCGGGAGCCTCGCCCTCCCAGCATCTGGCATTCCGAACCGTTGACCCCGCGAGCGGCATGTGAGACAATCGCGAGAGTTTCAGTTCCGATTCCACCACGTGTCTTACAAAGGAGGAGTTCCGATGACAACGCGTTTTCTACCCCGTCTCCACAGCGCGGTGATCCTCTTATTGGCCACCGTCTGGGCATCCGGTGGGCTGGCCGGCATCGCGCGGTCCGATGAACCCATCCAGGGAACCGCGAAGACGCTCGACTTGGGCAAGGATGTCCGGCTGGAGCTTGTGTACATTCCGCCCGGCGAGTTCATGATGGGCAGCACGCCGGAAGAGAAGGCATGGGCCACCGGTCCCGAAGGGGGCGCCACGCCGGGAACCTCGCGAGAGAAGCCGGAAGGCGATCCGCGACGGATGCAAGTGAAGCAAGGTTTCTGGATGGGCCGCACGGAAGTGACCGTGGGCCAGTTCCGGCGGTTCGTCGAGGAAACTGGATACGTGACCGACGCGGAGCAACCCGGCGCGACAACGCATTGTTTCGATCAAGAATGGATCATCTCGGGCCAGGCGCCGCCCCATCCCTGGAAGGCCATGGACGACAAGAGCTGGCGAGATCCGAACTTCCAGTTCCCTTTACGCGACGACTACCCGGTCGTCTGCGTCAGTTGGAACGACGGCAGGGCCTTCTGCCGGTGGCTGACCGAGCAGCAGCGTAAGCAGGGCCGGCTTCCCAAGGGGCTGGAGTATCGTTTGCCAACCGAGGCCGAGTGGGCCTATGGTTGCCGCGGCGGGAGCAAGGAGAGCCTCTACTTCTGGTGGGGAAACGAGCTGAAGGACGGTGAAGGCCGGCTGAACATTTCGAGCGTCGACTTCCTGCCCGGGCGGAACAAGATATGGCCGTTGGCAAACGTTCCGTGGAGCGACGGGTTCGCGTTCGTCTCGCCCGTGGACCATTACGGCGAGCGTGGCCGGAACGGGTTCGGCTTGGCCGACATGTGTGGTGGCGTGTGGGAGATCGTACTGGACCACTTCGACCCGGAGGGAGGCCACGAAGAGGCGCACTTGGCGACGGAGAATATCAGGCCCGTCTGTCGAGGCGGGAACTACTTTGACGTACCGGGCAACGCGCGCTGCGCCGTTCGGCTTGGTCTCCGCGGTCCGAGCTATTCCGATTCGCGCGACGGATTCAGGATCTGCCTGGGCGCGCCCCGCGAGAATAGCGCGCCTTGAGCGGCTGTTGGCCAAAGCTTATTCACCTAACCTGGATGCCATTTCGGCTTCGGCTTTGCCGCCGTTTTTGCGATGGTGCGCGTTGCCGTAATTGATTGTCGCATCGTAACCGTCCCCCCATCTTCCTCCAGATCACAATGCCAGAATGATTATTCATCTATAAATGGATTGACCAATCGAATGCCCGCGATGGAGGTGGGCGCCCCCATATCTTCGGTGTAAAGTGTTGTAACTGCCGCCGCTTTGCATGCCCCCAGCAGCATGCTGTCCCAGTGCGACAAGCTGAATTGGCCGGTCAGTTCGAGCGCACGGTCGATTACCTGAGGCGTGGGCATTGTCAGCGGGAACAACCCTCGAACCGTGGCGACATATCGCAGGACACCATCCCGCGTGATGACATCCTGGTCCTGCCAGTGTCGCAATTGTCGCATCAGTTCGCCCAGAACCTGCCACAGCAGGATTGTTGGCGTCGGATCAGAACTCAGTTGCCGCAGAAGCTGACGAGCTTCGGCTTGTTTTTGCGGCTCTCGGCCATCCAAGCGATAGATGAGAACATTCGTATCAAGGGCGTTCATGCAGTTGGTCTCGCGTCAGATGGGGCCCGTTGGATACGATCGGAACCACGTCACACAAACGATCCAAGTCGAGACACGCCTGCTCGCGCAAACCGGTCGGTTCTTCGGTAGATTCCAGGCGTAGCCTCACCCGTGTGCCGGCGGCGAGAGAAAGCTCCTGATCCGGTTTCAGGACTCCATCGGCGAACATGGCTGTGATGACCTGATTCATGACAATCCACTCCCGTTTGAAACACCCCACCTCGCATCATGGAACTGGCAAGCATGCGTGGGTTGCGAGATGTCCTTTGAAGCAACCTCTTCCCAAGAGGTGCCTACTCAGTGTATCCGAATGATATCGGCGCGTCAATAGTTCGCGGGAAAACGATGTTCCGCTGGGGGTAGAGAGAACAACAAAACGATCGTGCTCAGCTACGACGTAATTGATTGCCCCATCGTATTCGCCCCCCCATCTTGCCGCGACCCCGTGCGGGGGATATACTATTGAAGGTCCGAAGTATCCCATGAAGCATTCTCAGGAGAACCTCACGATGATGAAACACCTTTGCCTTGCACTGCTGGTTGGTGCGTCCGTGACCGCGCACGCGAGAGCGGA
This sequence comes from uncultured Planctomycetaceae bacterium, assembly GCA_964487655.1. Lineage (GTDB taxonomy): Bacteria > Planctomycetota > Planctomycetia > Pirellulales > Thermoguttaceae > PWXP01. Next base: position 3,485 of record CAZASB010000256.1, read on the forward strand.
ACATCCGGTTGCCTTTGATGTCCGCGTGCTCGCCGTCGACGCCAATGAAGGTTGCGACATCGCCGATATCGACGGCGATGGCAAGCTGGATATCTCCGCAGGGCGCAACTGGTACCGCAACGGCGAGTGGGTTCCTCGCCCCGTGCGAATCATCGAGGACAACGCAGGTTATGTTCGCTCGAATGGCGAGTGGCTCTACGACGTCAATGGGGACGGCCGTCCGGACGTAGTCTCAATGGACTTCATGTCGAGTGAGGTCTACTGGTATGAGAATCCGGGCGGCGATACGCTGATGCGAGGCTACCTCTGGCCGAAGCGCCTCCTTGTCGATACGGGCTGGGCCAATAACGAGGTGAGCTATCTGGTCGATCTGACCGGAGACGGCAAGCCGGAGTGGTTCTCCAACCAGTGGAACAAGAACAACCCCACCGTCATCTGGGCCTTCTCAACGGAACAGCGCGACGTCGAGGTTCGGAAAGGGGGGACGACTGAAACGGTGCGACGCGAAATGCCAACGCTCGTCGGACACACCATTGCCGACATCAATGGCCACGGAGTCGGATTCGGAGACATCAACAACGACGGGCGCGACGATATCCTCTTCGGATTCGGCTGGTTCGAATGCCCAAGAGGCAATCCGCTCACTGAGTCTTGGAAGTACCATGCCGACTGGGAGAAGAAACACGCCGCTTGCCCCATGCTCGTCTACGATGTCGACGGCGATGGCACGAACGACGTGATCAACAGCGACGCACATGGCTACGGCATCCACTGGTGGCGAGGCTTGGGCCCCGGCCCGGACGGCAAGCTGCGGTTCGAAGAGCACCTGATTGACGACTCTTTCTCCCAGGCTCACTGCTTCTGCCTAGCCGACCTGAACGGCGATGGGAAGAACGAACTGATTACCGGCAAGCGGATCCGAGCCCACAACGGTGGCGACCCTGGCAGCGGCGATCCGCCCATTATGCGATACTACGTCTGGAATGCCCAAAAGAAGGCATTCGACGGCTATACCATCAACGAAGGGCAGGTTGGCGGCGGTCTGCAAATTCGCACGGCCGATCTGGACGGCGACGGTGCCATCGACATCGTCGTTGCAGGCAAAGAGGGTACCCAGATTCTCTTCAACAAGCGGAAAAAGCCCCCCCGGACCAAATGATTTCGGCATGTACGGGTGTGGTTCGGTCTTGAAAGGATGTACACGGATGGCAAAGCTGTCAGTCAACGAAACCACAACATTCCAATGGTCGCTGGAGGAAGATGTCGTGGCCTATTCGGCCGCCGGAATTCCCGCCATCGGTGTCTGGCGTCAGAAACTTTCCGATTTCGGTCCCGACCGGGCTGCTCAACTCCTGGCCGAACACCAGATTGAGGCGTCCCACCTCTTCTGGGCCGGCGGGTTCACCGGCAGCGACGGCCGCACTTACCGCGAAAGCGTGCAGGACGCCTGTGACGCCGTGCGCACCGCGGCCGGGCTGAAGGCGGGCTGTCTGGTGGTGTACAGTGGCGCTCGGGCAGGACATACGTTTAATCATGCCAACCGCCTACTGAAAGATGCCCTGGCGGAAATCGTTCCCCGTGCCATGGAGCATCGGGTTGTCCTGGCGATCGAGCCGATGCACCCGGGTTGCGCGGCAGATTGCACCTTTCTCACCACTCTCGATGATGCCATCCAGATGCTCGACGCAGTTGACAGTCCCTGGGTGAAACTAGTGCTCGATACCTACCACCTGGGCCACGACACAACCCTGTCTGCGCGAATCCCGGAGATCGCGCCGCGGATTGCCCTGGTGCAGTTGGGTGACGCACGCCGGCCGCCGGTCGGCGAGCAGAATCGATGTCTGCTCGGCGAAGGAATGTTGCCCGTGCGAGAGATTGTCGCCGCGTTGAAGGCGGCAGGTTACGACGGCTACTACGACGTCGAACTACTTGGCGAGGATGTCGAAACGTGCGATTACCAATCGCTCCTGGACCATGCCAAAGCCGCCTACGCCGACCTAGTGGGGGAATAGGCCATCCTGCTGCTAGTACCATGCTCGTCGTCAACGCTAAAATGAGTATCCCTCTTCGCGAGTTCCACTTCCAGTTTGCGCGGAGCGGCGGACCCGGCGGGCAGAATGTCAATAAGGTCAATACGAAGGCGGAGTTACGCTGGCAAGTTACGACCAGCCCCAGTTTACCGGAGCGCGTGCGACTGCGACTACTCGCCCAACAGCGACGTCGCATCACCTTGCTGGGTGAGCTAGTCGTGACCAGCCAGCGGTTTCGCGACGCAGGTCGGAACGTGGCCGACTGCCTGGAAAAGGTTCGCGCCATGATCGACGCCGCCGCGATCGAACCCAAACCACGCCGGGCCACGAAACCTACCCGGGCCTCGCAACGGCGGCGTTTACAAGAAAAGAAACAGAAGTCGGAAAAGAAACAGCGCCGTCGCCTGCCGCCAGGCGAGTAGCGACCGAATAACCAACGCCATGCCGCACAATTACGACATCGACCATATTTTCGAGGACTGGCTGTACCAACCGGGCGTGGTCAGCGCCCGACTGGTCCGCGCGCACGACGGCCGCGACGTGCTGCAAATGCGGGTAGAGCTGGGTGTGCTGCAAATGGAGGTCGCCGGCCGACCTGACGGCGAGCGGCCGGATGGACACAACACTCTGCTCGATGCCCTGGCGGCCGAGGCGGCCGTCGCGGGCGACACGTTTCTACTCAGCGAAGATCAATGCTTTGAACTCGACCGAGAGTTCCTTCAATTCTACCACCGGCGCATCTGCTGGCTGGCTCTGCGCGAGTTCGAGCGGGCGATTTCCGACGCCGATCATACGCTGGCCATGATGGACTTCGGCGCCGCCTATTCGCCGGAACCGCAGTGGATGCTTCTGCACGAGCAGTACCGGCCGTTCGTCCTGTTTCATCGTACGCAGGCGGCGGCCCTGCTCCAGTTACAAACGGCGACCCCGGAACAAGCCATTGAAGAGATCGATGCCGGCTTGGATGGCATTCGAGAACTGTTCGAACGTCTGGATGCCGAGGAACAGTTCGAGGAAGACGAACTGGTCGAGCAGTTGGTGCATCTGCGTGAGTCGCTTCGCGAAGAATACCGGGTGGGCCGCACGCTGGCCGAGCAGCTTTCCGACGCGATTGCCGCAGAGCAGTATGAGCGAGCCGCCCGGCTGCGCGACCAGATTCGCCGCCGCGCTCGTTTGTGAGGCGATCGGCAGGTTCGAGCTTACCTGCCGAATGTAGAACAGTTGTCCCAACTG
>CAZASB010000257.1:0-6683 GCA_964487655.1 uncultured Planctomycetaceae bacterium
CCCCTGTCGATTTTGAAGCGCCGCGCGCATGTCGATTTTCAAGCGCCGCGCGACAATTCGGGCAAAACGGGGCAAACGCACGTACGGCGCTGTGGGTTGTGTCGCTGAAGGCATGCCTCCTTTGGATATACTGCAATGCAATCGAAAGCTCTGCTCGGCTTCGGGGAATCGGGCCACGCCGGGAACTTGACGAGTCCGGTTCCCGCATGTTACAGTACAATCGTTTGCTGTTCCGCTGGGGGGCTCGGCGTGCCTCAGGCCCGTGAACGGTTACGCGTACACTTGCCGTTCCGGAGTGACACTTATTGGGGGGGTCTCGAAGCCCGTGAACGATTACTGGGAAGATAACTTCGCCCCCTACGCCGTTCACGTATACTGTTGGTAAGTGCGTTGATCGCCTTCGGCCGAATGACCGTCCTTCAGCCGTTGGTCCACAGGGGATCCGCCGCCTTCGGGACGCGGTATTCCCTGGGTACTCCAAAGTTGTTCAAACTTAGCCATTACTCCATTCATCCGGGAGAAATGTGATGTCCGTGAAAACGCGTGGCATTGGCAGGTGCATTGGGTTGGCAGTGTGGCCGGCCCTCCTTTCTCTGTTGTTCGTAGTTAACTCGACTGCAGCGGCTCCCCCCACCAATCTGCTGGCGAGGCCCGGATTCGAGGCGGCCGAGGCAGCTCTCAAGAGTACATGGCATTTGTTTGAGCCCGGCGGCTATGAAGTGGATCGCCAGGAGAAGCACACGGGCAACCAGAGCATCAAGCTGGCGATTGCCGCGGCGGGGACGGCCAAGGGGGCCTCGTACTCGCTCCGGTCCGGCCAGATCAGGACGCCCGGCTCGATCCTGGTCAGCGGGTGGAGCAAGGCGCAGGATGTCTCTGGAGCAAAGGATGACGCCTACGCCATCTACGTTGACGTCAACTTCGCGGACGGCACGAACCTGCACCAGGTGACGGCTCGCTTCGAGCCCGGCACGCACGATTGGCAATACGCCTCGGTGGTCGTGCCGGTTCCCAAGGCGGTCACGCGGTTCTCCATTCATCTCCTGTTCCGTGGCGACCACACGGGGACGGTCTGGTTCGACGACATCTGCGTCGCGGAGTATCAGGAAGACATGCCGAAGTACGAGGGGAGTCGCGAGGCGTATGAGATCCCTGCGCGGGTGATCGACATGCGTCGCCGCTTGCCTGGCTTGCAGGAAAAAATGACCGCTCTGGAGGGACTCATCAACGAGGCGGAATCCAAGGGGCTCGACGCCTCGCTGCCCCGGGTGAGCCTGAGCGTCGCCAAAGTGTTCGTGCCGCTGCTAACCGAAGATGCCGCGTTGGAGGTCGCCGACTATCCGGAGGACATGATCGACTTTCGCATCCTCGGCCGCGAGGAGACGCTGCGGCGGATCGAGTCGCTGGCCCAGTTCGAGGCCGACCAGACGGAAAAGGTCCTGGACCGGGCGATCGAGGAAGCATGGACGATCCTGAAGAACCCGGCTGGTCCGAAGAAGACGCAGCGGCAACAGCCTGCGGCGATCACCATCGAGAACGGAGCCTTCACATGCGACGGGAAGCGGCTCTTCCTCTCCGGCCTGCTGGGATTGGCCGTCCGGAACGAGCCGGCGATGGAGTTGGCCAAGGATCTTGGCGCCAACTTGCTGGGCCCGTTGCACGTTGGTCACGGTTGCACGCGCGGATGGGATCAGTTCGACGAATCATATTTTCAGGAGAACGTCTTTCCCGTCTACCATGCGGCGGAGGCCAAGGGGTTTTGGGTCAACCCGGCGCTGTGGAACTACCGCGCGCCGGGCTGGCTGGCCAAGATCGCGCCGGACATCGACGTCGAAGACGAGACCAAGGGTTGGTTCCGCGACGCGCTCGATCTCGATCATCCACTGACTGCGCGTTTCGAGACGATGTGGTTTAGGTATGCCGCATCGCAATTGAAGACAATGCCCGGCAACTTCTGTTACTCGCTGATGGGCGAGGAGTGGTGCAATCCGTCGTTCCGAGGCAAGTACACGGAGCCTCGGTATGAGAAATGGCTGCAGGATAAGCATGGCGACATCGCCCGTCTGAACCAAGCCTGGGGAACCCACTACAAGGGCTTCAAGGAAGCCGCCGGCGAGGGCTCGCTTCAAACCAAGGGCGGACACTACGACTGGTACCGCTTCAATGAGGATCGTCTGACGGCGTACAATCAGGCACAGATTGACGGCATCCGGCAATCGGAACCCGACGGATTGTGGACCTGCTGGCCGGCAGCCGGATGTCTGGTCAGTGCACCGTTGGGCGGTTTTGATCCAAAGTACGGCCGCAACCGCGAGGACATCTTGGGGCAGAGTTCGGTCAGTGGCTGGGACGGCGGCATGTTTCCTCGCGAGGCCGGCCGCTCCACCCGCCGCCTGCCCGAATCGCACTGGGCCAAGTACAGCCTCGGCTGGCGCGACGAGATGATCTACTACGACTTTGCCAAGTCGCTTTGCCCCGAGAAGCCGATCTTCGACCCGGAGCTTCACTCGCTCACGTCGGTCTATCACATTGCGCCGCTGGGTGTCTCGGACGACTACTTCCGCACGTGCCTGTGGATGGAGCATCTGCACGGCATGGGCGCGCATCTATTCTGGTGGTGGGGACGAAACGCCGACGGGACACTCCGGATGAGCGAGTGCCTGGGCGGGCTACTCACCCAACCGCAACTTCTGGACGCCTGGGGCCGAACGGTCCTGGAACTCCGACGGCTTACCGATTACGTCGTGCTCTTCCCCCAACTACCGCGCAAAGTACGCATCCTCTGCTGCGAGCCCTCGGCCATTCACGAACCGAACGCCTACCCGCTCCAGGTCCGTGACGTCTACGAGGCCGCCTACTTCCTCGACTATCCGGCTGGCTTCATTACCGAGAAGATGGTATGGGAAGGGAGACTGGCCGACTGCTCGCTACTGCTGATTCCCGGCGCGAAGTACGCCAGTGAGGATACAGTCGCCAAGATCCGCGAGTTTCACCGGATGGGCGGTCGGCTGTTGATCGTGGACAAGGAATCCTTGAAGTATGACGAGTATGGAAACGAGCGGGACATGGCGGAGTTCCTCCCCAAGCCCATGCTCTCCGGCTCCACACCCGAAACGTATTCACCGCAACTCGACTACCTGACCGGCTCCACGCCCGAGGAATACGCCCCCCAGATCGACAAGGCGATCGAAGAACTCGGGATCCGGCGTCCGGTCCGAGCAATGAACCGTGAGGGAGAGATCGCCTGGGGGGTGGAACTCCGCATAGCCGAACACCAAGGCAAGTACGTCGTTTACCTGGTCAACGTGAATGTTGACGCGGTCGAGGTGCAGTTGCGGACCACGCAACCGATCAAGGCAGCCCGCAATCTGATCACCGGCCGAGTGATCGATCTGAAAGGCACATGGACGCTTCCGCCACTCGAGCCCATGCTGGTTGAGTTAACGCCATGAAACACGCCTCTTTCGCGCGATCGCCGTGACTCTTTCACGATCCCTGCCCGAAATGACGGGCGGAGTGACTGGACGCCTGGACCGTCAGACGCCGATGATGCCGATCGATGGAGTGGTCTTCCAGCGATCGCGTGTGAAATCGGGGAAGTCCATGGAGTTGCTTCTGTTGGTCACCGACTTTTCGCTCAGCTCGGTAATGCAGCTCCAGGCGGCAGCGTCGTAGACATCCATGTCCGGCGGCGTACCGGTTTGCAGCGCCCGGATCAGCCGGTACATCAGTCGCCAGTCGCCGCCACCATGACCACCGTGCGTCGTCGCGTGGATGCCAAGGATTGCAAGAAAAACTGGCGGGGGGTACACGGAACTGGTTTATCGCTACAATAGGCATCATGACAATCCTTTTTCTCCACGGCTGGAAGTCGATTCCGGGCGGCGTGAAGCCGACCTATCTGAAAGACCACGGCCACATGGTCCTAAACCCTGCCCTGCCCGGCCACGATTTTGAACTGGCCGTCAGTATCGCCCAGGCCGTGTACAACCGGCATCAGCCAGACGTGGTGGTGGGTAGTTCCCGGGGCGGGGCGGTGGCAATGAATATCAGCGGTGGGGACACACCCCTCGTCCTCCTTTGCCCGGCGTGGAAGATCTGGGGCACGGCCAACACGGTGAAGCCCGGCACTGTCATCTTGCACTCCCGTGCCGACGAGACAGCGCCGTTTGCCGATTCGGAGGAACTGGTGCGGAATAGTGGCTTACCCTCGAACGCCTTAATCGAGGTAGGCGACGAGCACCCGTTGGCCGATGAGGAGTCGTTGGCGGCAATGCTTGCAGCGGTCGAACGGGGCAATTCCAGCCAATGACGATCGACGGCGAGGTGATTCCGACGTTCATGGGCACGTCAGGCGGTTGAATGCAGGTGGGCACTTTGCGCCCGGCTCTCTTGGGAGCACCCACATTCCTATCAAGAACGACGCGATCGAGAAGAACCTGCTTGATACAGGGCCAATGACCTCGGGTACAAGCCCGTGAGAAATACCGGACAGAATGGATCGATCGGCACGACTCGGAACGGAAAACATTCAGCGGCTTGTCTTGACGTTCTCGGCGCCGGCCATCGTGGGGATGGTCGCGCAGGCCGTCTATAACCTGGTCGATCGGATCTATTTGGGGCATGCGATCGGCTCGCTGGGAATCGCTGGCACGACGGTCGCATTCCCGGTCATGCTGCTGATCATGGCGTTCAGCATGTTGATCGGGTTTGGAGCGACCGCCCTGGTCTCCCTCCGGCTAGGCGAACAGAACAAGGCGGCAGCGGAGCAGGTGTTGGGCAATGCGTTGGTCCTGTTCGTGGTGGAGGCGTTGGTCCTGACGGTGGTCGGATTGGTCTTCCTCGATCCGATCCTCGCCCTGTTCGGCGCGAGCAGCGAAGTGCTGCCTCTCGCCCGCGATTATCTGCAAATCATCCTGCTCGGGGCCGTGATTCACTGCCTGGCGTTCGGTCTGAACGCCGTGATCCGTGGCGAGGGTAATCCGCGAATCGCCATGGTTACCATGCTCATCGGGGCCGTGTTGAACACGATCCTCGACCCGATCTTCCTGTTCGGCTTCGGCTGGGGGATGCGCGGCGCGGCGGTGGCGACCGTGTTGTCGCAGGCGGTGTCGGCCACCTGGACGCTCGGCCATTTCCTGAGCGGCCGAAGTGTCCTGACGCTTCACGCGCGCAACTTGCGACTGCGGTGGTCGATTTGTAGCTCGATCGTCTCGATCGGCTCTCCCATGTTCGCCATGCAATTGGCGTCCAGTGCGGTGAACGGTATTTTGAATAACCAGCTTCGAGTGTACGGCGGCGACTTGGCCATCTCGACCATGGGCATCATTCATGCCATCGCCACGTTCATCATCATGCCGGTTTTCGGAATCAACCAGGGCGTGCAACCGATCATGGGCTACAACTACGGCGCCCGGCAGTTCGACCGCGTGAAGAAGACGCTCCTGACGGCCATCCTGTTCGCAACCGCTATTTGCCTATCGGGATCCATGGTGGTCATGCTGTTTCCGTCGCACGTCATCGGACTGTTCAACCGGGAAGACGAGGAACTCATGCGGCTGGGCACACACGCCATCCGGGGGTGCCTGCTGTTGTTTCCGATCGTCGGTTTCCAGGTGGTCAGTACGAGCTACTTCCAAGCGGTGGGCAAGCCGCGGCAGGCGATGTGGCTCGGTCTTTCGCGGCAGGTGCTGCTGCTGATTCCAGCCATGATGATCCTACCGCGTTTCTTCGGGCTCGATGGAATCTGGATGGCGCTACCGACCGCCGATCTCGGCGCGTCACTCTGGACCGGCCTCTGGTTGTTCCTTGAATTGGGGCATTTGCGCCGGTGGCATGAGGGATGAAGCTATTCCGGCTTGCAGCCTGGCGTGTTGGGCGGCATGACGGGCGGCGCGTCTTTGCCAGTTGCGCAGGAAGAAGAACAGGCTGTAATAGGTGACAACGGCGGCAGCGCCGCCAATAAGCACCAGGCCAAGCCACAGAGGAGTTGCAATTTGGGCGGTTCGATTCCAGTAGAAGACGCATGTCGCCCACCAACCTCCGGGGGGCCGCGCCAGTTCGAGCCACCATTGGCGACCCAATTTTTCCCAACCGAGGATCCTCCGGCCCAGCGAGTAACCGGCGTAGAAGATCGGAGGAATCGTCAAGGGATTCGAAATCCAGACCAGCGGCACGCCTACTAGCTTGTTGGCCCGAAGCAGCGATGCGAGCGTCAAAACGATGACCATCTGGAAGCCGATGGTGGGCGTGAAGGCAACGAGCATTCCCAGTGCCGCGCCCAAGGCAACACGATGAGGTTGAAGCGGGTCGTCGAGCCCGCAAATGTGTTTCAACTGTGCGATCATGCGTATGCGTGGATTCGCCCCACGGCTATCAAAATGTATGTCATCTCGGCTTTTCCCCCGGTTTTCTCCTTGTTTTCTTGGCGTCGGGGGCATGTTCCCGCCTCGAGGATCGGCCATGCATCATACCCGCCAAGCCTTGGAGTACAGTATTGTACCCACAAGTCTCTTTCTGGGAATGGGCTTCCGTAACGCCTGGACAGACGGGACGCAACCCACTATGTTGCTGGCGATGCTACCACACCGAGCCGGCCGGCACGCAAACACTTCGAGTAACCGTTCACAGGGGACTGTCCCAATTTTCGCGGCACAAAGGGCGTTCTTTCCCAATGATCCACC
>CAZASB010000258.1:0-2199 GCA_964487655.1 uncultured Planctomycetaceae bacterium
GGCTGCCCCGAGGCGATACTCTCGTAGCAGGCGTTCATCACCTCGATGGTCGGACGGTGCCAGCGCAGGTTCACCTGGGGCTCGCGGCCGTCGCGAACGCACTCGACAAACTCGTCGATCAGGCCAATCCACTCGTCGAAATACGTGTACTGCACCGTGTAGCGGTCGTTCGGCGCGCCGTTGTGATAGACGTTCGGGCCGAAACAGTCGGCCAGAATACTGCCTCGCTCGCCGACGATGGCCAAGTTCACCTCCATGCGCTTGGGGAACACCTCCCAGCCGGGCCCCGGTTCCGGCAGCCGCTCCTCCAGACGCGACCAGGACGGGTCGATCAGCAGGGTCGTGCCGTCGGCCAGCTTGCCGTTGGCCAAGAGCATGTCTTCCACCTCAAGGTCGGTGCGCATGTTGGGCGCGACCTCGGCGAAGACGTGCTGGAACTCGCTGCCGGTCAGCCGGCGAAGGAGGTCGAAAATGTGCGGGTGGTCGCACAGCGCCCCGCCCCGGAATCGCGGATCGCGAGGGGCCAGGGGTACGCGGCGGCCGTAGCTCTGCTCCGGCACGCCCTGCCAGGAAAACGCCCAAACGGGCGATAGCGTGATGTTCGTGGCGGAAACCGAAAGGACGCGGCCCACCGCGCCGTCGGCCACGAGTTTGCGTACTCGCCGAACCACGGGATTGTAGTACAGCTCCAGCTCGATCTGGCACACAACGCCCGACTCGTCGATCAGCCGGATCATGCGGTCGTACTCGGCCAAGTCGAACGTGGGGATTTTCATGGACAGGATATTCACGCCCCGCCGGGCGCACAGTTCCATCTGCCGCCAATGCTCGCTGTTGGCCGAGGCGAGAACGGCCGCTTCGATGTCCGGATGCCGGTCGAACATCTCCTCGGCCGTTTGATAGCACGGTACGCCGGGTACGTCGCGCTGGAACCGCGCGCGGGCCGCCAGGTCGTCGGTGCAAGCCGCTACCCAGTGCAACCGCGGCGAATCACGCAGCGTTTGGAAATACTTGCGCGTGTGGCCGTGGGTAAGCGACATCATGGCGATGTTCAAGGGTTTCATCGCGATCCTCCTTCCACCGCTAGACACTGCCCGTATCGATCCGACTCAATGGCAAGCTCCACAAGGCGGGCGAGCCTCGCGTGCCGCCGCCGCCATTCCGCGTGTTGCTCCGGATGCCGCAGCGCGTCCCAACCTGCCCGAACCAGTGACACCTGCTGAGCGTCGAGCCCGAACAGCTCGTCGTCCGTGTCGGTGTACTGGTCGACGCCGGCGGCGGTTGTCACGTACACCGAGCTTTGGGCCACCTGCGTATCGACGGCGCGGTCGGAGGCGACGCCGCGCCGGGCGATCAACTCGTGGCGGTCGGCCAGGGGCGCGCCGGGCGGCAGGGTGGCGGCCACCTCAACACTGCCCAGCACGCCGCCGGCAAGGCGAACGACCGCGTTCGCCGTCGCGCCGTTCACCGCCGCGTAAACGCTTACCATCGTACGGCCAGCGAGCCACTCCAGCAGATCGAACTCGCGGAACAGGATGGCCCGTAGGTCGAGCGGCCGGCCGTCGGTCATGCAGGCGAAGCGGCACATCAGGACCGGATCGATAGTGCGCCCCGCGACAATCGCACGCAGTTCCTGGAACCGGCGCTCGCTCCGCCAGGGGAACAGGGGGACCGTGGTCTGGTCTGACTCGGCGCTGGAGCAAAGCCACCACGGAACGAGCTTCAGGCAGCCGTCGTTGTTGGCCTCGTCGACGCCGGCGGTGCCCTCCTCGCCACTAATCAGTCGCCACGGGCCCGTCGCCGTAAAGGAGTATTTACGGGCCAGGCGGGCCAACATGGCATTCGGGTTGACGCCCGGCTCGGCCTGCCTCGGTGCATCGTCAATGGTGGTTATCACGTTAGGTTCCTTAAAACGTCCTAGAGCATCTTGACTCGCGGGGAATACTTCTCCACGTATTGCTTGTTGAACTCATCGCCGCCGGGCGCGTTCGCGCTGCGCCAGACGGGCGGCTCCACGCCGCGCTGGACGCACTGGCGAATGGCCTCGATCTCTAGCCAGTGGGCTATGGTGAAGTCGATTACGTTCGAGTTCGGCGCGATGGGCGAGTCGAAGCCGGGCATGCTCACCGCGCAATCGCCCACGGCGTTGTAGTCGTCAATGCACACGTCGGCCAGGTCGAATAGGTTCGTGCCGCTCGG
>CAZASB010000258.1:2299-5307 GCA_964487655.1 uncultured Planctomycetaceae bacterium
TGGTTGAATACCGACAGGCCCGTTTCCATGATCGGATTGATATTGGCCAAGCCGCCGGCGCGGAAGAACATCTCGCCCATCACAAGCGTGGTATGCCCGCCGCCACCGTAGACGTGGATCAGGCGATCCTGCTCGATGGCGTCGGCCATTAGCCGCGCGCCGGCCTCGATATTGCCCCATTGCTCCCGCTGAATCTTTTCCAGCAGGGCCACGGTATTGGCCAGATAGCCGAAATCAGGGTTGGTGTTTTCGTTCATTCTTCTTCCTTTCGTTGCCATATCGTCGCTCGACTCTCCGAGTCGAAAAGTAACGACTCGGAGAGTCGTGCGACGTTCTTTTTGTTCAACGTTCCAAAACCTCGCCGTAGGCGCGTCCGAGGGCGTCCCAAACTTCTAGCGAGCGGGGCGCGGCCAGTACGGTGCCGTGGCCCCCGCGAAAGGTCCATGCAAACAGGCTCTCGACGCCCAGGTCTCGGTAAAGCCGGGCAACGTCCACAATGTCGTCTAGGTTCTCGGGCTCCTGGTAGTAACCCATAATCCAACGCTGGTTCCCCACGCCGTTGCGCCGCGCCACGTCCAGCGTGCGCTCGGTAATGGACCGGAAGAACCCACGCGGCAACTGCCAGGAAAGAATCGTCGTGCTCAGGACGTCGCAGGCGTCGGACCGCGCGACCTTGTCCCAGTTGTCGTAACCGCGGTTCTCGGTCACATAGTAGGTGCCCAGCGTGGCATGGACGCAGCAAGTCATCTTCGCCTCGGGCCGGATCGCCCGGATCCGCCGCGCGGCCGTTTCGAGGATATCGAGCGCTCGGTCGTGCCGGAACCGCTTGACTTCCATGGTCAGTTGCCGCGGCATTCGGTATCCGTATTGGTTCTTGAACTGTTTGCGGCACACCTCGCAGCGGCACGACCAGTCGTCGCCGGCGCCGCCCGTAATGGACGCATAGCCCTTCGGCAACATGTAGTGAGGCTCGTCCCAGAAGAAGCCGTCGGCCTCCACCTCGCGCGCCAGCCAGTCGCACTGCTCGAAGAAGTATTCGCGGAAGGCGTTGGAGTTGAAGCAGGCGGCCGGAAGCGGCTCGCCGGTAAATGCGGAGACTTGCCGGTTGCCCACGTTTTGGGTGAGGAACAAGCTGGGCGGTTCGCCTCCGAACCACTTGCCAATGCCCCAGGTATCGAGGTAGACGGTCAGGCCCATCTCGCGGGCCGCCTGGGCCGCTTCGCAAATGGCCGGCTTGCGGAAGTCGAGGTCGAACTCCGTAAGGGCCAGCAGGACGGCCGTGCAGTGGTGATCGAGCATCTCCTGGAAGTCGCGGCGCGCATGCTCCACGCGGCCGATCCCATAGTAGCTCACGCCTGTCTCTCGAACGGCCATAATTCCCTTTCGTCGGTTACGTTCTCAGTCGGAAGTGGATTGCGCTCGGGCGATCACCTTCGGATCGAATCGTCGCTGGCGCGTGGATTTATCGAATGAAGTCTTGTCGCCGGCCAATGCCTGCGATGGCCTTGCCGCGGGGTCCGTGCTGCGGCGAACGACCAGATGCGGCTCCAGCAGAACATGGCTGGCCGAATGGGCCGCGCCTCGGCCGATGCGGTCCACCAGCGACTGCACGGCCAACCGGGCAATCGACTGGATCGGGTACGCCACGGTCGTCAGCGGTGGGCTGGTCACCTGGGACTCGGGCAAGTTGTCGAACCCGGCAATTGCTACGTCGCCAGGTACGTCGAGCGCGTGCTCCTGGCAGTATTGCATGGCGCCGATGGCCAGCAGGTCGTTGTAGGCGAACACGGCTCGCGGCCGTGCCGCGCCTTGCATCAGGCGGGCCATGGCCCGGTAGCCATGCTCGATGCCTCGCCCGTTGCCGTCGGCGATGGTTTCATCCGGCAGGGAGGCGTCCTGCTCCGACAGGGCAAGACGGAATCCGCGGAGTCGGTTGTCGTTCTTCAGCCGAGGGCCGAATGCGATGTAGCCGAACGACTCGTAGCCGGTGCTCAGCAGGTGGCCGGCCATCATGGCGCCACCCACGAAGTTGTGTGCGACCACGAAGTCAGCCGCCACGCCCTCGACTCGCCGACTGACGAAGACCAGAGGAACACCCTGCTCCACGAGTTCGGCGTACAGTCTTGCGCACGCATCGTCCAGGCCCGGACAGATCAGCAGACCATCGACGCCGATGTCGAGAAACCCTCGCACCACGCGTTCTTCGCGGGCGAAGTCCGAGCCACTACTGCCCATGACAAGCTGGTAGTCGAGTTCGATGGCGGCGAGCTGGATATCGCGGCAGAGACGGTTGAAGAATGGATTGGTAATATCGGTGACAATCAATCCGAGGCGACTGGGGGAACCGTCCGGTGCTCCGTCGCTGTTTGGCGGACGGCCCACCTCGGGCCCCAGTATGGCCGGATTGGTCGAGTCGCCCACCAGCAGCCCCTCCTGCTTCAGCCGCCGGACGGCCTTCTGCGCGGTGGTCAACGAAACTCCGAACCGCTTGCCGAGCTTGCGAACCGTCATGAACCGATCGCCCGCGGCGCCGTGGCGACCCGCGGTGATTTCCCCCTTGATCTGCTTGACGACCCGGTCGAGCTTGAGCATGAGTTTGGCCTTCGTAGACTCGGAGCACGATCTCGATGCGCGGAACAAATAGCGCAACAATAACAACACAATCGCAATTCTAAACGGAACAGTAAGCCGTGTCAAGCAAGCGGTTTTAGGATAATAACGGAACGGTCTTTTGGAACAAGAAGAAGCGCGAATGCAGCCGCCTAAGTTACGGCCGGACGGCCCCTTCTCTGGAGGGTGCGAGGCCGGGTTGTTGTGCATACGCCTGGGGCGTGGGGAGTGCCACCGTGCGGGCTTGTCCCGCCGGAGCCGTGGTCAGCAAGCTACTGCCAGCGTGCGTACGAGGAGGGCCACCGTGCGGGCTTGTCCCGCCGGAGCCGTGGTCAGCAAGCTGCTGCCAGCGTGCGTACGAGGAGGGCCACCGTGCGGGCTTGTCCCGCCGGAGCCGT
>CAZASB010000258.1:5407-6682 GCA_964487655.1 uncultured Planctomycetaceae bacterium
AGCCCACTGACCATCGCTCCGGCCGGACAAGCCGGCACGGTGACGAAACAGTGGCGCTCAGGGCGGGGCTCTCCTCGCTCCTACGGTCGCGTTTCCGCAGTTTCCCGGGTCTCGTTCACCCGTTTCCACATCGTCACCAGGAGCACGCTCGATGCCGCGGCGATTGCGGTGGAGATAATGGCGGGCAGCAGGCGGCCGTACAGCCAGTAGCCGGTGGCGAACAGGGCGCTGTAGACCAGTACGCAGGCGATGACCATGCACAGGATTTCACGCGGGACTCCCCACGGTTGGTTAGACCCGGCGATCGGTTGGCCGGCCTCCTCGGCGCGGCGCAACACGGCCCGCCAGCCGGGACCGCCGGGACGAATGCGGACGCAGAAATCTCGCAGGGTCGATTCCGCGGTGGGCCGCGTGACGAGCGTCACTCCGATCCACGCCGCCGTGGTGATGGCCACGCCAAGGGTCATGGTTATCCATGCCTCGGCATCTGGCATGTAGAACTTCAGGGCAAGGGCGGCGGCGAACGAGCAGACCATGGCCGTCAGTTCGCTGTAGGCGTTGATGCGCCACCAGAACCAACGCAGGATGAACAGCAGACCCGTGCCGGCGCCGACTAGCAGGATGATATGGAACGCCTGCTCCGCGTTGCTCAGGCACAGGCCCAACAGGCAGGCAAGAACCATGGTAAGCAGGGTGCATAGGCGTCCGGCGGCCACCAGTTCCCGCTCGCTGGCGTCGGGACGGAGGAAGCGTCGGTAGCAGTCGTTGACCACGTAGGAAGCGCCCCAGTTCAAGTGGGTCGATAGGGTCGACATGAACGCAGCCATCAGCGAGGCCAGCATGAGTCCGCGCAGCCCGCTGGGCAGCAGGGTGAGCATGGCCGGATAGGCCAGGTCGTGTTTGACAATTTTCGGGTCGATGCCTGGAAGGGCCGTCTGGATCGAATCGAGCGTGGGAAACACGATAATCGAGCACAGCGCGACGATAATCCACGGCCAGGGTCGCAGGGCGTAGTGGGCCACGTTGAACAGGAGTGTGGCCCCGGTTGCGTGCGATTCGTTTTTCGCCGCCAGCATGCGCTGGGCGATATAGCCCCCGCCCCCGGGCTCCGCGCCGGGATACCACACGCTCCACCACTGGATGGTCAGCGGGATAATGAAGACCGCCATGAGCAGATCGGTGTTCCGAACGTCGGGGAACATGGCAAGTTTCGGTGCCACCTGCTCGTGGGCGAGCAGAGCGGTCATGCCTCCAACGGCGTCGATGTTCACCAGG
>CAZASB010000259.1:0-6658 GCA_964487655.1 uncultured Planctomycetaceae bacterium
CGTGGTGGTCGAGGATGAAGCGGGGCATCCGGTCGCCGTGACGTGCCTTTCCCTCCATCGGGTGGACGGCGCTTTGTTGACCGGACCATGGCTGAAGCGAATTGTACAGTCGGTGCGCCGGATTTGGGCGGGATACTTCCGATTTCGCATCTTGTTTTGCGGATTGCCCGTTTCCGCAGGTCAAAAAACGCTTTCCGTCATTCCCGGCGCCGATTACGGGAAGGTACTCGAGGCGATCGACACGGCGCTCCGCAGGTTGGCCCGTCAACTACGAGTCCGACTAGTCGTTTGGAAAGAGTTTGGACCAGAGGATTGCCGTTGGCTCGCGCCGTTACGAAAACGCGGTTATATCCAGGCTGACAGCTTGCCGACGAATTACTTCGAGGCCAGCTTCGCGGATTTAGACACGTACGTAGCGGCCCTCAAGAAGAGTGGGCGTCGCAACATTGCACGTTCGCAACGTAAGCTCCGCGATGCAGGACTGCGCGTGGCGCGAATGCGTGGCGACGACGGATTCGATCGGTTGTACACCGATGAAGTCCATCAGTTGTACGAAGCCGTACTCACCCATTCCGAATCCCGGTTGGAACGGCTCCCGGCCGAGTTTTTTCGCGAAATTGCGCGCCAGTTTGGAAAAGACGCATACTTCACAATCGTCTATGAGGGAGAACGTATCGTCGCGTTCGTGTGCAGCCTTGCAGACGCGCAACAGTTTTGCACGCTCTTTCTCGGCATGGACTATGCACGGAACCAGGAGTGCGACCTGTATTTCAACGTGATGTACGACAGCCTAGATTGCGCGCTCCGCATCGGAGTCGCCAGTATCGATCTTGGGCAAAACTCGCCCACGTTCAAGGCCCGGATCGGCTGCTACCAGGAACCGAGGGCGTTCTTTGTCAGAGGCCGGGGCTTCCTGTACTTGCCAGTCCGGCTGCTTGCGCGCGTACTGTTCCCCCCAATGGAAGTATTGCCGCCGCCTGAAGTATTCCAGGCACCGCAGTCACCCTTGCAAGGAAGTAACTCCGTCCAGCCTGGACGGAAGGGGTCACAACCACCGTAGCGGCGGGAAATACCGCCACTGACTGCGCGAACAACCTGCTTTCTCCAATGCCGCCAGCCGGCATATCTCGCCAACGGGCAAGATGAGAGCTGTGGACAGGTGCGACGGACGTTCCAAGACCGCCGACGCATCTTGATTCAAGGCTTCGCCCTGGGCGGGACGAACCCGGCGGCGAAGCACTCGCCGCAGGCATCCTAACCTCGCAAGATTACCCCCTCCGCATTCGCCAGAAAATCTTGCCGAACACGCGACGGTTGCTTGCTAGCCATCGCCCCCCAATTCTGGTAGAATTCCTTCGTACATGGGCGTCCCGCGAACAGTTGGACGACGACTTCGTGGAACATTGAGCAAAGGAGGAGAGAGATGAAAACGATGCTGGTGATCATGTCGTTACTGGGCGCAACATTGGGCTCAACGGCAATCGCACAAGCGGATGCCACCGTATGGGTGGCATCGCCATGGCAACGCGTACTGCGCGACACCGCGCCTGGCAATCGGGACGTAGTTCAGGTGAAAGGCGCGGCCAACGAGTACGTTCTGATCCGCCTAATCGTGAGTGCCGGGCAAAACGCGCTCAAGGATGTTACGGCTGAAGTGAGCGACTTGAACTCCGGCGGCCATGTGATTCCGGCGTCCAATATCCAGATGTTTCGCGCCCATTATCTGCACATCCCGGAGCCCAGTTTGCGGACCGGTAATCCGACCGGCTGGTATCCGGATGCCCTGATTCCATTCGTCGATCCACAAAGCGGTAAGGAACTGAGCGGCGCGGTGTACGATGCCGTGCCTTTCGACGTTGAGGCGGGACAAAACGCGGAGATCTGGTGTGACGCGTGGGTGCCGGCAGGTACGCCCGCGGGGCTCTACCGAACGGTCGTAACCGTGACGGTCGGAAAAGCGGAGCTGGCAAAGGTTCCCGTGGAACTGCAAGTATGGGACTTCGAGTTGCCCGCGGAACTGGCCATGCGTTCCAACTTTGGAGACCTTGGCCGCCGATTGACTTCCATGGTGGCTCCGGAGAGCACGCCGGAGGAAGCCGCGGCAATCGAGCAGCTCTATATCGCCGAACTGTTGCGACATCGAGCTGTGCCCGGTTCGCTGGGCGATATCTGGCCGGATTGGACGCCGGACGGCGGTATCAAGGAGACCGGGCAGGCCGAACGATTGCGATCGCTGGTTGAAGAAAAGCATGTCAACGCGATTCGCATACCGTTTCGCTACCAGGACGATCCCAAGCAAGCGAAGGCATACCTGGCCGCAATGGCCGACTGGCTGCGTGGCCTGGGTTACTTGGAACTTGCCTATATCTATCTTCGCGATGAACCCAATGACGCCGAGGAATATGAGACCGTTCGCCAACAGGGAAAGCTGATTCACGAGGCAGCCCCGGATATCGCGCGAATGTGTACGGAACAAACGGTTACCAGCAATCCCGAATGGGGAAATCTGTACGGGGCCGTGGATATCTGGTGCCCGCTGTGGGGGTTGTGGGACGAGGCGACCGCCAACGAGCGACTCAAACTGGGTGAACGCCTATGGAGCTACACGGCGCTGTGCCAGGGGCCGAAGGCAACCCCCTGGTGGCAGATCGATATGGAACCGCTGAACTTCCGCGCGCCCTTCTGGGTCAGTTGGCATGACAACATCACCGGCTTCCTTTACTGGTCCAGTGTCTACTGGCAGGCTTATGGGTCCATGGAGGGTGTATGGGAACGCCCGGCTTTCAGGGATAAGTTCTGGGGTGAGGGAATGCTCCTCTACCCAGGTCCGCCCGCGGGAATCAAAGGGCCCGTGCCATCCATTCGCCTCAAGCTAATCCGCGAAGCGTTGGAGGATTACGAATACATGGCCATGGCAGCAGGCATAAACGGCGAGCGACGAGCCCAAAACCGATCGCAATCCAGCGACGTGGAGAAGCAGACAGACAGCGTTGTCGCCGACGTGGTCCGCTCTTTTCAAGACTGGAGCCACGATCCGGAAGACTACGAGCGGGCTCGCGAACGGCTGGCCGAGATGATTATGAAGAAGCCTTGACGGCTAGGTTTAGGGCATACACGGCATACTCGGCTAAGGCGACAGAAGCCCCCAGGTTGGGCAGGGCGGCGTCGATCTTCCCGAAATGCCTGAGAACGTCCCGAACCTTCCGGCCCCACCTCATGGTGTTATGCACCAACAGGGGGAGCTTTTCCTTGGCTTTGAACTTCCGGGTGGCTTTGAGGACCTCCCGCTTGTCGCTCAGCTTGGGCGTGGTAGAATTGCCCATTCGACGCTACCTCCGATTCAATGGTCTTAGGTGGTGTCACTGATACCCGTTCGTGACGTGGACGGGTGTCGTTTTTCGGTCCTTGAGGTGTACAAGGTGTCAACAGGGAGTCACGGAAAGTACCCGGAAGCACGCAAACACTTTAATAACAAGGGTTTGGGGACGTAGCTCAATTGGGAGAGCACTAGATTTGCATTCTAGGGGTTGGCGGTTCGAGCCCGCTCGTCTCCACTAAAGGCCACTTACGGCTTATTGTCGTAAGTGGCCTTCTCTATTGGAGTTAAGTGCGTAGAATGGGGCTCAAGAGGCTTCATTTCCGGTGAGTTTCGGTCAGATGTCCGATAAGGGCCCCCGAATGTCCGATAAGATACACGCGAGAGGTGCTTCACTACAGCGTCCTTGTCTTGGGCACAGCACTTAAAGGGATGGGCAGTCCCTCTTACGGGCAAGTCTGGAAACGGCGAATACGGCGGCTACTTCGGCCTTCGGTACCTCACGGAACTCGGTTGCGAGGCTAACCCGGGTTATTCACGAGCATGACTGATATCGTCGTAAGTTGTTTAACGGTAGGAACTTACAAGCACACCACCTAAAGGCACTATGTTTTCGGGCAGTCCGGCAAATACCGACGTTTTCTGCCATCGTGAATAATCCGGGTTAAGCCCAAGGATGCGAAGGATTTTTCCAGTACCAAGCACAAGGGTTTGGTGTAAGAACGCGCAAAAGAGGCGCATACTCACCACCTGCAAGTGGGGTATTACTCGCAGTATCCTGCAATCAGCCTCTTTTCCTTTTCCTCCCGCACACCCAAAATCCAAAAACAGGATCGGTTGGCGCAGCTTTTGGCTCCACCGCAGACGAAAGCAGCGGCGAAAAGTGATTCGGTCTTGGATGTTGCACCGCTTTCGGAGAAAGAGGGCCGGGTAGGCATCGCTAAACGAGAACTGCACCCGGCGTTGGCGGGGCTGACGCACCGGGTCCCGCCCACTCGTAAGGCGTATATTCAGAAGTTTGCCGCGGGAATTGCGGGGTTGGGTATGGATCAGTCACCAGTCCATTTGGATCGGCCGGGGGCGGGGCTGCCCCGACTACGGCCCCTACGACCGCACGGTCACCTCGAACCACGCGGACTACAACCTCTACGCCAACAACGGCTGGACGCCCACGATGCGGCACACGTGGAACACCAACAACACGCTGACCCAGTGGCAAGAGCGGTTCCAGGAGGATATGCACTCCATGATGGTTCCGATTGCCTTCGAGCTGCAAGGGACCCGCTTTGCGGTGTGTGATCGCGAGGAGTTGATTGCGGCTGGACCATTGCCGGAGGCCGTCCAGGCGATTCTCCCGCAGATTTCTCACCCTGGTTGTCGGCGATTCGAGTGGCCGGCATGTCTGGAAGGCTCGGCTGGGTCGGCAGTGAGAAAATGACCGGCCGCGAGTCTGTCCGCAACCGGGAGACTGTGCTACGATGGACGCAACAATCGGAGGATTCACCATGCGAACTGTTACTACTCTGGTCATCTCGTTGCAGGTCTGTCTGGCTGCTGTCGCGGCTGATTCGGCCGTCCAGACGCCGCCCGTGCTTCCCCTCTTCGACGGCAAGTCCCTTGCCGGCTGGGAAGGTGATTTGCAGGCGTTTCGGGTCGAGGGTGGGGCGATCGTGGGCGGTCAGCTCGACACGCCAGTGCCGCGGAACGAATACCTCTGCACAACCAAGACCTACCGTGATTTCGAGCTGCGATTGAAGTTCAAGTTGCTGGGCGAGAACGTCAACGCCGGGGTGCAGTTTCGCAGCGAACGCGTGCCGAGCAGCAACGAGATGATCGGGTATCAGGCCGACATGGGCCAGCACTACTGGGGTTGCCTGTACGACGAGCGGCGGCACAAACTCCTGGCCGGCCCGACCAAGGAAGAACAGGCGAAACTGATTCGGCGCGACGACTGGAACGAGTACGTGATCCGTGCCGAAGGACGTCGCATCCAACTGTGGCTCAACGGCCGGCAGACGGTCGATTACACAGAACCCGACGCGACAATTCCCCAGGAGGGCGTCTTCGGGCTGCAAATCCACCAGGGCGCCGCGAGCGAGGCTTGGTACAAGGACATCACGATCCAGATACTCGACGACAACCCGTCGACGCGCGAGCTGGCGGCACCGCTGATCTTCAGCTCGTTTCGCGGAAATGGCGAGGACGGGCTGCACTTGGCCTGGAGCGAGGATGGCTACACTTGGGTGCCGCTGAAGAACGACAAACCGCTGCTGCGCCCGGAAGTGGGCGGGGGCCTGATGCGAGATCCGCATATTATCCAAGGGCCGGATGGCGCCTTCCACATGGTCTGGACGACCGCTTGGAACAAGCATGGCATTGGCTACGCCCACTCGAAGGATCTGATCCACTGGTCACCGCAGAAGCTGCTGGACGTGATGAAGAACGAACCGGAGGCCCGCAACGTCTGGGCGCCGGAACTGTTCTACGACGCTTCCAAAAAGCAGTTCATGATCTTCTGGGCTTCGACCATTCCGGGCCGCTTTTCAGAAACGGGCAAGACGGGCGACGGCGGTTACAACCACCGCATGTACTTCACCTGCACGGCCGACTTCGAGCGGCTGGAACCGGCAAGGCTGCTGTATGAACCGGGTTTCAACGTGATCGACGCCACGATCGTCCAGGATGGCAAGCGATTCATGATGTTTCTGAAAGACGAAACACGGCAACCGCCGGCCAAGAATCTGCGAGTGGCCACGGCCGAGGCGCCCGCCGGTCCTTACGGCCCGCCTTCGCCGCCGATCACTGGCCCGTATTGGGCCGAGGGTCCCAGCGCAATCAAGCTGGGCGAGAAGTGGTTCGTGTACTTCGACCGCTACACAGAGCATCGCTATGGGCTGGTGACCTCCAAGAACCTTTTGCACTGGGACGACGAGTCGGACAAGGTGCAATTTCCGGCCGACCACCGGCACGGAAGTGTGCTTCACGTCAGCCGCGAGGTGCTCGAAGGGCTGATGAAACCATGAGGCTGCTGGAAGGGCAAACTGTCCCGTTACTGGAGAGAATGATGAACCGAGAGTTCTAAAGGGGACAGGCGCATATATTGACGATTCTGGGAGGTTTTGGTAAGATTGCGTCATGCCTCGAAGGGCTTGATCGTAACCTTGCCAACTGCTGTCAGGGCTAGCTTCGCTTGCTTCACGGAATTCACCCAATCCAAGAGTCTTCAGCGGTGGGACGGTGCTAGCAGTTGGGCGGGAAAAGGGGACATCACTGATTTATAATCAGTAATGACCGGGTGGCCCAGGGCGGTTACCCGCCCTGGGCTCCCACAGACCCGTACGG
>CAZASB010000260.1:0-6626 GCA_964487655.1 uncultured Planctomycetaceae bacterium
CATTGGGAAAGAACGCCCTTTGTGCCGCGAAAATTGGGACAGTCCCCCTGTGAATGGTTACAGTTCCGGCATTGTTTCGGGGTACTTGTTCCGACCTTGTGGTGAGTAATCCCGGTGAGAAGTGTTGCTGTCTGACAAGCTGGGAGTTCATCCCACGTGACAAGCTGGAAGCTCCCTTCAGGGGCCGGTCGCGTCCAGGTAGTGCCGCACGTAGGCGAGTACTTCATCGCAGTGGCCCTCCCACGGCAGATACAAGCTGCGGAACGGCGCCATGATGGTACGCTCGCCGTGTGGGATAAGAAGCATGCCTGCCGAGCACACCCGGTAGCGATGAATGGCCCGCCATGGGATGCGCAGTCGGCGGCCAAAAACCCACTGGTCCACTCCGTACTCACTCAGTCCGAACGTAACGGGCATAAAGAACCGCCAGAGTGTGACGCACAGCGCCGCCGCGGCCAGAAGGGCCAGCAGCCAATTGTCCACCGTAATTCGCACCAGTAGTCCCACGGCAATCAAACCCAGAAGCACGGCGCCCGACCTCGCCGGGTTTCTCGCAAACGGCCAACTACGCCAGCGGATCGGCTCGAGTAGAGTTACGTCGATACTGGCAAACGCCGGTGCGTGTTGGACGTCGGACATGTGAAGGGCTCCCACTCCAGTATACCGCATTCGGGCCGCGGCTACCGCAACTCGCCGGAATCGACCAGGGCAATGAGCTTCGGCAGCAAAAGCCTGGCAGCCCGGGCGCGGTGGCTTAGAGTGGCCTTGGCCACGGGACCAAGCTGGCCGAAGGAACGGTGACATTCCGGCAGTTCGAACAGTGGGTCGTAGCCGAATCCGGCGGAGCCACGCAACTCCGGCAGAATCCGGCCACGGCAGGCGCCCCGGCTTTCGGCGCGCACCGTTCCAGATGGGTCCGCCAACGTCATGTGACAAACATAGCCGGCCCCCCGCTGCTCAGGGGGGATGGCGGCAAGACGCTCCAGAAGCAACCGATTATTGGAGGCGTCGGTCGCGTTGGCGCCGGAGAATCGGGCGGAATACACGCCGGGTTCTCCATTGAGTGCGTCGACCGCCAGCCCACTGTCCTCGCCCAGAACCCAATGGCCGAGATGCCGAGCCTGCGAAATGGCCTTCTTCGCCGCGTTCTCGGCGAAGGTCGTTCCGTCTTCGACGACCTCGATTCCGCCGGAAAAATCGGCCAGGGTGTGCAGGTCGACGCCGGCCGCAGCGAGCAGTCGGGAGAGTTCTTCTCCCTTCTTTCGATTGGTGGTCCCAAGAACGAGCATTGTCGGACGACCTACCTCAACGCGGCTTGGCTGCTTAGCGCGGCGCTAATCGATCGCTTGGGAACCTCGACCGGAATTGGTTGAATGTCGAGCGGAATACCCACGATGGTCTTCATCACCATGGCGCCGGCCGGCTGACCTGGCAGATTTGCGGGCTGCGAGGCAAACTTCTGCATCAGGCCGTGGATTGTGGGGTTGATCTCGGTCCTCCCATCCTGACGGGGCGTACCCACCGAATCAAAACTCCCCACGGTGACGATGCTTGCGTATCGATCGTGGAACTGATAGGCCTCGTAGCCCTTCATCCGCAACGCCTGGCATAGCCGATCTGCTTTCTCGGCGGCCTCGGCCAGTCCGCTGTGAATTTGCTGCTTACCCTTCTCGACGGCCTCGATCTCATTCTGCTTGATGAGCGTCTTGCCCTTGAACGTCGCTACTTGCACCGTGTAGCGGCCAGAGCAGTCCAGCAGGCTGTATTTCACGCCAGTGTTCCATTCCAAGACCTCGGGGTCGACGCCTTTAGGAGCGAAGTACTCCTTTGGCAACATCGGATTCGTGGTCACAAACGCCTTGCTCAGCGGCCCCGCTGCTTGCGCGTCGCGGTTGAGCTTGCTTGCCATGGCCCGCCACCCTGCCAGATTTCGCGTCGTCGGACGCGACTCGTCCCCCTTCAGACAGTCCGGCTTGAATTGCTTCATTCTCCGGAGCGTTTCCTGGGCCTCGGAGTCGTCAACCGCCGGATAATTGCCCACGAGAACGGCAATTTCGTCAACCGTATTGCCGCGTTGATATCGCATTTGCACTGCCCCGCCAAATCGGTTCAGCCCTCGACCTTCGGCCTCGTCCAGGTCGAAGTGCATCTGATGCACGTACGCAGGCAGTTTGTATCGCTTCCGCAGTTCCATGACCAGGTCGCGTGCCTGCTCCTCGGCTCCTTCACCGGAGAATGTGCAGGCAAGGATGGTCCACGGTCCGTTGTCGTCGGCGAGCTGATAGTTCTTATTGGGGTCGGCTTCAACCCGATCGTTGGTAATCAGCGAGAGCCAGGGTGGTGCCGCTAGGATCATGCCAGTCCAGAGACAACATGTGAAAAACACGCCAAAACCGATTCCAATGAGTCTCTTTTCGGGGCTCATGGTCGAAATCCTTTCCGACAGGAATGCTTCAAAGTACCGACCGTTGCGGCGGATGGTAGCAGAACCGTTCCCTCGAAGCCAGACCGAATAGGCGGAAAAACGCTCTTTTGGCTCCAGGAAAACCATTGGGCGGCTTTTCCAGGGTACAAGTTGGCGTTGGAGAAATGAGCCGAATCGGAAGCGATTGCAGGAAAAAGATGCCCACGGCTTACTCATGGGAGTTTCACGCTCGGCGCTACCTCACGATCAGGGGAGGCTCCCACGTTGTTGTGGGGGGATTGCCGAGGATTGATGCGGAGCGGAGAATGGCCTCATTCGCACGAATGAGTCAGCAAACCTGCTGGAGAGACCGGACACACAGATGACCGAGCACGCCGAACGACCGAACATTGCCGCATTGGACGAATTCCTGGGCCGAACGCTCCCGGTGCTCAACGATGGCTTTGTCAGATTGATTGACTACATGGGGTCGGATGGCTCGATTGTGCAGGCGGCTCGCGTCTCGTACGGCAAGGGCACGAAGCGGGTCCACGAGGACCGCGGGCTGATCCGCTACTTGATGCGACATCGGCACACAACGCCGTTTGAGATGTGCGAACTGAAACTCCACGTGCGAGTGCCCATGGACTGCTGGCGACAGTGGATTCGGCATCGAACGGCCAGCGTGAACGAGTATTCCACCCGTTACAGCGAGGCAATCAACGCGACGCAACGCACGGCCGAAGATGCGTGGCGACGGCAGTCCAACGCGAATCGCCAGGGAAGCACCGGCACGCTTGACAGCGACACCGGAGCGCATCTTTCCGCCCGCGAGCGCGACCTGCAAACCCTGGCGCGCGAGGTGTACGAAGAGCGGCTTGCCCGCGGCGTGGCGCGCGAACAGGCCCGCAAAGACCTTCCTCTTTCCACCTACACCGAGGCCTACTGGAAGATCAATCTCCACAATTTGTTGCATTTCCTAGCCTTGCGCATGGACGCGAGCGCTCAGCAGGAGATTGCCGACTATGCCAACGTGATTGGATACCAGATTGTGCAGTCCTGGGTGCCTCTCACGTGGGAAGCGTTTGTCGACTACCGGCTCGAAGCGATACATCTTTCGCGAATTGAGCAGGCAGTTGTCGCCGCACTCGGCCGCGACGGCATCCCGGCCGCCGTGGCTTTGGCTGAGCAGGCCGGATGGCTTGCTTCCGAGGGCGATCGGCTAAAGCCCAATCGCGAACGAGCCGAATTCGAAGAGAAACTCGAGCGACTCGGCCAGCGCGCCCCATGGCTCCCGGAAGCTTAGCCCGTATGCGATTCTTCCCACCGACATTCCATGCCTAAAACGCTCGCACCATTGATCCTCGCTAGCGGCTCGCCGCGCCGCCGAGACTTACTGCGGAATGGCGGGTTTCAGTTCGATGTGATTCCGCCGGCCGACGTGGACGAAACGGAATTGCCGGGCGAACCACCGGAGCGGCTCGTCGCCCGGCTAGCGCGTGAAAAGGCGGCCAGCGTCGCCCGGAGTTTCCGCTGCGGCCTGGTTCTCGGTTGCGATTCGGTGGTGGAATGCAACGGGAGCGTCCTCGGCAAGCCTCGCGACCAGGAGCACGCCCGGCAAATCCTCCTTTCGCTTAGTGGGCAGGAGCATCGCGTGCTGACCGGACTGTGCCTCTGGCCCATGCCGGAAAATACGCCTGACGTACGCGTCGCGCGGACGAGGCTCTACATGGATCCGCTCAGCCCAGAGCAGTTGGACGCGTACCTTGCCGGAGGGCAATGGAAAGGGAAGGCCGGCGCGTTCGGCTACCAGGACGGCCTGGACTGGGTCCGCGTGCTCGAAGGCAGCGAAACGAACGTCGTAGGGCTACCCATGGAACTGCTTGCGGAAATGCTGGAAGCCATTTCTCGCGGTCAGTGAACGCGCTGGCCCGGTTGCGCGCCGGGATCGGGATGGAGTAAGAAGACATCCTTTCCGCCGGGGCCCGATGCGACAACCATGCCCTCGCTCATGCCGAACTTCATCTTGCGAGGCTTGAGGTTCGCCACGCACACCACGAGCTTGCCGACAAGCTGCTCCGGCTCGTACGCTTGCTTGATGCCCGCGAATACGGTACGCGTCACATCGCCGCCGAGTCCTAGAGTCAGCTTCAACAGCTTGGCCGCGTCGGGGACCTTTTCAGCCGTCAAGACGCGAGCAACCCGCAGGTCGACCTTCAGAAAATCGTCAATCGTACACTGCTCGGCAATCGGCTCCTGACGTAGCGGCTCGTCCGAATCGGCCGTGGCGGTCAGCGTCTTTTCCGCAATAACCGAGTCGGCTGGCGCGGCTGCCTCGACGGGCGCGGCGCTATCGGCGATCATCGAATCGACCTTGCTCCGCTCCACCCGCTTCATCATGTGACTGAACTTGCCCACCGGAATGCCCAGCAGCGGCTGCCGCGACTGCCGCCAATGCTCAATGGGCCTATTGACCAGCTCACCCGTCTGTCGGGCAAGCTTGGGCAGCACGGGCGCCAGGTAGACGGCAAGCTGCCAAAAGAGGTTTAGCCCGACCGTGCATATGTCGCGCAGCTCTTCCGTCTTGCCCTCCTTCTTCAGAATCCACGGGGCGCAGTCCTCAACGTACTTATTCGCCCGGTCGCCCGCCGCCAGAATGAGCCGCATCGCCTGGCCGAAGTCGCAGGCTTCGTAGGCCGCGGCAATCGCATCGCCGTCGCGAGCGGCCTGCTCGAAAAGCCCGCCGTCGTCCGGGTATGCGTCGGCCAGCCCGGTCTCGCCGGCAAACTTGGCCGTGCGGCTCGCCAGGTTCACAATGTTGCCCACGATGTCCGAGTTCACCCGTGCGACGAACTCGTCGAGGTTCAGATCGATGTCGTCGACGCGGTCACTGAGTTTCGCGGCGTAATAGTAACGCAGGTAGCTCGGATCGAGGTACTTCAGGTACGTCGATGCCAGGACGAACGTGCCCTTGCTCTTCGACATTTTCGCCCCATCGACGGTCAGGAATCCGTGGATGTGGATTTTTCGAGGCAAGCTGAACCGCGAGACCTTGAGCATGGCCGGCCAGAATAGCGTATGAAAGTAGGTAATGTCCTTGCCAATGAAGTGGTGAATCTCCGTGTCGGCCCCTTTCTGCTCGTCCCACCAGCCGTCGAAATCCTCGCCCACGCGATTGCACCACTGCCGCGTTGACGCGATGTAGCCGATGGGCGCATCGAACCATACATACCAATAGTTGCCGGGAGAGTCGGGAATCTCGAAGCCGAAGTATGGGGCCGGACGCGAGACGTCCCAGTTCTTCAGCGGCTCATTCAAAAAGTAGGCCTTTAAGTAGTTCGCAATCTCCGGCTGCAAGTGCCCGCCCGTCTGGGTCCACTCATCCAGGAACGCATGCTCCTTCTCGATATTGACAAACAAGTGCGGGTGTTTTCGGACCTCGGGATTCGTGCCGGAAACGGCGCTCACCGGGTCGATCAGCTCGACGGGGCTGTAGTGAGCCCCGCACTCTGAACAGTTGTCGCCCGGCTGATCCGTGGCCTTGCATCGCGGGCATGTGCCGCGTACTTGCCGGTCGGCCAAGAACATGCCGTGGGATGTATCGTAGAGCTGCTCGACCTCCTGCTCGTGGACCATGTCGGCCTTGCGAATCGCGGCCCAAATCTCCTCGCACAGCGCTCGGTTTTCTGGGCAGTGGGTGCTGCCATAGTTGTCGAACTCGATATGGAACCCGGCGAAATCGTTCACGTGGGCCTGCTGCATCGTCTCAATCAGCTCTTCCTCGCTGATGCCCTCCTGCTTTGCCCGCAACATGATGGCCGTTCCGTGCGTATCGTCCGCGCACATATACACGCACCGGTTCTCCTGCAGCTTTTGAAAGCGAACCCAGATGTCGGTTTGGATGTACTCGACCAGGTGACCGATATGGATGTGCCCATTGGCATAGGGCAAGGCGCTCGTGACAAGAATGTTCCGCATATTTAGACCATGTTCCTTGGTTTGTGTCTCATTGGTATACCCACCCCAGCCCATCCCGGCAAGGCCCTCAAGGTGAGTGTATCGACCCCCATCGCAATCGACAAGAGTTTATTCACCTGTGTGTGCAGACTGGTCAGACCGGAATGGCACTGTCGGGGGCTTGAGGGACGATTTGCGCAGAGAGTGCCCTAGCCCGAATTATTCATGATGGGTAGGGTGGGTCAAACAAGCCGCTTCTTTGGTG
>CAZASB010000261.1:0-6616 GCA_964487655.1 uncultured Planctomycetaceae bacterium
AGGCCAACGCCCAGCTTCTCGGCGCCGTGACCGATCGCCAAAGGGAGGCCAGTGATCTACTCGACCAGATTATCGAGATCAATGCCGTTGCCGCCACCGAGGAGGTCGCCAACGGCCAAAGCATGGCGACCCTGGCCGAGTACATGGCGATGGGCGGTACGGCATTCGGCGTCGTGCTGGCCGTGGTGTTCGGCCTTTTCCTGGCATCGTCCATCGCCAAGGTGCTCAGGGCGCTGGTTGGCGAGACGAATCGCCTGAGCGAGGCGATCCTGGAGGGCAAGCTCGAGACGCGTGGTGCCGCCGATCTGGTTTCCCTGGAGTTCCGACCGATTCTCGAAGGGACCAACAACCTAATCGACGCCTTCACGGCGCCGTTCAACGTGATGGCCGAGTACATGGACCGGATTTCCAAGGGCGATATCCCCGACCGCATTACCGACACATATCGGGGCGATTTCAACGAGATCAAGAACAACCTCAACCAGTGCATTGATGCATTGAATGGGTTATCAGGCGATTTGGGCTCCGTCATCGAGTCGCAACGGGCCGGCGATCTCGACTCGCGCTGCGATGCCAGCCGCCTGCAAGGCGCTTACTCCGAGCTGGCTAACGGAATGAACAACGCGCTCGATGCTGTCATCAAGCCGACTTTTGATGCGATTGGTCTATTGCAAAAGTATGCTCGGGGCGATCTGTCTGAAGCCTTGCGCGACCTGCCGGGCAAGCAGATGGCTCTGACCGAGTCGATCAATGGACTCCGCGACGCCGTCAATGGTCTGGTAGCCGACGGTGTGGAACTGGCCAATGCGGCCACCGAGGGCCGACTCGACACTCACGTAGATGAAGCTCGCTACCACGGCAAGTTCCGCGAGATCATTGAGGGAATGAACACGACCCTGAAAAGCTTCGCCGTCCCGATCCGCGATATTAGCCAAGTGCTTAGCCGTCTGGCAAACAAGGACTTTTCGCAAAGCGTCGAAGCCAAGTACCCCGGCGCCTATGGCGAGCTGCGGGACAACGTGAACCTGGTTGTGGCCAACATGTGCGATGCCATCGGCCAGATCAACGAGAGCGCCGCGCAGTTCAACGAGGGCTCGCGAGTGATTGCCGAGAGTTCGCAAACCCTGGCCAGCGGGGCGCAGGAGCAAAGCTCCAGCGTGGAGGAGATCACCGCGTCGGTCGAGCAACTCAGCCGGTCCGTCGAGAGCGTGCGTGGCAGCGCCCAGGAAGCCGACGGTTTGTCGAAGGACACCAGCCGGTTGGCCGAACAGGGCGGCATCGCCGTCCGCAAGAGCGCGGAGGCCATGGAGATGATCCGCACCAGTTCGGAGCAGATTGCCGACATCATCCAGGTGATTTCGGAAATCGCCAGCCAGACGAACTTGCTGGCCCTGAACGCGGCAATCGAGGCGGCTCGCGCCGGCGAACACGGTATGGGTTTCGCCGTCGTGGCCGACGAGGTGCGCAAGCTGGCCGAACGTTCGAATCAGGCCGCGGGCGAGATCACCACACTCATCAAGGAATCGAGCAGCCGCGTACTGGAGGGCGCGAACCTCAGCCGCGAGACGGAGGAATCGCTCAAGCAGATTATCGAAGGGGTCGAGGCAACCGCGACCAAGATTGCCGAGATCGCCTCGGCGACCGTTGAGCAAGCGGCAGGCGCCGAAGAGGTGTCGAAGGCCATCCAAGGCGTCGCCCAGGTGACCGAGCAATCGGCCGCGGGCAGCGAGGAGATGGCGTCGAGCAGTGAAGAGCTTGGCGCGCAAGCGGCGGCCCTGAGGGATATGGTCGCCCAGTTCACGGTCCGCAAGGGTCAGTCGAACCAAAGCTGGACGGCCAGCACAGGCGAACAGGCCAAAACCGCCACGGTTTAGGTTCACGCCAAGGCGAAGGGCAAGGCAAGGGGGCGGTCCCGGCTAGTCGGGACCGCCCCAGCCCGCGCCCTTCGAAGAGCCGCGCTACGGCATTCGATGTAATCCCATAAGGAACACCTGTGACGGATGTTCCATCGATAAGCCAATCTTGGCAGTTCAACAGGAAATGACCGATGAGCGTTCGTATTCTGATTGCCGACGACGACCCCTTGATAGGGGCCTTCATAACCGTATCGCTGACGGACATCATCGAAAGGCACGAGTGTCATGCAAGTTGATTCCATCACCAGCACGCCTATGGTGACTGCGATTCGGCCCCTCCGACGCTGTTTTCTAGTATCACTGGCAGTGGTATTGCCATTGTTGATTGGCGGCTTCACCTTCGACCGATTTACGACATCGGAGGCGGAGCGGACCGGCAGGACCGCCTCCGGTATCGAACTCGGACCGCTAGGCACGTTCACGCTACGGATGGTCCGCCCGATATTCGACAACGGCGCGCTGATCGGTTATCTCGAGTTCGGCAAGGATATCATAAAGCCGACCGCGGCGTTTCGTCGTGTATTGCTGGCGGCGGGAATAAGCGCGGGGGCGCTTCTGGCAGTGCTACTGGGCTTCCTCTGGCTTCTGCTGCGCCGCACGGACGCGGGCATCTCCGTCCAGCAGTCCGCGCTGCGGGCAAGCGAACAACGCCTAGCGGCCACGCTGCGTTCGATTGGCGATGGCGTGATCAGCACCGACGTCAACGACAACGGGGCTGCGCTAAACAGCATGGCGGAAGAGGCACTGAAGACCAAACGACAAAAGCTGGAGTTTGTCATTGAGGGCTCACGCCTCGGCACCTGGGCGTGGAACGTTCAGACGAACAAAACTGTTTTCAATAAGATATGGGCAGCCCAACTCGGCTACACGCTGGAGGAGTTAGCGCCCACCACCATCGGAACTTGGACACGGCTAACCCATCCGGACGACCTCCAGAAGGCCAAGGCACTTCTCACGCCTTGCCTGACGGGTGAATTGTCCGACTATGAATGCGAACTGCGCATGAGGCACAAAGACGGCCACTGGGTCTGGATACTGGACCGGGGGCGTGTCATGACCCACGACGCCGACGGCAAGCCGCTCCAGATGTTCGGCACTCACGATGACATCACAAAGCGGAAACTGGCGGAAAAAAGGCTTATAGAGCGTGAACGAACCTTGCAAACCATCCTCCAGACAACGGCGGACGGCTTTTGGATCATCAACAGCGAAGGGCGACTCACCGAAGCCAATGCGGCCTATTGTTCCATGTCGGGCTATTCCAGCGACGAAATTGTGCAATTGACCATTGCCGATCTTGAGGTCGACGAGACGCCCGCTGACACCAACGCGAGAATTCAACGGATTTTATCGAATGGCTCGGACATTTTCGAGACTCGCCACCGGGCGAAGGACGGCGGTATCTTTGACGTCGAGGTCTCCGTAACCTATTTGAACGTGGACGACGGCAAGATGATTTGCTTCTGCCGCGACATTACCGGCCGCAAATGCGTCCAGGCCGCCCTTCGAGAAAGTGAAGCCAAGTACCGCGCGCTGGTCGAATACGCGAACGATATCATCTACACGCTCACGCCCGAGGGTGTGTTCCAATACGTTTCACCCAACTGGACCGCCATCCTGGGGCACGATCCTCGCGACGTGAAAGGCTGTCACTTTGCATCCTATGTCCATCCGGACGATGTCGCGACCTGCCGGACCTTCCTCGAAGCGGCCGTGGCAGGCGGGCCACGGCCGGCGAATATCGAATATCGCATTCGCCACCTGGACGGCTCATGGCGCTGGCACAGTTCGAATGGATCCGTGATGCGAGATTCCGAAGGTCGTGTTACCCAGTGCATCGCCATCGCCCACGACATCACCGACCGCAAGCGCATGGAGGATGCCTTGCGCAGCGCGAACGCGGAACTCGAGCAGACCGTCGAGGCGCTAGCGTCCGCCAACAAGACCCTAGAGGAATTCACCGGCGCCGCCGAAGCGGCGAACCAGTCCAAGAGCGAGTTTCTGGCCAATATGAGCCATGAAATCCGCACGCCCATGACGGCTATTCTCGGGTTCTCCGAAATGCTCCGCACGGAAGGCGACCTATCGAAAGCGCCATCAGGCCGACTTAAGGCCATCGACACCATCCAAAAGAACGGCAATTACCTACTGGATTTGATCAACGACATCCTCGACCTCTCGAAGATCGAGGCCGGCAAACTCGATGTCGATCGCATCGCCTGCTCGCCCATCGAGGTGCTCGACGAGGTCGTGACACTCATGCGCGTGCGGGCGGACGCGAAGAACTTACCACTACAACTCGAATATGCCACCGGCATACCCGAGGTGTTCCAATGCGACCCGCTCCGGTTGCGGCAGATTCTGATCAACCTGATAGGCAACGCCATCAAGTTCACCGAGACTGGCAGTGTGCGCGTCGTTGCTCGCATTCGCCAACGGGTCAGCAAGCCCGCCATAATGCAAATTGACGTGATCGATACGGGAATCGGGATGACGGCCGAGCAGACTTCGAAACTGTTCCAGCCGTTCAGCCAGGCCGATTCATCCACCACGCGCCGGTTCGGCGGCACGGGCCTGGGGCTGGTCATCAGTAAACGCTTGGCCGAAATGCTCGGCGGCGATATTGTCCTCCATAGCGAGGCTGGCAAGGGTAGCACGTTCAGTGTCATGCTCGAAGCAGGCGAATTGGAAGGAGTGAAGCTGCTTACTGCCCCCGAGCAAGCAACGGACAAGGCGAAACCAGCCCCAGCGGTCAGCGACGCCGCGTCCGTACGGCTTGACGGTCGCATCCTGCTGGCCGAGGACGGGCCGGACAATCAACGCCTGATCAGCTTCGTGCTGAAGAAAGCCGGCGCCCTAGTGGACACGGCCGACAACGGGCAGATTGCCCACGACAAGGCCCTGGCCGCTTGTGAGCGGGGCGAGCCGTTCGACTTGATTCTCATGGACATGCAGATGCCCGTGATGGACGGCTACGAGGCCACGCTTCGGCTACGGGCCGCAGGTTACAAAGGCCCGATTGTGGCCCTGACCGCGTACGCCATGGCCGGCGACGACGCCAAGTGCCGCGCCGCCGGCTGCGACGGCTACCTGACCAAGCCGATCGACCGGGCGGTGTTCCTCCCGACTATTGCCGAGCGGCTAAAGCCTCCAGTCACGGCGGCGGAACTACCGCGGCAGATGGTGAATCATGGGTCATAATAAGGTTCGCCACACACTACTTCAATCCTGGCCCGGGGCGAACGGCGTCGCGGACGATAACGCCGGGATTGCGGGCGACTTTGTCCGAGAAGACGCGGGCATCGTCGATAATGGGCTCCAGCTTGCGAGTGAGGCACTCGACGTTCCGGATGGTGCGGTTGAGATTTTGGTACAGTTCGGGGTTGTGGATCAGTTGTCCCAGCGTTCCCTCGCTCTGGTTGACCGCCTGGCTGAACTGCACCAATTCGCCGGCAAGCTGGTCGAGTTTGGCGAGACTGCTGTCCACTCGATCGATCATCTGCTTCGCGTTTTGGCCCAGCGGCTCGGTGAAGTCCTCGATGTTGCGAAGGCTCCGGTTGAACGTGGCCATGCTGGTCTGAGTCTGCAAAACGGCCTTGTGGGTATCCTCGAGAATGACGGGCAGCCGCTCAATCGCGTTGCGGATGTTGAGTTGCGTTTGCTCGTCGCCGATAATCGCATTTGCGTTGCTGGCCAATTGCTGAACGGCTTCGAGCGCGTCAGCCGTCTTTCCGATCGCCCGATCCAGGTTTTCCTCGTTGTTGTCCAGCAGTCGATTGAACTTGCCGCTCAGCTCTCGGATACTGTCGCTGGTGGTTTGGATGGAAGCCATGACGCTTTCGAGTTTGGGAGCTAAATCACGCACGGTCTGAATCGGATCGACGGCAATCTCGCCTCGCATCCATTGTCCTGGCTCGACCGCCTGTCTTCCGCCTGGTCCCGCGGGACCAGGCAAGCCCTCGGGACCATAAGGTCCGGCCAGAGGCTCCTCCGTGCGGGCAATTTGCACCACGGCGTCGCCCAACAACGACGTGCGTACGCGGCACACCTCGTTTTCGTAGATTCGTTTGTCGGCTTGAATGGACATGGTAATCACCACGCCCTGGAAAAACTCAGCTTCGCTGACCCCAAGGGCCTGGCGAATTTCCTCGGCGTTGGGGGTGTTCTCGGCGAAGTCGACCGCCGTGACGCGGCCAATGAGGATGCCGCTCTTGCGGACAGGCGTGTCGACCGCCACCCCCGGCGCTTCGCGCAGCCAAACTCGTACGTCGTAGGCGCCATGAATGAGTTGGTTGAAATCGCCGAACATGAACACCAGGATCAACGTGATCAGCAGGGTGGCGAACACCATGACCCCAACGCGGAACTGGATTATCCGTTCGTCCATCGCCTCAGCTCCCATTCTGGCCGTGCATTTCCATGAGGCGTTCGCGGGCCTCGCCTCGTACAAACTGGGTCACGCGTGGATCGCCCGCCGAATCGATCGTCTTGGGCGGCCCATCGTAGATGATCTGCGGCTGGTCATCTCGCAAGCGGGGCAGGGGGTACAGCATGACAATTCGGTCTGCCACCTTCTGCGCCGTTCGCATGTCGTGCGTCACCACCACGGCGGTTGCCGGATGATGCCGCCGAGTGTTGAGAATCAGTTCGTTGATCACGTCGCTCATGATCGGATCCAGCCCGGTCGTCGGCTCGTCGTA
>CAZASB010000262.1:0-6588 GCA_964487655.1 uncultured Planctomycetaceae bacterium
CTGAGAATTGTGGTCGATGCGGTGATGCATGCGGGCATGGGAACCTCCGGGGGGCTTCTGTAGGGCAGATTTGGTTTCAGCGGCAGCAGCGACGGCGCGAATCCAGTACCGAAGCCGTGTGGCTCTGGTCAACGCTAGGACTTACATGGAATGCCGGTCCAAGCGGTTTTAGCCGCCTGAATGGCGTTCCAGAGTCTCAACTTGACACGTTTGGCGAATCGACAATACCGGGCTGCTGACATACGGGAGCCCCGAACGACTTTGCGCGGGGTGCAGGCTTGGCTGGTGGAAGCCTCAGCGTAATAGCCGTTCCCTTGCCCACGCTGCTGTCAACGCGAATTCTACCGTGATGCGATTCAATGATGTCGCGGCAGGTGGAAAGGCCCAAACCCGTGCCACCCTTTCCGCTGGTGTCTGGCCCGTCCTTCGTCGTGTAGAATGCATCGAAGATGTGTGGCAGTTTTTCCGGCGGAATGCCTGAACCGTAGTCGCGCACAACCAATTCAATCATGTCGGACTGCGGGTCGTGGCTCAGCTTGATTAGGAGCCGTCCGCCGTTGGGCATCGACTGCCGGGCATTGATCAGCAGGTTCAGCAGAACCTGCTGTATCTGGTTGCCGTTGACCATGGCCTCGGGAATCGTCCGGAACTGTTTCTCCACCCGTATCCGATACTTGTTCATCTCGCGTTCGAGCAACAGCAAGGCGTCTTCCACCAGTTGGGTCAGGTCGGTGGCTTCCATTCCGGCAGATCGATTGCGGGCAAGGCCGAGAACTGTATTGGTGATCTTGGCTGCCCGATTGCCTGCCGCCAGAATCTTGTCGAACGCCTTATCTCGGGTGGCCGCGTCACGATGTCTCATGCCGAGCTTCGCGTAGTTGATGATGGTCATCAACACGTTGTTGAACTCGTGGGTTGTGGTACTCACCAGCTCGCCCAGAGCCGTCAGCTTCTGCGCTTCCGCGAGTCGAGTTTTGAGGAATTGGACTTGTTGTTCAAGCGACGTGGTTTCGCAGGGCTCCAGGTGTTGCACAATAGGCTCCTCATTCGGATTGGGTCGGGCTGTGTTGCGTAAGGCCCCTGGTTGCCCAGGTTTGCCAAAGCGCTTCGTTTCTAGCTCTCTTCCCGAGAGTGCTTGCCTTAACTCCATGCAAGCAAACAAGTTGCGCCCATTGTCCGTATCGTCGAACTCGGCTAGGCGACTAGAACCGAAGGGATTATAATCATGCATATGTCGTGGGGTAGCTTCGGTTTTCTGTTTGCGGCCCGCCAGATTTATGGAGATGCATGGATGCATACGGTGGAAGCCTTGGAACACGCGTTGGATGCAGTGGCTCGATTGGGCTATGAGATCCGCCACGATTGGCTTGGCGGCAGTGGGGGGGGTGGATGCGTGCTCAAGGGACGCAAGCTCCTGCTGGTCGATCTGGCCCTCGGCACGGTCGAACAACTCGACCAAGTCCTCGACGCCTTGCGCCATGATCCGGAAGCCCCCAGATTGCCGATGCCGCAGGCGTTGTGCAACTTGCTGACCTCGGATCCGATGCAACATGGGGGGCTTCTGCACCGGGGATAACTCCGGCTAGTTCGGATTATCTCGTGCGTCTATGATACAATCCCGCTGATATCGATCAGGTGGATCTGCCGCCCTTCGCCCGTGTGAGGCGTGTCGATGGTCAGCAGTTTACCGTCCGGGCTGTGGCGGGGGTGGGTGTCGACTCGCCACTCGCCGCGGTATTCCGGCGGCTGGAAGTAGCGACCAAGCTCGACTTTCCGGCCAGTCGGAAGATGGTAAAGATACACCTGCTGCTTACGCTCGGCGTCCGGGTAGGTATCGTTGACTACCCAATCGGTGTTTGGCAGATAGGTACAGTGGCCGTCGCGAACCATGACATCGGGCGCCACGACTTCGAAGGAGCCGTCTTCGCGATCCTCGACCACGTAGAACTTATCGCCGTGTGACTCGTGCCGCGCCCAAACCAGAATGTGCGACGGGTCGCGCCAAATGAAATGCGACGCCATGCCCGTGTTGACAATGCATCGCAGGTCGGATCCGTCTGGGGCGCAAGTGAACATGCGGGTGAACCATCGTTTGGCGCCCTCGGGTCGCCAGCGGTGCAGAAACTCCAGCCGCGTACCGTCCGTATTGACCAGCAGATGGTTGAACCAATGCTTGGCCTTGGCCATTTCGTCCGGCGGGAAGTAGGGGTTCTCCTTGGGTAGCGGGAACTTCGCCGCCTCGGCCAGCGAGAAAATCAGGCTCGACTCGCCCGTTTCGAGGTTCACGCGGCAGATGCCTGACTCCTCCGGCGCGTTCTGGTCCGTGTACGGGTCGGGCAGGCCGGCGTACCCATAGCCAGGCCGTGTGTCGTTAATCCGCCGGAAGTCGGCATTGAACGCGGTCCGACCATCGGCACTAAGGCAGTAGATCGGATGGGGGATGGTTCGCTGCTCGTTGCTCTTCATGTCGCGAATGTGGCACACAAAGCGGTCGCCCTGCCGATCGTTCCACAGCACGCGGCTGGCGGAGCCGGGAATCCACTGCAACATGCACCCTTGCTGCCAACCCCAGGAGCGGCTCTCACCGAACTCGGTCCAGTGGTCGCCGTCGTGCAAGTCGATCAGCCCCATCTTAATCACGTCATCAGCCGCTGGGCTGCGGTGCTCGAAATCGACCTCCATGCCCAGACAGTACCGGCCGGTCGGATCGAATTGCAGCTTGTCGTAGTAGGCAAACCAATGGTGCTTCGGCCCCCGAGTGACAGTTCGTTGCGGCGGCGACTGCGACTGGTCAGCCTTAGCCCAGCGGGGCGCGAACGTTGCCGCCAACGAGACGGCAGCCGTGGAACCAAGCCACTGGCGGCGAGTAATCCTACTATCCATGATGGGGCTCCTTGGAAGGGTGTGATTTTTGCTAGACATTCTCAACTGGCGAGTCCCCCATTCTATCCAATATGGTCGCCGCGTGCCACCATTGGTCTGTGTATCAGACCGGGGCACCCAACCGGTTCTGGAAACCAACCTTCAAACGGGCTATGCTGGCGTACTGGCGATGGACGCTCCCGCCGTCATGCCGGGGATTTCCGGCCCCCTTCCTTGAATGTACGAAGGAAACCCTGCAAGATTGTTGGTCCCATCCGATTTGTCCATTTCATCTGGAGTTGTAAGTGACGCGCATTGCCTATTTCGATTGTGCCAGTGGGATTAGCGGCGATATGACCCTAGGAGCGCTGATCGATGCCGGCGCCGATCTCGACGCGATGAACCGAGCGATCGGTTCGCTGGGATTGCCCGGCTGCCGGCTTGTCGCTCGCGAGGTGAAGAAGCACGCCCTGCGTGCTACCCAGGTAACCGTAGAATACACGCCGGAGCACAAGCATCGGCATCTGCACCATATCCTCTCCTTGCTCGACACCGCCGAGTTAAACGGTCGGCAGCGGCAGACCGCACGGCAGATATTTACCCGGTTGGCCGAGGCCGAGGCAAAGGTCCATGGATGTGCCGTCGAGAAGGTTCATTTTCACGAGGTGGGCGCTGCCGACTCCATTGCCGACGTGGTGGGCACGGCCGTGGGGCTCGATCTGCTGGGAGTCGATCGCGTGACGGCTTCGCCCGTCGCAACCGGCCACGGTCGCGTGCGCATTGCCCACGGCGAAGTGAGTATTCCTGCCCCGGCCACCGCCGAACTGCTGTGCGGCATTCCTGTTGTGGAGTCGCACATCGAGGCCGAACTGACCACGCCCACCGGCGCTGCCATCCTCGCCACGCTGGCCGAACGGTTCGGGCCCATGCCGTCGATGACCATCCGGCGAATTGGCTGCGGGGCCGGGCAAACTGATCTACCGGAGCAGGCCAACGTGCTACGCCTCGTTCTGGGTGAAGTCGTCAATGCCGACGAGGATGAGGTGTGCATGATCGAAACCAACCTGGATGACACGAGCGGTGAGATGATCGGATATGCCGGCTCGCGTCTATGGCAGGCAGGTGCCCTCGACGTGTTCACCACGGCCATCCAGATGAAGAAGAACCGGCCCGGAGTGACCCTGAGCGTCCTGTGCCGCACGGCCGATGCGCCAGCAATCGAAGCCCTCTTGTTCCGCGAGACCAGTACGCTGGGCGTCCGCCGTTGGCCCGTCGCGCGACAGTTGCTTTCCAGGCAGGCGCATCGGGTGTCTACGCCTTGGGGCGAAGTCGAAGGCAAGGTCGGCTTTCCGCCGGACGGGCCGCCCCGGTTCTCGCCCGAGTTCGAGTCGTGCCGTCGCATGGCTACTGAACACGATCTGTCACTACCCGAAGTGTACAACGCCGCCCAGAAGGCATTCGATCCGGGAATCCTATGATTCTGCTTGCCCAATCCAATCTCTCGATGTTGTTTGTCCTCGCGGGGCTCGGAGTGATCATTGCCATTCTGTTGCGGCGGTCGTACGGCTATCTGAGTCGCCAGCGGCGAGACGATAACGCACTAGTCGTGCTCCCGCGACCGAAGCCCGAGCCCGTTACCCGACTGATGGACGGACCGCCGAAACTGTCACGGTGGGAAGTGGAAATGCACCAGACGGCCCGCGATCTCTCAGCGGAAATCAATACCCGCGCATCCCTATTGCAGGCCATGATTGCCGAGGCCGATCGGGCGGCCACGCGACTGGAGAACGCGTTGCGCAAGACCTCCGAAAGCCAGTCGAGTGAGCACAACTCCTGGAAGGATGCTCCGGACGCTGAAAACTCCGTGGAATGCTCGACCTCGACCGTGCAATCGATCCACGTACTGGCCGATTATGGATTTTCCAATGAGGATATCGCCGCTCGACTCGACCAATCCTTGGCTGAAATCAAGCGGATTCGCAGTCAACCACGTTAGAAGGAAGAGAAGATGGGTGCCCCCGGGGGCTGCCCCCGTTATTGCACCAATAGGAGCTTGAATCATGCCCAAAGAAGACCATACGGAACAATCCTTGCAAACCCTGAATCGACGCGGTGTC
Source organism: uncultured Planctomycetaceae bacterium (assembly GCA_964487655.1). Lineage (GTDB taxonomy): Bacteria > Planctomycetota > Planctomycetia > Pirellulales > Thermoguttaceae > PWXP01. Next base: position 4,980 of record CAZASB010000262.1, read on the forward strand.
CTTGCCGCAACCGCAAGTCTTTTTCTGACGCGAGACGCCTTGGGGGCGGAACAAGTCGGTTCTCAGTCGCAGGTGCTCCAGGAGGGAGACCACTTCAAGCTTGATGCTGATCCTAAAGCCATCATCGAGAAGGCATACCAACTCGGGTACAAATATGAAAGAGAGCACGGTGGATGCTCACGGTGTACGGTAGCGGCTCTCCAGGACGCGTTGCCAATGGTCGCTGTCGATGAGGGCGTGTTTCGCGCGTCCACCTGCCTTGATGGCGGCGCTACGCCAGTCGCGGAACAGAACTGTGGTGGGTTCACCGGCGCCGGGATCATTATCGGCTTCGTGTGCGGGAGCCGACGGAACGATTCATTCCACGGCAGTTCCAAGCTCGCGCATCGGCTCCTGCACCAAGTCTATCACCGATTTGCCAAGGAGTACGGTACAATTCTGTGCCGCGACGTGCGTGAAGGAGTCAAGAAAGACTGTCCCGAGGCCATCGGGCGAGCAGCACGTTGGACCGCAGAGGTGTTGCTGGCTGAGTTCTGCGGATGGGAACCATGCGAAGAGGAAGATTGTTGCCAGGGATAAGAAATACCCCTTGTCCCACTTGCCGGTTTACGGGTTTGGGAAGTAGCCGCCGGTGTCCTGGAAGTAGCGAGGCTGGGCCTGTCCCTGGTATAGTTCCGATTGCCGATTCATTTGCTGAATGGCACGATGCTGTTGGTTGATGGTGTTCTGCAAGACCTGAACCTCGTTTTGGAGCTGGTTGTTCCGTTGGTCCTGCTCGACAAACGGCCTTACAAGGGTGTTGTAGTTGTCAAAGTCCAGTCCGTCGCGGCGGTCTAAGTTCAAATAGGGACTGATGATGGGAAGCTGTTGGTAGTTGGAGAATGGCTTCACAATCTCAGGGGCAATACCCGGACTTCCGACAATGCCCGTGCCGATGCGTGCCGGCTGAACCGTGCTCTGCTGCCGATAGCCCGGCGTGCCTGGGGCGCCCGTGGGCGAGTAAGGCATCTGAGGAACCCCGGTGGCTCGAGAGCCGTATTGCATCGTCGGGGCGGGACCCGCATACGGCCCCGTCGGCTGCGCCATCCCTTGCTGTCCAGCGTCAGGCGCGGTCGGAATGGCCGGTATTCGATGCCGTGACGCTTGCGACGGCGACATGTAGGGCGATTGTCCTTGGCTGTAAGGCGATTGCCCCTGACCATGGGGTGATTGTGCCTGACCGTAGGGTGAAACAATCCCCGTTGACTCACTGCGTGGTACCTGCACCGGTGCCCGCGATACCGCTCCTCGTGAGCCCGAATTACCCGAGCGGGGGGATTCAATTGCAACGTTTGGTGGGGTTGCGCCTACCGGGGAACCTACCTCGGGCAAAATCCAGCCACCCAACACAATCGTCCACGTAAGCAGAGTAGTACTCATGGCTACACCCTTCCGAGAAAATGAATGCTCGCTTCAGGGAAATTCCGTTCACGAACTCACCTCTCCAAATGCTATTCTACACACATTGGTCTAGTGAGGCAATGTTCAGGATCGTTGACTAGTATCCGCGGCTTCGGTTGTAGCCACGGCCCAGGGTTTGGAACCCGCGGACGCTCGACGTGGTCAACGA
>CAZASB010000263.1:0-6586 GCA_964487655.1 uncultured Planctomycetaceae bacterium
CCGGCCAGCCCATCCATGCCATCCATCAGGTTGATGACATTCGAGCACGCAACCAGCCAGAAGATCGTCAGCGGCACGCTCCACGCGCCAAGCGTACACTGAACGCCCAGTGCGCCGATCCTCCCGATGGCCTCGCCCCAGAGAACGAACGGCAGGCACGCGAGCACTTGCCCGAGAAGCTTCCACCGCGGCGTCAGGGCTCGCCGGTCGTCGTACAGTCCGAGGAGGCAAAACAGGCCCGCCGAGGCCAGCAGGGGGAATACGTCAACGCGGCCCTCCGCCAGGCCGTCGGACGGCAACGGAACGACGGCCACGAGAATCAATGCCGAGAGGGAAAACGCCGCAAAAATCGCAACGCCGCCCATCAAGGGCATGGCTCGCGCATGCTGCTTCCGCTTGTCGTCCGGCCGATCGACAAATCCCAGCCGCGGCGCCAGCCGGCGGGCGACTGCCGTCAAGATACATCCGAACAAGAACGCCGCCGCAACAATCACGGCTGCCGTCAAAGGCATTGCATTGCTCCCAAAACCCCCTGGTCACAGGTGAAGGCGACTAATTCGACACTCTTGTCATTCTCGGTCCAGCGGAGTCGCGCTTCACCAAAAGAGGACGCCGTGAGTGACGCCGTTCCCCTGTCGCCACTCCATGCCAAGCGCCAGCCGCACACGGCCGGTAGCCGCAACATGGCCTCCCATCGGACTACCGGCGCCTTCTGTTTGACCCCGAGGCTCGGACAGTACCATCCCTCTTCGATACCGATAGCGCCAGACGCAAGCCAATCAAGCTGGAACACTTGCCCGGCTAGTTCCACTCGCAGTGTGTCGTCATTGAGTTGCTGGACGGTCGCCTCCGGATGGAAGTGCAGCCACGAGGTGAGTCGATGGTGGCCATTGCCGCAGGCCCAGTCCACGCAGAACCACGGGCCGCCTGGCCGGCAGGCAAGCCAACGGCCTACTCGCGGTACGCCCACGCGACGGTACGCGTTGTGCAACGCGCGTGCCCAGGCGAAGCCATGCTGTCGTCCAGTCTCCAATCGCGAAGGCCAGCCGCGGTAGCCCATGCGGAACCGCGAGTACATATCGCATTGATCTGTGTGGTCAACCTGCAAAACGTTGTGCGCGGCGGTGGAACGGCAGTAACGCCGCACCGGTTCGTCGTCGTAGCTGAACACGCCACTGTCGACCAACAGGCGGCGACCCCCGACCGAGGCCTCCAGCGTAAGCAGATCAGCGTGGGCGTGGGCAGGCAACGGGTCCGCTCCCACCGGGCCGGCGTCGAACAGCAGGAAGTCATCCGCGTGGCGGTAAAGCCAGTAGTCGCCCATCACCCTGGCATCGCCCTCGTCCGACGATTTCCGAGTAATTCGCTCTTTACGGCCGTCGCGATCCGTGGAAACATCATCTCCGCCGGCCCATTCCAGCAGCCGCGCGACCGGCTCGCCCTGCCCGAGGCAGCAGTCGCCAAGCAAGGGAACGTCGCCATCGGGATGCACGACGGCGCGAAGGAACGCGGCCATCTTCACGGCCGCGTTGCCGCAACGCGTTGACAGCTCTGGCAGCACGTCGGCCAGTGCGTCGCGCGCGTCGAGCAAGACTTCCAGCATATCCGCGTGATAACGGGGCGATCGTTCGAAGTGCTCGCCGTGTGGAAGAATCTGCTCAACAAGCTGGTCAGGCAGCAACGTGGCCGTCGCGCGCAGCCAGCGCCGGGCATCAGGCCCTTCGAAGAACGCGCCCAGAAGCGTCAAGGCTCGAAGGTTCTCCAGAAGATGGTTGCCACGAAGGTCCCACTCCAGGTGACGCTCCAGATAGCGAGCTTGCCAGATCATACTATCCAGGACACAAGCGCGAGTTTCCTCGCAAGGCGGAGCGACCGACCAAAGGTGAATCCAGGCAGGTAGACGACGCGAAATACAATACGGATGCCACGCGTCGGCTAGCACGTGGCGATCGTCCAGCCGGTTGCCGTCGATCCAGTCGAGCACTAGCATCCAGGCCCGTTCCAACCAACGGTCCTCGCCCCGACCCATCGCCTGTGCGGCCAGATCGAGCAGATAGTCTTGATAGTGCAGTTGGAATCGCCAGAGATGGGCCGCCTCCGTACCCTCCATTCGCCAGTCGATGGGGTCCGGCAACGCGATTTCTCGATGGAGAAAGCGGAATCGCCCGTCCATGACCTTGGTGGCGGCGTCCCGGCATTCCTCCCGATTGGCCCGAGCCGCCAGCTTGCGCCGCGAGAGGGCCATGAGCCCAGAGTTCACCCGCAAGGCCGGCGACCCAACTATCGCGCGTTCCATCCGCCGTTGCCACAGGCCGCGCGCGCACCGATTGTGAGTCATGCGAAACAACCGCATGGCCAGTTGCGAGGCGTGGTGATGACGCAGCAGGTAGCCCCATCGAGTCGCCCCGCGCCATGGCTGCGACGAGAGAGACAGCAGCGCCGGCGAGGTTCCTGCTTTCTCGGCGATCATGCGGCCGCCTCTCTTGGCATGTTTGGAGCCTTCTTTGAAAGAAGCGATAGTCCCATCGCGGGAACGGCCGCCTGCCGCTGGACCGCGTCGGCTACGATCAACATCGCCTTGGTCGTATTGACGAGGCTCTCGAACGGAATGGGCGATTCCGCGCCGGTGCGAACGGCTTTGACGAATGCATGGAATCCGGCGTTGTGCCCCTTGTCCTGGAACCAGCCGCGCTTCGCCCGCGACAAACAACCGAACCCTTCCAGGCGTCGGAAATTGTCGATTCGAAGGACGCAGCCTTCACTGAACACTTCCAGGCGTTCCTTGGCCAGACTCTTTGCCCCGTTGGCAAAGTAGTTGACTTGCCCAAGCGATCCATCGGCCATTCGCAGGCTGATGGCCACGGTGTCGTTACAATTGGCGGTACCGTCCAGACCGTGTCGCAGCGCGGTGACGTGCTCAATGGGCGACTCATCCGCAAGGAAATGGATCAGATCGACGAAGTGGCACGCCTCGCCCAAGATGCGCCCGCCCCCGTCCGTTGGATCCTGCGTCCAGTGATCCGCCGGAATCGCGCCGGCATTACACGTGTAGATCATCGCCAGCGGCTGCCGCCGTCCGGCAAGCTGCCGGCGCAACGCTTGCACCAGTGGCGCGAACCGGCGGTTGTAGCCGACCATCAGGATCGGCCGGGACGCGCTGGCCCGGCCTGCCCGGTCGTGGGCCTGTTCGACGCGAGCCAACTCCTCGACCGTCAAGCAGAGCGGCTTCTCAACGAACACGGACTTGCCGGCATCCAGAGCGCGCGCGACCAAGTCGGCGTGCGTGCCGTGCCGCGTGGCGATGACCACGGCGTTGACCTCCGGGTCGTCGATTACCCGCCGGCTTTCGGTCGTGCTCTGTTCGATGCCGAACTTGCCAGCGGCAATCGCGCCGCTGAATCCCTTCGACGTGGCAACCCACTTCAGCCGGGCACCCGTCTTCACCAGCGCCGGAAAGATGGTTCGCATGGCAAACCCGCCGGCCCCGATCACGCCGCACACGACCGACTCGGCTTCCCGGCGCGGCGGACGATGGCACACGACCGGCGCAAGCAGTCGCTGGCGCGCATCGTTGTCGCGCATTTGCGGATAGCGGAGCAAAACGCCGATGACCGTCTTGTCGTCCAGCAGGTCGTAAGCCGTCTCGGCCTCGGCGAACGACACGCGGCGCGATACGAGCGGGGCCGTGGCTAGCCGGCCGTCGCGCATCAGGTCCAACACGGCCTCGAAGTTCCTCTGTTCGGTCCAGCGAACGTAGCCGGCCGGGTAGTCGTGCCCCTGTTCCTCGTACGCTGGATCGTATCGGCCAGGGCCATAGGAGCAGGAAACCTGGAACGAAAGTTCCTTTTCATAGAAATCGGATCGTTGCAGATTCATGCCCGTCACGCCGGTCAGCACGATACGGCCGCGCCGGCGGCACATCTGGGCCGCCTGGTGCATCAGTTCATCGCTCTTCGTGGCGGCGGTCACCAAGACGCCATCGACACCCATGCCTCGCGTGGCTGCCAAGGCCGCAGCCACGGGATCAGTCTCTTGCGACAGATTCTCCGCTTGCGCGCCAAAGCTTCGGGCAAGCGCAACCCGGCCGGCATCGAAATCAAACCCAATCACGCGGGCACCGTGGGCCTTGAGTATTTGCACGCCCAGCAGGCCAATCAATCCGAGGCCGAACACGGCGATGGTCTCGCCCAGGGTCGGCTGGACGAGCCGCACACCCTGCAAGGAAATCGCCCCGAGGACGGTGAACGCGGCTTGGTCGTTGGCCACTTCGTCTGGAATGCGCGCCGCCAGGTTCTTCGGCGCCATCACGACCTCTGCGTGATGACCATTCGACGCCACCCGATCGCCCACGGAGAATCCTTCAACGCCTTCGCCCACCGCCAACACCTGCCCGACGTTGCAGTAGCCCATCGGCACGGGCTGGTCCAACTTGGCCGCCACGCTCTGGAATGTCGGCACGAGCCCGTCCGTGCGAATCTTGTCCAGCACTTGGCGAACCTTCTCCGGCTGCTGCCTGGCCTTCGCCAAATACCCGGCCCGGCCGAAATCCACCATCATCCGCTCCGTCCCAGCCGAGATGAGCGAGAACGTCGTGCGGATAAGGAGGTGGCCCGGCTGAACCGGCGGAACGGCCACTTCGCCAACGGAAATCAAACCTGTCTTGAGGTTATGGATTAGCTGTTTCATGACCATCCGGTTTTGGCTCTATCGCGATCTACTCTCGCAAGCGCCCATGGCGCTTACGCGACCGGCAGATTGAAATATACCCAGTGTAGAACAATTGTCCCAATTGTTTGGGAACAGTTGGGACAACTGTTCTACATTCGGCAGGTAAGCTCGAACCTGCCGATCGCCTTACGCCGCTTTGCGACGTGGTTTGCTAGTAGTGGTGCGAGGATTTGACGTGCCGTGCGTGGCCCTGTTGTCGATAATGTTACGCAAAAGGGTGGTGAAACGGGCGGCCAATCGGTCGCGATCGAAATGCTGAGTTACGTATGCGGCGCCGCAAAGCCCCATCCGCCGCCTCGTCCGTGGACTCCTCGCCAGTGTCTCCACCGCCGCGACCAGCGACCTCGGGCAGTCGGGCACCATTTTCACGCCCGCCCCGGCGCCGATCACCATTTGCCGCGACTGGCCCTTTACGCCCATAATAATGGGACGGCCCATGGCCATGATCTCAAAAATCTTTGAAGGAACGACCGTCTCGAACAGTTGGCAACCCTTCAGATGCACCAGGCAAGCATCGGAACTGGCAAGAACCGCCGGCATCTCCTCCTTGGGAAGTCGGCCGGTGAACACGACCATGTTTGAAACGCCTTCGCGCCGCGCCTGCCGCTCCAGCGATTGGCGCGTCGCGCCGTCACCCACCAAACAGAAACGAATGTCGTCGCGGCCACCCGCTCGCAACAGCTTGGCCGCTTCGATGACAACCTCCAGTCCGTGCGCCATGCCGATCGTGCCGACGTACGCACAGACAAACTTCCCTTCGAGGTTCCATGTTCGTAGGAACCGCGCGTCGGGTTCCCTCGGCGAGTATCGCGCGAGGTCCACGCCGTTGGTAATCACCGAAATGCGATCGGTCACGTCCACCTTGCCGAGAATGTTGTCCCGGTAGCCATCGCCAACGGCAACAATATGCCTCGCCGCGAGGTACATGCGGCGTTCGAGTTTCTCCAGAATGCCGAGCAGTCGCCCATTCCGCATCGCGCCAACCGCCACGATCGACTCCGGCCAGATGTCGCGGATCTCCAGGACCAGCGGCGCCCGCTTCATCCATGACGCTAGCACGCCTGCCCAGCCGCAAAAAAACTGCGGCGACGTGGCGACAATCACGTCAGGTCGCGGTAACCGCAACGAGGCCAAGATGGCACTGACCATGTAGGAGAGGTAGTTGGCAATTCGCCGCCACGTGCCTGCGTTTGGGGCCAGGTACGTCCACACTCGCACCACGCGGATTCCGTCGACCATTTCCACCTGACGCCGAAGGCGATTGCGGTAGCCGTGATAAACTTCGCCGCCTGGACAATTTGGGGTGCAGGTTAACACCGTAACGTCGTGTCCGGCTTTTACCCAGCGCGCGCAGTGCTCATACGTCCGCGAGGCGGGTGCATTGTTTTCCGGTGGAAAGTAGTGGCTGAAGAATAGAATCCGCACGTCTAGTTCCCGACAAGGTGGCCGGATGGTAACCGCCATGCCATGCGGGAATCAACGTCAGTTTATCGCTCACCCGCCTTTTCCCCGTTGGGCTCGTCTCACTTTTGCGGGGTGGATGGTTCCTACCCAAAAGGCCCAGGATCGAAAAAGATGCGGTCGCTGGGAAACCCCATCGTCCGCGACCGAGTGGCTTAAGAAGTCGTGCGACGGCTTCTGGCCCCATTTTCGAGCCCAAGTTTCACGAATGTTCCTTCGGGTTCATTTCGGGCCGCAACTGCCACATGGCGATCGAGCGGGTGTTGGAACTGCGCCGTCAGGGGCTCCGCGTCGTTCTCGATGCGGATATCCAGGGGTTCTTCAATATCCCGCATAAAATCAGGCTCTTCCGTTTCTGGATGCAGAATTGCCTGACACGTGGATGAACCCGGATGCT
>CAZASB010000264.1:0-6571 GCA_964487655.1 uncultured Planctomycetaceae bacterium
CTGCTGTCCCGGTGCCGGCGGATATCCTTGTTGCCCTTGCTGTTGTGGATAGCCCTGCTGCCCGAGCATGTTGCCGCCAGGACCCGGCTGCGGCTCACGGGAGCCTTGGGACGCCGCAGTCGGCGCGGGGCGGAAAAGGTTCACGGCCTGACGACCACATTGTGGGCAATTGAAGGGCTGCGTGGGCCGCTGAATCTGGTATCCGCAGTTCGTGCAAACGTAGGTGCGCATAGGGTAACAATCCAATCGGCTATCGGACGGCCACGGTTGCCTTGGTGTAAACGCGACCGTTGTCACGTAGCACGATCCATCCGAGTACTTCAGTGATTTCGACGCCGCGCATTGCGGCGTTATGGCGAGTGGCGTCGAACCGCTCGCCCGGATCGACTAGTTCAATCCGATTGCCAATACCTGCCCCGTCGCACTTCGCTTCGAGCCACGCGGCCAGCGCCCTTTCCATCGGCGCGGCATCCGGCCGGGACTTCGGTCGCCAGCGATAGTACGCCTCGCCAACGTCCTTTAGCAGTTGCGGCATCCGCTCCATGGGAGTTGAACGGAACACGAGTAGTTGCCCCGCTAATGCTTGGGCACCTTCATCCCCCTGGAGCAGTTCGGTCAGAAATTGGTTTTTCTCGGCACTGAGTTCCGGGTGCGAAGCGAGTTCGGGACCGAGCAACGCCTGCTGCCATTCGCGGCTGCCGGCAAGCGTTTCGCTCGATTCTTCCTGGGCTGGCCGCAGCAGGCTGACCAGTTCGCGCAACCCATCGTCCAATCGCTGCCAGACATGCCCGAGCGCCCCGTTGAGCGACTGTTGCTGCTGATCGAGGCGTTGGGAGAGTTGGCCGATCCCTTCGGAAACGGCCTGATCCAAACCGGCATTCTTCGCGGCGTCTTCGGCCCACGCAAAGATTGTCGCCTCGACCCGCGCGAGGCGCTCATCAACGGACTTCACTGCGTCGGCCAGTCCGATGTCGTCGCCCACTCGCACGGCGGATAAAGCGGTGGAAGCGGAACAGTCGGCACTGCCGCCGACAGGCAGTGCTTCAAGCCGGGCAGCGATCCCTTCGACCTGATCCGCCAGGCGCCGCACAATTCCGCCGTCCAACTCGCTCGACCGCGATTCGCGCGCCGCCAGATAGTCAACCACTTGGCGATTCGTTTCATCGAGTAGTTTGCCTAGGCGGTCGAGCGTCGCGGCCAACTCGCCGAGCGATTCGGCCCGCTCTCGCCCGGCTAGGTCGGCGGGCAATTCGGCCGCTACCGGCTCCTCATCGCTGGGTTTCTTTGCCCATAGGGCCATGATCTACTCCTCGGTCGGATCCCAGGCTACGCAATCGGCGTCAGTTCGATGTTGTCCAATCCACCCGTATCGAGATAATAGCGCTCGTCGGCCAGGGTTCGCCAACTGAACAGGACGTTTTCGCCCAAGATGGCATCCTCGCCGGCGACGACTCCCATGACCGACTCGACTTCGAGCGTTTCCTCTTCATCCTTGCTGGCGTGCTTTCGCTTGATTCGCACTTGCACCTCGGTTGGGCCGATGCGGTCACCGACTTCGGTCTTGAGCAAGTACACGGGCGTGGCGGGAGTCTCTTCCTCAACAGCCAGCTTGCGGCCGATGAGCACGCGTTGCGAGCCCGTGGTGAACTCGGTGATTTCCTCGCGGGCCTGATCCTCCGCCGGCTGAAAGAGAATACGTTCGTTGCGGATTCCGCTGGTAGCGTCGGTCATCACGCCCCAGTAATAGCTATTTTCATGCGCCTTGCCGCGCATTTCAAAATTGAACTGGGGCAACATGCCGTGCCTCGCCATGAACTCGATGGCCGCGCCGACCACCACGGGACTCTTCGGATCGACGATGACGCCCGGATTGTGCCCCTTTTCGTCCTGGTACGGATACCAGTTGCCAGCGTAATGGTGATGCATGGGCACGATGCGCGAAGGCGAAAGCGGTACGTACATTCGCACGAGCTGCTGGATGTAGCTCAATTTCGACGGCTTGCCCGCCAGCAGCACCACGTCGCACTGGTGATCGACCATCCGTTGACAATAGTCGAACAGCAGTTCATCGAACACGTCGTGGACCGCGCCCTCGAACTCGGCCTTGACAAAATATAGGTCCATCTCCTGGCTGGCATTGTAGTAGCCCGGCCCTCGCAATTTATCGAGTACTTCCTGGAGCGACTTAACGACGGACGGTTCAACAATTTCAGGATCGGTGTGCGAGATCGGCTCGTCAGTCACTTCGTCAACGGCGTTGTCGAGATAGCGTTGCGCAAGCGGGACGAACAGCCGGTTCATCCAACTCACCCGCTGGTTGCGTATTTCGCGGTTACGAGGCACCTCGGGACCGAACAGCACTTGAACATCCTCTTCCTCCAACGTGAGCACGTCGGCAAAGGTGGGAACGATGACCGTTTCGAGCAGACGTTTGACAAGCTGATCGCCGCCCAGATAAATACCGTCCTGGTGCAATACCTGGCCACGAATACGGTCGTCAATTTTCGACTCGAAATTGTACTTGGCGATCATCAAGTCGGTGGTGCCGCCGCCGATATCGATGCAGGCAATGCGGATTTCGTTCCGGGCGTCGCCGAAATCGTCGTCCTTCCGCGGCCCGCGGCCTGCGGCACCGGGGCGTCCCACGCCCACCCGGCCGCGCCGCCGTCCCGCCGGGGCGGCCGCCATGGGTTCCGGCGCTTCTTCTTTCGGCGCGGGTTCTCCGCGATCTTGTCGCATGGTGGCGAACCAGAGTCGCGGGTCTTGCCCCAACAGACGCATTTCACTCCAGATGTACGTAAGATGAACCGCGCTGGCCTCGTCGATGCTCAGGTTCAGGTCCGGCTGCACGCGTTGATTCTTACCGAGTGTCGCGGCGAAGATACGAATGGCCTTTTCGGCCTGCGAGCGGAGCCGCTTCTGTTCCTCGTCGATCATGCCGCTAGGGTAGGTCAGGGTAAGCGTTCGGATTTCGCGAGTGCGCCCCTTGTCGCCGGAGGCGGCGCGATACGCGTCGGAGTTCACGTACATATACGCCTGGCACAGCAGTTCGTACAAAGCGGCAATCATCATGGTGCGCGGCGCGTGCCGCGGCTTCAGCGGCGTTTCCGAGGCATACTCGTTCTCCCGCGGCACCCGCTCGCCAAGCAGAAAGTCGCGATCGTCTTCATGGAGAAAACGGAGCAAGGATCCTCGGAGCGTCGAGGCATACAAGCCCGTCTGGCAGCGGTCCGATGGGTCGGCCATGTGCCAATTGGCCCCTTCAAGCCAACTAGCGTCGTCGGCCCAAAGGTACCGCTTGGGAGAACTCAGCCCGGTGCGAATATCCCCTTCGGCACGAATTACCTGGGTGACGTCGTCCGCCTCGCAACCCATGCGCACCATCGATCGATCCTCGAACAACGGCGGGGTAATCGTGATTTCGACCTTGTTCTGGCGGACTTTCTTCTTCCCTCGTCCGAACCAACCGGCACGACTTTCCTCGTCGCCAATCGCATGGTACTCGACCTTCGTTTGTGCAATGGGCGGCAGGTAGGGGGTGTTGCACCAATGAGTTTTTGACGAGAACCATTGCGAACCGGGCGAAGGTACGTAATCTCCCTCATCGTTCCACGCGTCGAGGTGATACCGGTTCAATAGCTCGAAGGGAAGCATCTGGGGCGTCTGGCTGATCTCGCCGGCCAACTCCAGCAGAAGCGCGCCAGTACGCGAATTGCCGAAATCGACCACCATGTGAACGTGCTTTGCATCGCCCGCGGTCGCCGTGGCGGGACGAATGATCAGTTCCAACGGTGGCACGCCCCGAAACGGTTGTCCGGTCAGGTCCAGGAGTCCATCCAGGCAGATGCGGAAATCCTGGGTGAGCGAACTCGCCTCGCAGAAGAAACCGACCTCCGAGTCGCCGCACGTCGTGTCGACCGCCAGGAAGAGCTTCGTGGCCCCTGCCTGCACGGCTTGCCATTGAATATACGGGTATTGGCGGGGCCGCTCGTTCTCGGCGCCGGAACCACATTGGGTGCGTTGCCAGCCGTAGCCGATCTGTCCGGTCTGATACCGGGCGCCTCCCCGCAGAGGGATGCACACCAGTTGGACTCCCGTGTTCGCAAACAGTACATGCATGGGTGGTTATCGCAAATGGAGTTCTTTACTTGTCAAATTGAGCGGCCACCGTGAAAAATGGCGTTTCTTACTTGTCAGCCAAGGCATTGCGCGAGCCAAGCGGAGTGGTCTACTTGTCAAATGGTTCGAGCATCTTGATGAGTTCACTGTTTCCGGGCGGTAGCTTGATGTGCTCGCCGGCGCCGAGCGCGAGGGCGGCGGGCATGCGCGACGCCCAACGCCCGACGAATGAACCCATCAGTCCGTAGTTGTCGAACTTCTTCTCCTGCTCGCCATCGTGCTTCGCATCCGGCTCCGCGGCCTCTTCGGCCTTGATCGCGGCCAAACTTGGCCCGGGGTTCATCACGAAGTCGTTCAGGATCGTTCGTACGTACTTACGCCGCGCGCGGCGCCGCGCGGCCTCGTCGCGTGTCTTTAGGTGGATGACCGGCTCCAGCCGCTCCATCAAGTCGTCGAAGATATTCTCCGTCACGAGATAGTCTCGCAAGTAACGGGTAAAGGCGCCGATAACGCTCGGTTCGAGCCAAGGCGCGCCTTCGCTGTGCGTCTTGATGTAGTCTTCCCATCGTTTGGGCACTCCAGCGGTCGCCCAATCGTGCAGGAAATTGCGGAGTTGCCGAGGCAGCGGATCGCCGCGACGCCGGCTTTGTGTCTCCACGCAGTCGGCAAGCCCCAGTTCATCACCCTCGGCCACCGCCAGCGACTCTTGAATGGCATGGACCCGGTAATACACCATTTCCTCGTTGGCCAGGAGCCACTCGACGACCTTGCTCGCCGCGTTCAGGCGTTTCTCACGATCGATGTTCGTATCGGGATCGACCCACCAATCGCGGGCAAGTTCCAACAATCGGTTTTGAACCTCCTGGATTTGCTTGAGAAGTTGACTCTGCTTCTCCTCAGACGTGGTCACACCTCGTATGCCGGCGCTGATCAACGACAGGCCGCCGTCGTCGTCTCGCATGGCCGTGTTCCAACGCTGCTCGGACGAACGAACGTGCGTCTTGACCAGTTCCGATTCCAGGAACGCCTTCTTGGCCCGTTCCCATTTGACCGGATCGTCTTTCTGTCGCTGCTCTTCGTTCGTATCCCAGGTACCAGGGTAACGGATCGGATAGCAGTTGGTCAGTGGCTTGCCGCGGCCGCCGAAGTCGTTCATTACCGGCCCAAGGGCGTCGACAATCTGCCCGAGGCGATTCTCATAGAGCCCCTTGTCGGCATACTCGTCACGGTTGCGGAACTCCTCGTCAATGCCGGTCAAGCCGACGAACAAGGCAGGCACCTCGTCCCGCACGCGGCTGGGCCACGACTTATCGCCGTAGCGAGCGCGCCCCCACTTGTCGATGTGGTGCTTCATCTGACTGGTGACTTCGAGGTTTCCGCCACGCGAGAGTAGAAGAAGCGTCTGGATCTGCAATTCGTCGGTATAACGTTCGAACAGATAGGCCACCTTGCCTCGCTTGATGATTTCCATCTGCTCTTCAAGCGTGTCGGCCGAGGTGCGTTTCCCTTGTTCGGCCCCCTGCCGACCAGCTCTCATGCCTGGAATGTCGAGGAAGTCCATCTGCTCGATTACCCGTCGCCAATCGTCATTGAGGCGGTGGGGCAGCACCGGCATGGCGAGTTCCAACATGCCGGCCTGGATGGTTTCGAGTTCCTCGCGGCCGCCTCCGGTTCCAGGTCGGTAGTCGAGCACGAAGTACTTATCTTTCTCGACCAGGTAAAGGTCAGCCCAGTCAACCCGCTGCCATACATTCGACGTGCGCCGTTCGTGAACTTTCGCGCGTTGCGAGTCGAGCAGAAATCGCACTCCGGCCCACCCCGAAAAAATGGCCGGATCATGATCGCCCAATGTGATGCGCGCCAGAAAGCTGGCGATCCGCTGGAACAAGGCGGTCAGCGACGGCCAACTGTCCCAAAACAACGCCGCGGCCGCGGCCACATAGCCGTCCTCACTGAGCGGGTATCGCGTGAGGAACCCGTTCAAAATGGCTTCCTTCACTTGGAACCCGCGACGATCCACGTAACGCATGTACGAGAATGCGTCGAGGATATCCATGCGCCATTTACGGTCCACCTCGCTGCTGGGGTATTGCCGGTGTAGGTCTTGGAACAAGTCCTCAAGCTCTCCCTGCTGCCAAGTGCGATCGGGAGTCTTGCATTCGACGTGAAACCCGCGAGCGAGCACGCGAAGCCACTCGACGCGAGTCAAAGCCCGCACCATGACCGGATACTCGGGCGACGCGCCTGCCCCGATCCGGTCCTTCGTGGTAAACCGAGTAACCAGCGCTGTGGCCTCGTTTGAGCCGCATTGGGGGTTCAGGTCGGTATCGAACGAGAGTTCTTTGTAGTATGCCGGGGGGCCCAAGGTCTCGTCGCCGCCCACGGGGCAGAAGTTCTCGCTGTGCGGCCGAAGCACCTGGCCCACGAAAAGACTCTTCCCCACCTGCGATGG
>CAZASB010000265.1:0-6560 GCA_964487655.1 uncultured Planctomycetaceae bacterium
GATTGTTGTGGCAGCAATTCCAGGAAGCCCACCAGCAAAAAACGCCATGAAGACTTTTCGTTTCGTTGCGGTAATAGAAAAAGGCGATTGCGGCTACTACGCTTTCTGCCCTGAACTGCAGGGATGCTACACGAGCGGGGAGACCTTTGAGGAAGCTCGCGAGAGCTTGGTCGACGCCATTCGTCTCCATTTGGAGGACCGCCTCGCGGCCGGCGAGAATATCGAGGCTGCGGAAAGCATCAACCTTACTACGGTTTATGGAGGTATCGCAGTTGAAGAAAGAGTTGAACCGCTAAGGGCTTGCAAGGAGAAACCGCTTGACCAGCCAGCGTTCCAGCGGCCGCTTCAGTCGGGTGAACCAGGGCTCGTCCTCCGGGTGAATCGGTTCGACGAGAATCGTCTTGAGACCGGCCAGCCGACCAGCCCAAACGTCGGCGAAGAGTTGATCGCCAATCATGGCCGTCCGCTTCCGGTCGAATCCCATCTTTCGGATCGCTCGCCGACACCCAAAGGGCAACGGCTTCAACGCCATGGCCACGAACGGTAGGCCCAACTGCTCGGCCAGCCGACCGATGCGCGGCCCGGCCCCGTTCGACACCAGACATACGCCCATCTTCGCCGCGATTAAGCTTGCGAGCCACTCGGCCACCTCGGGCTCCAGTTGCTCGGCGCGATATCGCTTCAGCGTGCAATCGACGTCTAACAACACGCTCTCAATGCCCATTTCGCGCAGCCGTTGGGGAGGCAATTCGGAAACGGAACGGCAATGGCAGTGCGGAAGGAGCATCGACAATTATCCTAAAACCAGTCATCGACGATACGGGCGGCGGAAGCACGAGCCTGGATCGGGGCCGCCTGCGTGGTTCCCGAGAGGACCGCAAGCCCCCCCGTGCCTAGCAGGGCAAAAAAACAAACGCTTGTAGCCGGTTACGGCGAGAAATACGGCGGTACATCAGGAGTCCCATCAAAAGCGAATGGATCGAACAACGCACCGATTGTCACTGCCGGCTCGTCGCTTGTCAATGTGGCTCGGATGGTTCACGCTAGCCGGAACAAGGTCACGAGAGCATGCGTGTCGTTAGAATCTCAAGTAGGTTGGGGTGAGTTAGGTGCGGGTGAGCGGTTGGAGTATATTCGCCTTTTCATCGCTGCCGTTGGAACGTATACTGCTGGCGTGCCAAGGAGGGCCGTCCTCTTTGGGCGTTGCCTGCCTATCATGTATTCGGGATCCCTTAAATGTCGGTTAATCTCGCTGTTGTTCCAGTCGCCGGGCGCGGTACGCGCCTGTTGCCGCTGACAAAGAGCCAGCCGAAGGAAATGCTGCCAGTCGGCAGGAAGCCGGTTGTGCAGTATGTGGTCGAGGAACTCAGCCGCTGCGGCGTCAATAGGCTGCTGTTCGTTACCGGGCCGGGGAAGACGGCCATCGAGAACCACTTTGATATCGCCGCCGAACTCATTGCCAACCTGCGGGAGACGGGCAAGGAGGAGCTGCTGGCCGAGTTAGCCTTCGAACGCGATGATATCGAGTTTTTCTACACGCGACAGCGGCGGCAGCTCGGATTGGGCCATGCCGTGCTGTGCTCGCGTCCGATGGTTGGCGACCAGCCATTCGTCGTGGCCCTGGGCGATTCGATCATTGGTCTGAATGCCGCGTCACGCGTTGTGGCGTCCATGATCGAGCGGTTTGAAGCCCTGGAAGCCGACGCGGTCGTGGCCCTGGAAGAGGTACCGCGTCACGAGGTGGTTCACTACGGGATTGCCAAGCCGAAAGGAGCCGTCAATGATGTGTTCGAGCTGGCCGATTTGATCGAGAAGCCGACTGTGGAAGAGGCGCCGAGCAACCTTGCAGTTGCCGCTCGCTACGTGTTCAGTCCGGCCATCTTCGATTGCCTCGCCGCCACGCGCCCCGGTAAGGGGGGCGAAATCCAACTGACCGACGCCATCCGAATGCTCATCGACCAGGGGCGGCGCGTGCTGGGCATTCGGCTCAGCCACGGCGAACGGCGGTTCGACATCGGCAACTTCGAAAGCTACTTCCTTGCCTTTGCCGAGTTCGCCCTGGCAGATCCCCAGTCGGGTGGCCCCCTTCGCGAAAGACTCAAGACGTTGCTGGACATGCAAAGGTAGTTGCCATGCTGCTGATCCGCAAACGAGCGTTTGCCCGGGCCGGGCTCATGGGCAATCCGTCGGACGGCTATCACGGCAAGACCCTCTCGCTGGTCATTCGTGATTTCCACGCCGAGGTGACGCTCTACGAATGGGACCAGGTCGAGGTAGTCTGGAGCCACAACGATCAGAGCTGTTTCGACAGTGTCGACGAGCTGGTGCAGGACGTTCGCCTGCACGGCTATTACGGTGGTATCCGGCTGGTCAAGGCCACCATTAAGCGGTTCGTCGAGTATTGCCGCCTACATGGCCTGAGCCTCCACAACCGCAACTTCTCCGTGCGTTACCAGAGCACCATTCCACGCCAGGTTGGGCTGGCCGGGTCCAGCGCCATCATCGTGGCCACGCTGCGCTGCCTCATGGAGTTCTACGGCGTTAGCATCCCCCTGCGAGTCCAGCCGTCGCTGGTGCTTTCGGTGGAGCGGGACGAATTGGGTATTGCCGCCGGGCTTCAGGATCGAGTGATCCAGGTCTACGAGGGGCTGGTGTACATGGACTTCGCCGAGGATCGCACGGAAGAAATCGACGGCCTGCGGTGCGGCGTTTACAAACCCTTGGATCCCGCCATGCTGCCGCCGCTATACATTGCCTACGACGCTAACGTGAGCGAGCCGACTGAAGTGGTTCACAACAACTTGCGGGTCAGGTACAACCAGGGCGAGCCGGTCGTGGTCGAGGCCATGCAAGCCTTCGCTGCGCTGGCGGTTCAGGCACGCGACGCCATTCTCGAAGGAAACCATGGGCTGCTTACCCAATTGATCAACCATAATTTCGACCTGCGACGCTCGATTTGCTGCCTACCCGAAGGGCAGGTGCGAATGATCGACTTGGCTCGCGAGTGCGGAGCGAGCGCGAAGTTCGCCGGGAGCGGAGGCGCGATCATCGGCACCTATCCCAACGAGGCCTCCTATGACTGTTTGAAGACGGCACTGGACGGCATCGGCTGCCAGGTGCTGAAGCCGGCCATTGGGCCGGCCTGACCCGGCACTTGGCGCGCCGCCGCGCGTGCCCTGTTCTGTGCCATGTGCCTGCAAGAAACAGGAAGAGCGCGAACGTGTGTTTGCGCTCATCGACGATGTCATACCTTTGGCAAACGCAATCCAATGCGTTGGAACCGCGATGCAGTGGACCTAGTTTGCTTGAGCCTGCTTCTCGCCGGGCGATGCGGTCGGCTGCCGCTCGGCCTGCCGGACGGCCATCGCGGCAAGCTGCGAGCCGGCGTGAAGTTCGAAGGGCTGGAAGTATGGCCGGCTAACGCCGTTTGCGTACTGAAGCCGCTTCGCCGCCAGTTCTTGCAAGCTCATATTGCAGTTGAGGTTCCACGCGGCCACCTGGGCAGCTCGCTGACTGACCTGCCCCGATCCGAGCATTGCGCACAGAGCTTGAACGGCCGGCCGATCGGTAACCTGATCGATGGGACGGATTTCGTAGGGAACCGCTGCTCGCGGTTCCTTCTTGCCATGTTCGAGGCATACGGTCGTTACTTTGAACTGGCCGACCTTCTCGGGAGCGACGTTGAACATACCGCCACCGCCACCCATCATGCCACCACCGCCACCGCCACCCATCATGCCGCCGCCCATGGATTGGTTCCCTCCGCCGCCCATGCCGCCGCCGCCCATGCCACCGCCACCCATGCCGCCGCCGAACTGTGCCAGCACGGGCACCGCGCCGAACGCGATCGGAAGAGCGACATTCAGGGGTTGATCGGTCTTGTTTTCAATGAGCACGTTGCACTCGGTCGAGTCTTTTGGGATGATCTTCACTGCGATCTTTCCCTGTTCAATTGCCTGGAACATCTCGACCGATTCGTGCGAGGCATTGAACTCGCCCGATTTTTGCAGCCCGCCCGTTGGACTGGCCGCCAGGACAATCCCCGTAACCAGGCAGGGAACCACCATCGTGAAGGACGAAAGAAGACCCATGCGCGTAGAGACCGACATGATCACAACTCCTCGGCTAATTGGTTCCGGACCGAATGCGGGGCAAGTGCGCGACGCGCTGGAAACGCCCCTACCATATAGCTTAACTGGGCAGAGCGGGAAAGGAAAGCACAAAACCCATGGCAGCCTCGTGATTCTCCCCAAGAATCGTCGGGAGTAGCTCGTCACGGGGGTAATTTTATGCCTACGCCGAGGTACGGCGCGTGGCCGGTGACCCGACCGATAATAGGCGAACGGCCTGAGGAAGATCCATACTGCAAAGCTATCCTTAATCTTTTGCACCACGAACGCTCTGGCATTAGGTGACGACTCGCGTCGATGACTCCATGAACGATTATTCCATCTTCGCATCTGGTCTGCCCGGCTTCGAAAATGTTACACAGTCTGAACTGGCGCACCTCGGCATTCCAATGGTCGAGACCACCGCCGGGGGGGTTGCATTTCATGGCGGACTGCGCGAGATGCTTACCGCGACTGTTTGGTCTCGGACGATTTCACACGTTTTATGTCGAATTGGGAGTTTTCAAGCGACGAAGTTGCCCGAACTACGCCGCAAAGCCACTCGGCTGCCATGGCGCGACTTCATTTCGCCGCGGTCAGCGGTGAATGTGCGCGCGACTTGTCACCGCTCTCGACTGTATCATTCCGATGCCGTGGCGCAGCGCGTTGAGCAAGCGATTACCGATGCCATTCCCGGCATCGTGGCGAGCGCCGGTGACGACTGCATTCAAGTCGCGGTGCGGATGCAGCAGGATCAATGCACGGTGAGCATGGATGTCGCGAGCACTCCACTGCACCGACGTGGCTATCACTTGTGTACTGCGAAAGCGCCTTTGGCAGAGCACATCGCCGCCGCGACCCTCCTCTGGTTGGACTGGAAACCTGACGAACCGCTTGCCGACCCCATGTGCGGCTCGGGGACGTTTGGCACTGAAGCGGCATGTCTTGCACTCTCCATTCCGTCGGTGGCGAATGCCCAAAGACTTTCCGCACGCCGCTGGCCAATTTGGCGGCAGGAGATTTTCGACGAGGTGTTGGCGAGTCGAACGCAAACAGGATGCGAGTGCGACATCCATGTTTCCGACCACACCCGCGGGGCCGTGGACGCGACTCGCGAGAATGCCGCGCGCGCTGGCGTGAGCGACGTGCTGCGTATCGAGTGTCGCCCGCTGCAAAATCTCGAGTTGCCGGAACCATCTGGATTGGTTGTGTGCAATCCGCCGTACGGTCAACGTATCGGGAATGTACGCCGACTCGAGGAGCTTTACGCCGATTTGGGGCGGCTCATGTCGACAACTCTCGAAGGTTGGCGGCTCGCGGTGGTGACCGCCAATCCCAGGCTTGCGCGTAATGTCGGACTCCGTTGGGATCGAGTCAGCGATCCCATCCCGCACGGTGGTTTGCGTGTCCGGGTCTACCACGCGCCAGCGGCTCGTCGGTTATAGGACTGTCGTTGGACGCGGCCGGCTACCGCAACGCTTCACGCACCCGTCGCTTCCCGGCTGGGCCTGCCCCAGCCGGACCGATGACTGGCCAGCTACCGCAACGCTCCACACACTCGCCGCTTTCCCGCTGGGTTTGCCCCAGTCGGACCGATACCCGATCCGTGCATTGGATGTATTCCATTCCAAACAATCCGCTCGTCTGGGTGATTTTCTGGAAACCGTGCCTGAAGTTCATGCTACACGCAAATCCTTGGAGTATCGTGTTTAGCTCACTAACCACGGCTCCTGGCGGGACAAGCCCGCCGGTGGCCTTCCTCCCGACTCCAACTTGTGTACAACAACGAGTGCCCGTAACGCGATCGTCGTATCGTCTTGCAAGAGTGCCAGGAGTGACACATTTGATGAAACCTCGGGACGTAAGATCCACTGGATCAGCAATATCGGACGACCGTTCTTGACCTACCGGAACACCCCCTGAAGTAGCCGCAGTCCGATGGTGTAGTCTTGTATAGTCGGAAGTAGTGCTTCATACCCAGTTGGGGCGTTGATGGCCTCTGCGCGCCCTTATTCCGCGCGGTATGGTTGACAGGCGGCGAAGGGATCGGATAGACTTCGCAGCGTCAAGGTTTGTATCTGTTTTCCGCCTTTGGAGTCAGGAGAAATCAAATGTTGTATGTGTACTGGGCAATTGCCTTCGGCAGTTCGCTCGTGGCGCTGGTATTCGCCTATCGGTTCTTCGCCGACATGTTGAAGGCCGACGAGGGTACCGACGAAATGAAGGAGATTGCCTTAGCCGTGCGACTGGGCGCGAATGCCTACCTTTGGCAGCAATACAAGATCGTTGGCATTTTCTTCGTGGTCATTGCTGGCCTTCTGGCCTACCTGGCTTTCGGACTGAAGGTACAGAGCGTTTGGGTGCCATTGGCATTCCTCACCGGAGGTATTACAAGTGCCCTGGCCGGGTATATCGGCATGAAAACGGCCACCCTGGCCTCGAACCGGACCG
>CAZASB010000266.1:0-6538 GCA_964487655.1 uncultured Planctomycetaceae bacterium
GCCAGCGTTTCGTGGTGTCGTACGTGCCGTTGCGAACCATGCTCTCGACGATCTCAAGCAAATCCGAAACCTTCAGTGACAAATCTTCCTTCACTTTCACCTGGCAAGCCAACCGCATTCCATCCGTTAGTTCCCGGCGCGAGAGGAAAGGCATTTCCGTCGACAGGACAGGACCACCGCCCTCGGTCACGCGCACCTTGCAATAGCCGCATGTTCCCTTGCCGCCACAAGCGGCGCGTATGTCGACTCCGGCGTCCTGCAGGATGGCCAGCAAGGTTTGCCCGCCATTGACGTCCAACGTGCGGGGCTCGTTGCCCTCCTGGACGCGAACCTTGCAGGGACCGTAGTTGACCAATACTCGCTCGGCCGCCGAAAGGAGGACGGCCAGAGCCGCCATTAGTCCGGCCAAAACGGTAATCGCCCAAACGTAATTCATGCCTGCGTGCTCCTCATTGTCCGATCCCCGCAAATCCCATGAACGCCAGGGCCATGATTCCGGTCACGATCATCGTAATGGCGACGCCGCGGAACGGCTTCGGCGGATCCCCGTAGCCCATTCGCTTCCTCAAGCCGGCCAGAAGTACAATCGCCAGCATCCACCCAACTCCGGACCCGAATCCGAAGGCCAATGTTTCCCAGAAGTCGTACTTGTCAATCACCATGAACAGCGCGGCTCCGAAGATCGCGCAGTTGACCGTGATCAGCGGCAGGAAAATGCCCAGCGCGTGATAGAGTCGGGGACTGAACCGTTCGATGAACATCTCGACGAACTGCACGCATCCGGCAATCACGGCGATGAACACGATCAGCATGAGGTGTTCGAGCTGCAGCGGAACGAGCACGTAGTGGTAGACCACGTGGTTGACCATAATCGTGCCAGTCAACACAAACGTCACGGCAACTCCCAATCCCAACGCCGTACTGATCTGTCGCGAACAACTCAGGAACGAACACATCCCGAGGAACTTCGCCAGCAGGATATTGTTGGTCAGCGTGGCTGCAATCAGAATCGCAACCAAGGATGATGGTTCAGTCATTAGTTAGCCCTTCTTGGCACTGCTGTCTTGCAGCCAGTTGAAAAAGGCAATCAGGAACCCCATCACGACGAACGCTCCGGGCGCGAGCACCATGACAAGGTTCTTTGTATACCATTGCGGGTCCAGGATGGTGAAGCCGAGTACGGTCCCCTCGCCCAGCAACTCCCGAATCGAACCGACGACCGCCAGGACCCCGGCGAAGCCGAGCGCCGAGGCAAACGCGTCGACGGTCGCCAACTGCGGCCGGTTCTGCATGGCAAACGCTTCCGCTCGCCCCAGAACGATACAGTTCGTGATGATCAACCCCACGTACGGGCCGAGCTGCCGGGACATGTCCCAATAGAACGCCCTGAGAAATTGGTCGATTAGAATCACGAACGTGGCGATGACGGCCATCGAGGTAATCAGGCGGATTCGCCGCGGCGTCGCGTGGCGAAGCAACGACAGCATGAACGAGGATCCAACGCACACGAAGATCATCGCCCCTCCCATCACCAGGGAGTTCTCCAGCCGAGTGGTCACGGCCAACGTCGGGCAAATGCCCAAGGTCTGAACCGCAACCGCGTTAGTCGTCCAAGAACTGTCCTTGAATACGGACAACCCCCTACCCTCTAGGAAGCCACCCGGCTTCTCGCCGGCCGAAGCTTTCGGGCTTTCGCTGCTCATCGCCGCTCCTCCATTTGTCCCTTCTCCGAAACCTGCTCGGCCAGGCCGTGCAGGATGGCGCCCACCCGATTGCAGGTGATCGTGGCGCCGGAAATACCGTCGACTTGCAGCGGCCCCTCGGCCCCGCTACTTACGATGCGAAGCCCGGGCGTTCCATCGTCCGCGAGCAGTCGCTTGCCACGGAATTGGCTACGGAACGCCCCTCCGGCAATCTCCGCTCCCAATCCGGGCGTCTCCTCTTGTTCATGGAAAGTGATGCCGTGGATGGTGTTCCAGTCCGACTCCAGCGAAACGAACCCGCGAATCGGCCCCCAAAGGCCGGGCCCCTCCACCGCAACGGCGACCAACGCACCCTCCGGCCCATCGGCCAGCAAGTGATAGACGGCGAGCGAACCGAGTTTCTCCTCGCGCACGCGTTTATTGAACAGTTGTGTCAACTCCTCGGCCGAAGCTCGCGGCTCGACCGGAACGTCCAGCACGGCCAGAATGTTGCGTATCTTGTCAGCGTTCTTGTTCGCCTCTCGGTAGGGCGCCGTGAACTGCGCGGCACCGGTCAGCAAACCCGCGCACAGCGCTCCCACGCCGACGGCATAGCAGATCGTGTAAACGCTATCCTTCACGCTGCAGCCTCCGAATTCGCATTCCAATGAAGATTTCGTCGATCAGCGGACTGGCCAAGTTACCCAGCAGGATGGCGAACATTACGCCCTCGACATAACCGCTGAAGTTGCGTATCAGCACCACTAGAGCCCCGATCAGAATGCCGTAAACCCACTTTCCGTTATTGGTTGTCGGACTGGTTACCGGGTCGGTCGCCATGAAGAACGCCCCGAGGAACAGGCCGCCGGCAAACAGTTGCCACAGGCCGAAGTTCACCGGATCGGCCGGATGCATCATCGCGGAAAGCACGAACACCGCGCCCAGGATGCCGGCCACGGTACGATAATTGACCACCCGCACCATGCATAGGAACACGCCGCCAATCAGGATGGCCAGGGCCGACGTCTCGCCTGCTGCGCCGCTGACGTTACCCAGCAGCATGTTGAACCACTCTTGATATTGGAACGTCGCCTGGCCAACTTGGCCCAACGGGGTTGCGCCCGACAGGGCGTCTACGTTGTAGGGCGTGATGTACTCCATAAGCCTGCCCCAGGGCCACTCGCCCGGCGTGACGAATCCGGAAGCCAAGGCTTTCGGATAGGCGATGGTCAGGAACGCGCGCCCGACCAGCACGGGATTGAACACGTTCCGCCCCGTGCCGCCGAACACCTCCTTCCCCACCAGCACCCCGAATACCACGCCAACGGCCACGATCCATAGCGGCGTGGTCGGCGGCAAGACCAGAGGGAACAGGAACCCGGTCACGAAGAACCCCTCGTGAATGTCCTTGTTCCGCATAATCGCGAAGCCCACCTCGACGATTCCGCCGGAAATGTACGACACGGCCATCATGGCCAGCACGCGCCAGCCGAAAAAATAGACCGACATGCAGAAGGCAGGCATCAAGGCGACGATGACCATCACCATGAACCGCTTGCTGTCAAGCGGATCGCGGGCGTGCGGCGCCATGTGCGTCCGTTCGGACGAGCCGAAGAAGAATGCCTCTGCACCCTGGGCCAAGGGCCGCATCAGGTGGAAGGGACCACCCTTCTCGAACCATGGACGGGTGCGGTCAAAAAGCGTTTCGAGCAACTTCACGCCACCACCTCCTCCTCGGTCTCGGATGATTCCGTGGCGCGCAAGTCTCGGCGAATCGTTTCATTGGCGGCTAATATCTCCTGTCGAAGGTCGAGTTTCGACGGGCACACATAGCTGCACAGGCCGCAACCCACGCAACGGTGCGCCCCGTTCCGTTCAATCTCCTCCAACGAATCCTGGTAGGCCAGCTTGTGAAGCCAGTGAGGCATGATCCCCACCGGGCACACCTCCTCGCAGTAGCCGCAACCAATGCACGGACGATGCTCGCCTCGCATCGCCGTGGTCAATGGCTCCGCATACCACGGACGCAACAGGCTCATGAAGCAGTTGCTGTAGGAAATCCGGTCGAACCCCGTACGCACAAATCCGAATAACTCGCGGTGCGTGGGCTCCGGCAAGACCGTCAGACCGGTCATCTCGACGCCCAACCCCAACTGCTTCTCGCCTACCGTGTCGCCGTTGAGAATGCCCCCGTCGATGATCCGGCGAGGTCCATCAAGCAGGCGGTCGGCAAGCAGTGCCTCAATCGGATATCCCAACGGCACTCGCAAATGCACCGGTTCGGAAACGCCCGACCCGCTCAATACAATCATTCGCTCCACGACCGGTTCCCGGTGCGCCAACGCATACTCAATGGCCAGCACGCCCTCCGTCCGAAGCCCCCACACGGCCTGGCCTCGTTGCTGAGCCAGCCCCAAAGCGCGAGCCAATAAATTGAACAGGTCCATCGGGTAGCGAAGCGGAATTTCGAACTGCTTCACTCGCGTCTTGCCGGAAAGCGCTTTTCGCAACTGCTTTGCCAAGGCCCCGCCAACTCGGGGCGTCACTACGTACACCGTCCCTTCAACCAGCGAGGTAAGAAGGTCGAGGCCGTGGAGAAACGCCTCGAGCGACTGCACCAACTGCACGTTGCCGCGCGGCCCGGCGAATGGCTCTAAACGCGTCGTGGCCACGATCGCCGCCTCCGCTGACTGGGCCGGATCGGGCACCGCGCCGGTGTGCGCGTCCAAAAGGAATGACCACGCTCCCATGTCCACCAGCGACTGCCGTTGCGCCTCGTAGCGACTGCCACCGCCTCCGACCTCCGACTCGCTTTGCGGCGGCGCCGAGTCCGTGACATCGAGCGTGATATGGCCGCTATGAGCACGCAGTCGCACCGTCCCATTCCGGGGCGCCAACAAAGGCAGACCGAAATGCGCCGAATCAACCGCCAGCACGTCGCCGCGACGCACGCCCTGGCCGTTCTTGACAAGTACCTGGTTGAACCGAAGCCGGCGCCCGTGCCGCGGCAGCAGCAACATCGTAGATTCGGCCGGCGTGACAACCTGCCCTGCCGGACGTCCGGTCAACCTGACATTATAACCACCACGCAGTTTCATCGTCGGACCGATGGTTGGTTTGCACGAAATTAAAACAACGTTACGACACACGCGGCCAGCCGTGGCTCGCCGCTTCCTCACCTCGTAACCGTTCACGGGGGGACTGTCCCAATTTTGGCGGCACAAAGGGCGTTCTTGCCCAATGATCCTCCGTTTCCGCCGCGAAAATGGGACTGTCCCCTTCGCATGGACGGTTATCTCACCTCAAACATCTCCAGAGTTTACCCAAGTCTGGCATGAACCAAGCGGCCGAACATGAGGCCGCGTCGAAGGCCCTGCCTCGCCAAGCCCTGCACGGATGCATGGGACCGTCCGCGTGTGCGCTGCCGGCATACACCGTATTTTGGCTTGCTACGCCCTGGCGTCCTCTGCTCGACGTCATGCCGATTACAAGACCGGCTCTCCATCCCACATCGGCGCGACATCCTTGCATGAATGCTCCAGATTTCGTTTGGCTTTATAAGTCTGGTGACCGTTCCAAACGTTTCTTGGGCGGACGGCCCAATCCACGTTGAAGGGACTAACCGCAAATGGTAGGCCGATTGGGGAAAAATCTCTCGGTGGGACATCTTCCTGGCGGGAAACTCGCAACTTGGCCACCCGGTGGGGGAGCGACGAGTAGACGACGACCGACGCTCCAGCCATATAGTGAACTATACCTCAGTCAACGATAGTGACATACCCCCTTTCGCACGGGCACCACACCACACGCAGGAACCGGTGGCAGCTCGCCCGGGAACTACACGGCTGGGGTTTCGTCAGTCAGAGTCTTGGCGTGTTCGGTTTGTGCGAGTCGAGGCCAACGGGCTTGATCCCGTTTTTGTTCCGCCTGGGGCAGTGGAGAAAGCCCGTTTGCGTTTTGGCTGCGGCGCGATGGAATCAGTACGCGGTCCCGAAGAGACGAGCCTAAACCAGCCCAGGGTGGAGCCAGCGCGAGTGGTGCGAGCGAGGCGCAACCCCGGGTTGGGAGACAAACGCAACGTCAGAAGCCCGAAGGGCTGGCCCTAATCGGAGGATACGACCACCGCCCGCAGGTCGTCGGGCTCCGACATCGGAACGACCATTCGCATCCCGCCGGGCAGGTGGGCGACGTGACTTTCCCGCGTCAGCAGTCGCACCGGCCGAAAGACGGCCGGTGATTCGGCGGGCGATCCGGCACGGACCGGCTTTTGAGCATCTTTCATCCCAAGTCGTTTTCGCCACGGATAGAACGACGGTTCGGACACGCCTTCCTGGCGACAGAACTCCTTGATCGTCGCCCCGCGCTTTTCGAACCGCAATAACCGCCGTCGCCACTCGCGCGACTTGCGGTCGGAGAACGAACCACTCATGGAACCTCCAAGGCAAAGGGGTGACAATCACTCACCCCCTCAGCGTACCGTGCCCGTCAAGAATGGTTTCTGGTGCGCGCTTACGTTGGAGTTCAAATCGATGAACCGGGCCGTGCGGTGCTGGTCGATACCAGGGCAGAGCATGCTGGGGTCTGCTGGAAAGAGTGAACGGGGTTTGCACACACGCTCCCAAGCGTACTGTTCTTGGAGCCCCCGCCTCTTTCATGGTATCTTTTATACGTCCTCGGAGTCTGCAAAGTTAACATTTAAAGCCTGACCCCGACTCCCTTTTGGCCTGCGTAGGCGGCACGCCCGCGACTCCCGTCGCAGCGACGACCTCACCCGGGGTCTTCGGACCTCGAACCGGCAGGCCCTTGCAATCGGAATGTCGCCAATTACAAATAGAGTCAGGATCACGAATCCCGCA
>CAZASB010000267.1:0-6534 GCA_964487655.1 uncultured Planctomycetaceae bacterium
CGCGAATGCGTTCGCCCGTCTTCCGGCTGGCGTAACTGGTAGCCGGGATGATCGGGCCTTCCTGCGGCCCAATGCCGAAGTTGCCGCCGTACGACATGCGGCCGTGCAGCCGGCCGGGCGTGGACGAACACGCGCCGTCGTGGTTGTAGGGAATATCGGAACCGGGGTCCGAGGGGCACAGAAAGCCGGGAATTTGGGCGGCAGGAATGTAGTTGTACTTGGGGTGCGGGTTGCCGGCGTAGTTGATGTGCCAGGGGATGTCCTGGTGGAGCCAGTCCTGCTCCATATAGGGCCAGATTCGCGTGGGCCAGGCCCACTCGCCGCCACCGGTGCCCGGCGCCTGGCTTTGCCCCGACCCGTAGGGAACGACCATCGGGCCGTAGCCCAAGGGGAACCGGTTCCAGGTCGAGTGGTAGTTGTGCAGCGCCAGCCCGATTTGCTTCATGTTGTTGCTACATTGCAAACGGCGGGCCGCCTCCCGCGCGCTCTGCACGGCCGGCAGCAGAAGTGCAATCAAGATGCCGATGATGGCGATGACCACCAGAAGCTCAACGAGCGTAAAGGCCGATCGAAGTCGCCCCATCCTATTCAACTCCTTTTTCGGTACGCTATTTCCCGCGGCGTTTGGACGTATTCGGCCGTGCGGCCAGCAGCAACAAGCATCCCGCGGCAAACAGCGCCAGCGAGCCCGGCTCCGGGACGGCAATGAACGCCACGTCGCCCAGGAAGGTCCATTGCCCGCTGTTGCGGAAATCCAGACGGACGTAACGGGCGCGATAACCGCCGATGTCGAGAAACGCCTCTTCGACCGCTAGGCTGCTTATATCGATCCCGGGCGGCGGCGTGGCGCTGAATGGCGTGTACTGCTCTGGGGTGGAGAACGTGTCGCCGTCGCTGCTGAAGGAGACCCACACCAAATCAGGCGGCTGAATGCCCGCGTAGTTTCCGCCCATGTAGATCATCCTGATCTCGTCCAGGTTGACGCTCTCCTGAAGATCGAACGTGATCTCCGGTTGAGAAGTTTGAAGGCTATAGGTGTTGTCGCGAAAGCCGACCCAGGCCGAATCGTTGACGAAATCGGTCGTGTGGTTCAGCGTGCTATGGATGTCGGTCAGTTTCGTTTTCAAGGTGTCGAGGTAGATAGTAGGCTGCGACGAAGTCGCCGTGCCATACGCGTACGTGACACCGGTTATCTGGTAGGGGAGCGCGGCCTGGCTGGCGTCTAAACCCAGTTTACCGCCCGTGTAAATCAACTTGATCTCGGCGGCCGTGAGTTTCCGGTTCCAAATGGCCACGTCGTCGAGCTTCCCATCGTACGGAGCGACGCTGCCGACCCGCGCGCCCAAGACCAGCGGATTGTTGTTGGGGGCCGGAGCGGTATCGACCGTCTGGCCTTGGTACACGCCGTCGATGTACAGGTAGTTGACGCCATCGGCGTGCATTCCCACAAAATGATGCCACGTGCCGTCTTGCGCGGTGTTAATGCTATAGACATTGCCACCACTGGTATTGGTTCGCCAGAATGGCTTACCTCCTGCACCGGTTTGGACCACGAAATGTTGGTTCGCGCCCTTCTCCAAGACAGCCTGGTTGGCCGTGGTCGAGGTCTGGAACCAGAAGGAGACCGTGCGGGCTTGATTTGCGCCGGTTGCCGTGTCGAGGTAGGAGTTGGTTCCGTCGGCCACGGCGACGTAGCCGTTGACGCCTACAAAACTGACTGCCCCGCCGCCAGTCACGTGGGTGGCGGTAGTCACGATGCCTTGCGTGCCGGTGGAGTGGGTCGGAACGCCCGTGGTACCGGCGTTCAAGGTTCCGTGCTGATGGTCCAGCGCGTCGGCGGCCAGATTCAGCGGGTCGTCAAACGTGTAATGCACCACCATGCCATCGGTCACGTAGGCCGGCGCGACCGCCGGTGTTGCGACCATGGCGACGGCCAACACAACCATGCCTATTCGTTGCCTACTCATGGACCTTCTCCTCGCAAAAAGAACATAAAAAGAACCGTATGCCTATCCAATTATTTCGCGGCCGATTATTTCGCGCTAGTCAGGGTGAAGTCGAAGTCGGCTTTCTGGCCGGGTGCGACGGTTGCCTCAAGACTGCCTGCCTCCTTGTATTGGACCGGGACGGTTTCGGCCACTGGGCCCATCTGTTCGTCTTGGACGGTCCTTCCCGTTTCCCGCATGGCAGTGATCGTTACCAGGTACTTGCCGGGCGCCAGTCCCCGATCGGCCGGCAGTTTGAACTGGCCGGCGGTAATCGGTCCGCCGGAGCTGTTTGCATTTAAGCCAGGCGCGGGTCGAAAGTTGATAGCGCCGCCGTCCAACGGCTGCCCGTCCAGCGTTACGCGGCCGGTAACCGCCTGCCGGCCGTCGCCGCGCGAGCATCCGGCCGGCGCCGCAACGGCGGCCAAAGCAGCCAGAAGAAAGAAAAAGCCGAACCGTTGTCGTAGCGTCATGCGTGTCGCCTCCAATTGCGCCGCCCGACTCCGGCCAACGCGGCCAGCATGGCAAAAGCCAGCAGCATGGCCGTGGAAGGCTCCGGAATGAGCGTGATTTCGAGAAAGTTGATCTTGCCGTAAGCACCCATGGGCCGGATCGACAGCAGCCCGTCGTCCACCTGCACTCGACCCATGAATAGATCCCAGTCGTTGCCCAAATTCGGGTCGGGATCGTAAAAAGCAACGTCGTTAATCCACATGTTGTCGATCGATGTGCTGCCGCCACTGTCCGATTCACCGAACACGGCCAGAACCTCGTACAGGCCGTTGGGTAGTTCAATGGCCCAGTCGGCATAGGCGCCGGGGTTGCGAAAATGGTTGAAGGTTGTGTACCGGCGCCCGTCGGGATGCAAGCCCCGCGAGCGCGCATTCGCCGTATTGCTCTTCGGATCGCCCGTGGAGACATCCACCCAACCGTACGTGAGTCCATCGCCACGGTCGCCGAAGGCCGAGCCGTCGTCCACGAGGTAGTTTGCGGGAAGTCCGCTGGTCGAAGTGCCCAGCTGGAAGTTGATGGCGATGTCGGGCGTGACGACCTCGCGCACCTGGGCAAAGGCGATTTTGGCACCGTTGTTGCCGGCCTGGGCCGAAATCGAGAGCCGGCCGTCGGTTACCGTAATCTGATCGAAGTATTCGTCCCAGTCGTTGTAAAGGTCTGGATCAAGATCGGTGTAGTCCACCCCGGCAATAGTTACATCGTTTTTTGACGTGCCGCCGGTGGAATCGCCGAACACGGCTCGGACCCAATAGGTTCCGTTCGGAACGGCCATTTCCCAAGTATTGCCGTAAACATGGTTAAGCGTATCGAATCGCTCGTCGGGAGAAGTACCCGCATTCCGATTGCGGCCGCCGGTGGCGGTGTTCCGGTTCCAGCCATACCATGCCCCGTCGCCGTGGTAGGTGAAGGCATCGCCGGCGTCCACCACATATCGGGCGGGAATCGGTCTGTTCGCCGCCTGGGCGCCAACGCCCTCGAAGTTGACGTCGGCCTCGAAGAACGACCCGGCGTGGATCGTTTGCGTTCGCGGCGGCGTGTACTTTTGCCCAAGGTACTCTTCCACGCCCTGCCGCTCCGTGTCGGTCAGCGCGCGGTTGAACAGGATGACTTCACTGACAAGACCTTTGAGTGGATTGCCACCGCCACCGCTGTCCCCGCCGAGCAGGAACGGTACGTCGCTCGTCGCAATCGCTGAAACCGCCGTGGTAGCCTCGTCGGCCCAGGTTCCATCGATGTACGTTTGGGCTTTGCCGCCGGGCGACCAAACTCCGCTGAGTACGCTCCACTCGTTCGTCGTAAGACCGGTAAACGGCGCGGTCGTGGAAGGATTCCAGCTACCACCCGGCAACTCTTGCACGTCGATTGTGTTGAAGCCCACGCGCCACTGGCGCAGGTTTGTGCCATAACTGAATTGCGAAGCCACGACTCCAGAAGCCGTTCTTGAATTGAGCATGTAGATGGCCGTCAAGCCGTCGGTGTTGCTGTGGATGGGGCCGCCGGTGCTGCCGGCGCTAAGCCAGTCGCTAGTGGAACTAGCCGCCGGGAAGAAGTCAACCACCGGGAAACCGTAGGCCGTATCGGAGGTCAACACGGGTTGGCGATCGGCGGTCACCTGCGTCATGTCCCGCGCATTGGCGGAGCTATCGGCCCACGCGGTCACCGCGCCCGACGCGGTCGTCAGTCCCTGGTCTACTTGGTACCACGCCTGCAAGCCGGCAACGTCGCTTGGCAGCAGCGGGGCCGCCCATGCAACAGCAGGCGCCATGCCCAGCCACGCAATGGCCAATGCCGCAAGAACAAAAGGTCGTCGCAAGGATTCTCTCGGACAGCACATTTCTCTTGGGCAGCACATTGTAGATTCTCCTGTTGATCGCGTCTTTGGATTAGGGTGGACTATGGGACGATAACACCACCCACTATCCATCGATTTTAACCAAGCGTTCGGAAATTGCAATAGTTTGCTCGTAAAATGTCCAATTTTTCACACCTCACCCGCCAATGGCGGTATATCGGTCATCCACGCTTCACCCGACCTTATGGCCTCCTAGTCGGTGGGCGAGAGCTGGATCAGGTACTCCACACCCTCATCACAGGGTAAAGGCGTCCACCCGGCCTTGACGCCCAGGAGCAGGCCGCCGAGTATAAGGCTATGCAAAACTCCCTGGGATTGCATCCGCCGATCGATCCGTTATAATGGATGATTGCTGCCGGGGCGTGCCCGGCGGCCGGGCGTGGTGATTCGCATTATGCGTTCATTCGCGTCCGCGCGAGGGAGAAGAGGGCCATTTTTGCAAAGGAGCGAATCATGCAAGGGAAGATTGACCAAGCGAAGTCGCGGCGTTCGCGGCGCACATTTCTCGGTACGAGTGGGGCACTGGCCGCCGGAATGTATTTGGGACGCCCGGCCACCGCAAGGGCGGCGGCGGAAACATTGGCCATCAACGGCGGCGAGAAGGCCGTGACCGTCTCGGCTAGCGGGGCGACGGCCTGGCCGCTATTCGGCGACGAAGAACGGAAGGCGGTCGATGCCGTCGTCAGTAGTCCCGGATATGCCGAAAACAAGCGGCTCGAGGACGATTGGCAGGAAAAGTTTTCTCCGCCTTACTGTAAATCGCACATGAACGGGACGAGCGCGTTGACCTCGGCCCTGTTCGGCCTGAATCTGCCGGCCGGTAGCGAGATTCTCGTCCCCAGTTACGACGCATGGTTCGGCATCCTGCCCATGCGGTTCTTCGACCTAGTGCCCGTGTTCGTCGATAGCCATCCTCAAACGTTGAACTTCGATCTCGAGGACGCGAAAAAGCGACTGACGAAGAACACGCGTGCCATCCAGGTGGTCCACCTGTTCGGTCTGCCGTGCGACATGGAGGCGATTTGCGACTTTGCCAAGGAGAAGGGTCTGCTCGTGCTGGAGGACTGCGCCCACGCCCACAGCGCCTCGATCAACGGCAAGTACGTGGGCAACTTCGGCCAGATTGGCGCCTTCAGCTTCCAGGGGAGCAAGGTGTTGCCGGCCATCGAAGGCGGCATGGCCAACTACGAGAACCAGGACTATTACGAGCGGGCAACCACGTTCGGCCACTATGAGTGCCCGGGAAAGTACCCCGCCGAGAGTCAGTACCGCAAGTACAGCGCCACCGGGTTGGGACTGAAACTGCGCATTCATCCGATGGCCGCCGCCTT
Organism: uncultured Planctomycetaceae bacterium; assembly: GCA_964487655.1. Lineage (GTDB taxonomy): Bacteria > Planctomycetota > Planctomycetia > Pirellulales > Thermoguttaceae > PWXP01. Next base: position 5,682 of record CAZASB010000267.1, read on the forward strand.
GGCACGCTGCCAACTGCGCGTATTGGATGCCCAGGCCGAACTCGAACGCGAGCAGAACCATTCGCTCAACAGCCGCTTGTGCCAACTGCCCGGCATCTCCGAGCAGGCGCCAGGTCCGGGCGTGAAGCGGGTCTATTGGTCCAGGAACCAGATGTTCCTCGATCCGAAAAAGGCCGGCATGTCGCGCGAGGTCGTGGTCAAGACATTGAAGGCCGAGGGCGTGGCCATCGGCAACCTGAACTACTGTGTCAGCCATCGCGACACCGTATTCAACGAGCCCCAGTGGTGGCATCACGCGCCGGTCATCCCCGACCGGCTCCCCGGCGTGGAAGAAATCATCCAAACGGGCATCTCCCTGCCCCGGTTCACCCGAGCGGTGCCGGAACTGATGGATCAATACGTCGCCGCCTTCGAGAAGGTATGGGCCCACCGCGAGCAGTTGGGTACCGCCTGACGCCCAGCCAAGGGTTGGCCGGTGAACCCATCCGGCGAAATGTCCTTGAAAGCGCAAACGCGTGGTTGCCGTCGTGCGCGAGCCATGGTTTACGTTAGCGCTGGGCGTAAAATGGTCGTCCCCGGGTTTGGGGTCTGTTGATTTATAGTTGCCCGCCTCTCCGAGGCGGAATATCTTATGGTGTGGCGTTCCGGTGAGCATAGCCCCTTGCGGCCTTTAGTCGCGATAGCGGATGAAATCAACAGGCCCCTCGTCCCGGGGGGGGATCTTTCATGGGTGGGCTGTCCCGCCCGTTCCGCCACTTCTTCGCCACCGTGTGGCCTTCCCCATGACTTCAACTTGTGTAAAACAGGCTCTTCCGTTTCTAGGTGCAATACTGCAGGAATACGGCCTTTAGGC
>CAZASB010000268.1:0-6515 GCA_964487655.1 uncultured Planctomycetaceae bacterium
TGGCGAAGGAGTGGCGGAACGGGTGGGACAGCCCACTGACCATCGCTCCGGCCGGGCAAGCCGGCACGGTGGCGAAGGAGTGGCGGAACGGGTGGGACAGCCCACTGACCATCGCTCCGGCCGGACAAGCCGGCACGGTGGCGGTCGCCACTCATGTACAACAACGAGGGCGCAGCCCTGTGTAACTCGGTCCCACGTCACCAGAAGCCCTGTAAGGGCGGGACTCAATCCATCGGCGCCCTCGAACCCGTGGTTGCCCTCCAGGAGCACGTGTGCCCAAGGCTGCGTGGCTGAGCTGACGAGTTGGCCGCCCCTGGCGGCGGCGCATGAGCAGTTTAATCGGCGCACCCAGCGACAAAATGGCCCTGAAGGGGCTTGCCCGGGGAAGCTCCACGCTCTTCGCCACACTCTCGAGGCAAGCCGGAGACATCCAAAAACAAAACAGCCTTACCGTTCACTCGCCGCGCCAGCCTGCTCTCGCGAGGGCATCGGCATGGCGGTGGCCTTCTCCAACGCGGAGGCCGGCGAAAGCAGGCCGCCGGGTCGGTTCTCGTCCATGACGAATCCGCGCAGCTCAATGGCGGCAGGCGCCAGCAAAAGTAGGTAGACCGGCGGGGCCAGGCACAGCACGAGCGGGAAGAGCATGTGGATGGACACCCGGTTCCCCTTCTCTTCGGCAAGCTGGCGACGTTGCCGCCGCACGTCCATCGCATACTGGTGGAACGCGGCCGCAACCGCTCCGCCGTGCTGCTCGGTTTGTCCGATCACCGACGCCAAGGACTGCACCTCCTGCGTATCGACTCGTTCTGCAAAACCCCGAACCGCCCGGGTCAGCGTGCCGGAATCGGCTTGGCGACTGACGATGCGCAGCTCGCACGCGAGGTCTGGGTAACTGCCAGCCAACTCGCTGCCAACACGTAAAAGCGACTGCGGAAAGGTCAGCCCGCCGGTCATGCACATGCTGATCATGTCGAGCGCGTCGGGCAACGAGTGCTCGATCCGATGGACGCGCGCCTTGGCCTTCGAGCCCAACACCATGCGAGGGATACCGTACAGCGCGAGCATCCCGACCACGCCGGCGATAAGCAGTTGCAGGTTGAGCGGCGCGCCCGGCTCGCCCTCCAAGACAAAGAGCGTTCCGACCAGGAACACCCAACCGAAGACCAGTGCATTCCGCAGCGCGAGATACTCGGTTGCCGCGTCGCGATGATAGTAGCCTGCCTGGCACAATTCCAGCGTGAGTCGCTTGCGGGTTTTCGCGCCGACGGGCAACAGCGCGGCCAACGGGCGCGTGAGGGGGCCGAAGATCATGGCTCGCTTCCGCCCGGCGGCGAACACCTCGCCCGCGCCGGATCCGCCAGTTCGAACCATCAACATGGCCGCCGCGAAGAAGAGCAGCGAAACGCCGAGAAACACATAGAGCGGGATCAGCATGGCAGAGTCTCCGATTGCATTGTTTTGCGATTGTTATTTGTTCTGAAGCGCCCTGGCGGGTCTCGTTTCTCGGCCCACCCTACCATCCCGTCATTCGTCATTCGGTAACCGTTCACGGAGCGGCGCAGGCAGTTTTCGCCGCTAAATGCGAAGGGGACAGTCCCATTTTCGCGGCGGAAACGGTGGATCATTGGGAAAGAACGCCCTTTGTGCCGCGAAAATTGGGACAGTCCCCCTGTGAACGGTTACGTCATTCGTCATTCGACATTCGTCATTTTCAATACATGGGTTTCAGCAGCCGCGCGGTCCATAGCAGGCCAATCATTTCGAGCACCGCGGCGCTGATCAGGAACGTTTGGCCCAACGGCGTTTCAATCATGGCCTGGGCATAGTTGTTATGGAAAACGAACATGTAGACAAAGAGGATGGGCCCCAAGGCGGCCACGAAGAAGGCCGACATGCGACCGGCGCTCGTAATGGCCCGCAGTTGCCTCCGATAGCTCATGCGTTCGCGAATGGAGAGGGCAAGTCGCTCAAGCACCTCGGCCACGTTCCCGCCCGTCTCGCGATGAACTCCCAGCAGGGCGGCGAAGATGCGCATATCGACCAGGCGAATCCGGTCGGCAAGCGAACGAACGGCCGACGACATCCCCAACCCCATGGCAAGCTGCCGCGAGCAGTAGGCGAACTCGGCCGCGAGCGGCTTGGGCCCCTCGCTCCCGGCCAGGGCAATCGCCTCGTCAAGACTGTGCCCGGCGCGCACGCTTCGGGCAATGAACTCCAAGGCGGCGGGAAACTGCTTCTGCAGTAGGCCAATATGCCGGACGCGGCGAACTACTAACACGACCATCACCAGCACCGCGCCGACCAGCCCGGCGGCGCTTGCGGCAATGGGGTGGTCCGTCCAAAGAAACGCGGCGCCGCCGGCCAGCAGGGCCGCGAGCCCCACAAGCAACGCCGCGGCCGTCGGTGTCCAGCCCCAGCCGGTCTCCTGGACCATTTGCGCAAACCACCGGTCGAACCGACCGGCGAAGCCCCCGGACACGCCGGACGCATCCAACCGATCCAGCCGGCGCAGCCTGACGGGCCGGTTCGCGCCGCGGCTTCCCGAAATCGCCGCGGCCATGTCGCGGGCAAACATCCCCACGGCCACGATTCCCGTCGCCAGGCCAAGGAAGAGCAGTAAGGCGATGATCTGACTGTCCACGATCCCATTCTCCTCTCGATCATTGTTATGACACTTCGTCCGGCGGTACGCGCCCCGGGTATCCCCGGCGGTCGCGCTATTCGCGCTGCCCATGGTCGAGGCGAAGGGATTAGCTCCGCCTCGACGCATGGGAGCGGAAAACCAGACTCACACAACGACGCTTCGTGCGTCGAATAAATTCTCCTGAAGCGATATTCCGGCCGACTCGATCTGCGCCATGCACCGCGGCCGGTAACCAGTGGTGTAGAACTCGCCCACGGCGTCCCCCTCGGTGTCGACGCCCGTTTGGCGGAAGCCGAAGATGTCTTCAATTTGATAGCCGCCCTCTTGATAACCGACGATTTCCGAAATCCGCGTGATGCGCCGGGCACCGCCCTTCAGCCGCGCCAGATGCACCACCAGCCGAATCCCGGAAGCGATGTACTGCCGCATGACCGAAATCGGCAAGTCGAATCCCGTCATGGCAATCATCATTTCAAGCCGCGAAAGGGCGTCGCGCGTGTCGTTGGCGTGAACCGTGGTCAACGATCCCTCGTGGCCCGTGTTCATCGCCTGCAACATGTCCAGCGCTTCCGGCCCGCGCACTTCGCCGATGATGATGCGGTCGGGCCTCATGCGGAGGCTGTTGCGCACCAGGTCGCGTTGGGTGGTTTCGCCGCTTCCCTCCACGTTGGCGTCGCGCGTTTCCATCCGAATCACGTGGGGATGACTGAGGATCAGTTCCGCCGAATCCTCAATGGTGATCAGCCGTTCGGTCTCCGGAATGAAGGCCGACATGGCGTCCAAAAGCGTGGTCTTGCCCGCGCCGGTCCCACCCGAAATCAGGCAACTGATCCGTGCCTGCACGGCGGCCGCCAGGAAATCGAGCATTTCGCCCTGGGCCGTTCCGTTATCTTCCAGTTCCTCGGCAGACAGGGGTTTCTCGCCGAACCGGCGAATCGAAAGCTTCGGCCCGCCTAGCGCAAGCGGTGGAATGACCGCGTTGACGCGAGAGCCGTCGGGCAACCGGGCGTCGACCATCGGGCTCATCTCGTCCACTCGCCGTCCCACGCGGGAGACAATCCGCTGAATGATCCGCATGAGGTGCTGCTGGTCGGCGAAGACGATGTCGGTTCGTTCCAACCGGCCGTGTCGCTCAACGAACACCTCGTGCGGGCCGTTCACCAGAATATCGCTCACCGTCGGGTCCTTCATCAGCTTCTCGAGCGGGCCCAGACCGAAGATCTCGTCCATCAGCTCGTCGAGCATCTTCCGGTGGCCCGCCTCGTCGAGCTGCTTCCGCAGGCCGAGGCAGATTTCCTCGGCCAGGCGGCGGATCTCGGCGCCGAGCAATCGCTCGTCAATCTGCTCGACCACGGAGAGGTCCAGCGTCTCGACGAGTTCTTCGTGAATGGCCGTCTTCAGCCGCTGGAACTCCAAGTCGGAGGGATTCAGCGCGGCTTCCTCGGTCGGCCGTCGTTTCAGGAATTGTGCAATCATTATTTAACCCAACATTTAGGGTGCGTTCGTTCAGTGGAGAGCGTTCGTTGCCTCCACCCAGCGTGTCGCTCCATTGCGTTTTTGCCTCTGTCTTTTCGTGGGTCTCAATCAGCGGCCCACCTTACCGCTACGTTCACTTGTTCTTGCCGCAAGTCTTGCAGCCCGGGTCGCCCGAGCCGCCCGATGCCGACGACGAGGCAACGGCGCGTTCGGCCGTCGCGACGGCGGCTCGCTCGCTGTTGGCCCTCACGTAGGAAACGGGCACCACGGCGTGCGATCTGGTCGTGTCGGCCGAAATCGGGACACTGCTGAAGCTTTCGCTAACCGCCACAAGGCCGCCTTCGTCAAACACCGACGTGGTCAACTGGCCGCGCCGATATACGTGCGTCACGACCGGCGGTTTGGCCGCCGGCAGATTGAGCAGCGTCTCCAGCGTTTGCGGCGGCGAGTTGCCCACCAGGCGATTGTCCTCCGAGCCGCGAAGCACCAGCGAAAGCGAGCCCCGTCCCTCGATAACCTTCAGCGCGCTGGTCTGGTCCGGCGTACACGCCAGGGTGACCGAGGCCGATCGGCGTTGATCGCTCGAGGCGTCAATCCGCCCGCCCGGGAATGTCTGATCGCCAATCGCCAGAATCTCGACCTTTTCCAAAAGGGTTACCGTTGTTTCCGGCATGACGCCCTTGGCAAAGGTCCGAAACATGACGTCCACCAACGCGCCGGGCGAAAGCAGGCCCATTTCGGCGGACGAGTTGTCCAGCGGTACCGATACGGCGCGGTAGCCCGGCTTCAGCCGTTCCGCAACGCTCGGGCCGGTTCCGTCCGGATAAAGACTCTCCGGAATGAACGGGGTGCCCTTCCCAACGCCCATTCGCAGGGTCCGGCCGGACAGTTGGGACGTCTGGCTCATGAACTCGGAGGGAAGCCCCATTTCGCGAATCTGTTTCCATGTGAGTTGCTTGACCATTACGTCGCCCATCGAAATCGTGCGCCCGGCGGGCAGGTCGACGGCCGCCATGGGCACCGCGACCACTTGCACTTCCGGCGGCGCTGGGACCGGCTTTTCGGCCAAGTGCTGCTTGACCACGTAAGCGCCGACCAAGCCGAACAGGGCCGCGAAAACTCCCAAGACTAAGGTGCCTGAACTGATTTTCATAATTTTTCGCTCCTCGACCGAAGGCATGGTGGGCCGATCCATTTTCCGGGCCCGCTCAATCCAAGTCCCTCGGTCACAAAAGGTTTCTGGTTTTCCGAATCAACGCTTTGAATCAACAAATGTTCGTGTGTGTGAGAACTGATTACCAGGGCAATTTCTGTGCCATCCATGCCACCGCCAATACGGCCCAGGTTCCCAACGCCACCGGTACCGCGTACGGCATCAGGCGGCGTTTCATCCGGGCCTCCCGCTCGGCATCCTCTCCAGTGGCGTGTCGCTTCTTCCTGTTGAACTGGCTTGCCGTACTCGGACGGACGTAACGCCGGTGGACGTACGAATAGCCCCGCGTAAACATGCCGGCCAGCAGGATGGCCGCCGTTGCCCCAACGGCCACGACGGTGCTCGCCAGGAACACCGCCACGGTCAGACTCGATCCCAACCAGGCCCCGAGGGCGCCCATCAGCTTGACGTCGCCGCCTCCGCCACCGCCAATCAACCACAAGACCAGCAGAAGGCCGAAGCCCGTCGCAAAGCCCAACAGCGCGAACCCAAGCCCCGTGAAACCGTTCATCACGGTATGGGCCAGCAGGCCCGCCCCGAAGGCGGGAACCGTCAGCCAGTTGGGCAGCCGGCGGGTTCGCAGGTCGCTGACCGCGGCCACGGCCACGAAGATGCCCACAATCGAGACAAACAAGATATGGGAAAGGCTCATCACACATCTCTCGGGACATGGGTTGGTTTCGAGTCGAACTGAAAATACGTTTGGTTTTCCACTAGTTTCTGTTTTCCGAAACAGGGCGATTTCGCCCGCGAGGTCGGCAAGTCGACAAAATTGACCTGCCGGTGCCTCGCGGGCAAATCGCAAACTGGCGACCCGCCTATGGCAAAGGCTCACCCTCGTTGATGGGCACCTTTTGGATGCTCATCTCATAGGGCTCTTGCCCCTGCGGGTCGCGACCTAAAGGATGTCCGCAGGCATCGAACTCATCCTGGAACGCCGACCCGGCCGTCCCGGCTGCGCAACCAGACACGCCGCTAAAGCTGTATGAATGGTTGATATTGCCGATGGCGGTTGCCAAGTCGCCCAGTTCCTGAACTACCGAATCGCGGACTGTCGCCAGTCCCACGACCATCCCGATCACCAGAATGGTGGCGATCAGAACCAGCTCGGTTGAGACGACAAAGCCTGCGTCGTCCCTCCAAACTCGTTGCAGCATTCGCATGGCTACTCTTTCACAAAAC
>CAZASB010000269.1:0-6443 GCA_964487655.1 uncultured Planctomycetaceae bacterium
CTCCCAACCGCCGGTTTTGGAGACCGGTGCTCTACCAATTGAGCTACACCCCTAGGCACAAACGACAAGCATGACTTCCGGAACATAACGCCACCACCGGAATTGACCACATTCGCCGTTTGAGTGCCCTGTTTACTTAAGGATCTTCGTCACCACCCCGGACCCGACCGTACGACCGCCTTCACGAATGGCGAAACGGACGTTCGCGTCCATGGCAATGGGCGATCCCAGCTCGATTTGGAGCTTCACATTGTCGCCGGGCATACACATTTCGGCATCGCCCATCAGGTTCGCCGAGCCGGTCACGTCGGTAGTACGGAAGTAGAACTGGGGCCGGTAGCCGCTGAAGAACGGCGTATGCCGTCCGCCTTCGTCCTTCGAAAGCACATACACTTCGGCCTCGAATTGCGTGTGCGTCATGATGGATCCGGGCTTGGCCAGCACTTGGCCGCGCTGGATCTCGTCGCGTTTGACACCACGGAGCAAGCAGCCGACGTTGTCACCGGCCTGCCCTTCCTGCAGCACCTTGTTGAACATCTCGACGCCAGTGCAAGTAGTCTTCCGGGAATGCTCCGAAAAACCGACGATTTCGATCTCTTCTCCGACCTTGACCACGCCCTGCTCGATACGCCCGGTAGCCACGGTGCCACGGCCTTCGATGGAGAACACGTCTTCGACGGCCATCAGGAATGGCTTGTCGGTGGCGCGGGTGGGTTCGGGGATGTTCGCGTCAATCGCATCCATCAGTTCTTGGATGCACTTGGTCTTCTCGGGATCGCTCGGGTTGTTGTACGCCGAGAGCGAATCGCCGCGAATGATCGGAATATCGTCGCCGGGAAACCCATAGCTCGAAAGCAGTTCCCGCAGCTCCAACTCGACTAGTTCCAGCAGCTCTTCGTCGTCGACCAAGTCGACCTTATTGAGAAAGACGACCAGTGCGGGGACGTTGACTTGGCGAGCAAGCAGCACGTGCTCACGGGTTTGCGGCATGGGCCCGTCGGCCGCGGAGACCACAAGGATTGCCCCGTCCATCTGAGCCGCCCCGGTGATCATGTTCTTGATAAAGTCAGCGTGTCCGGGGCAGTCGATGTGGGCATAGTGCCGATTGTCGGACTCGTATTCGACATGGGCGACGGCGATCGTCACCGTCTTCGTCGAGTCGCGAACCGTTCCGCCCTTGGCGATGTCGGCATAGGACTTGAACTTTGCCAAACCCTTCTGCCCCTGGACCGCCAGAATGGCACCGGTCAGCGTGGTCTTCCCGTGGTCGATGTGACCGATGGTTCCCACGTTCACGTGGGGTTTCTTTCGTTGGAATACTTCCTTGGCCATGTTTTCTAATTCTCCCTGCGTCTAACGAAGCGGGTCGTTTCAATTACCTCGATCGGTCCGCAGCGCGGGATGCCTTGCGACGACCGATCCACAAAAGAGCTGCTGATGGGGGTCGAACCCATGAACCTCGTCCTTACCAAGGACGCGCTCTGCCAACTGAGCTACAGCAGCCCAGAACCTCTTCGGGTGCCCCTCGTAAACTTCTGGTCCTTACAAAAACGTGTACAACAAACGACTTACTCTATCCCAAAACACCCTCTCCCCGAAAGAGCGGGTGAAGGGAGTCGAACCCTCGTAGGTAGCTTGGAAGGCTACTGCTCTACCGTTGAGCTACACCCGCGCCAAAAAACTCCTCGGGACAAAACCAAATTTCTCCCGCCCTTTAGCGCCGGCACTGGCTGTCACGATCCTCAATGTATCTATTCAATGGGGGGTGCAGGATTTGAACCTGCGAAGGCACTGCCATCAGATTTACAGTCTGACCCCTTTGACCGCTCGGGAAACCCCCCGCCCATTAAGCTAGCGGAGGGACTTGAACCCACAACCTGCTGATTACAAATCAGCTGCTCTGCCGATTGAGCTACGCTAGCCGATCGACCCCCGCCGCGCGCACGAATCACTTAGTATAGCTAACTCCGCCGCTCATGCAAGACGGAGAAACCAGAAAAACAACACCTTCCGCCTCGGTTCCGAAGAAACCGACCCTTAAGATAACTCTTGTAGGGGGATCGTTGCGAGGCTGCAGCCTTGATTTCCTGTACACTCCGACCTCGGGAAGGGCTGGCATAAAGCCCGGCTCTCCCGCAAAACACTCGATTCTCTCGCGTGGGCCCTCTTGCGTCAAGCCCCCCTGGATATAATTGCTTTCCGCTCTTTGCGACCGGAATACCCCGTGATATACTCGCATCGGCGATCTTCGCTAAGTCCTTTGGGCGAAAGGGCTCGATATTCGGCGAGGAGACCCCGATTCCTACAGCGATCGACCGGATCAGCGCGGTGAGTGGGTCGTTTCGCGGCCCTCCAGGAAAGGTAGCAGCACGGTGAGTTACGAGCAGATATGGGCCCCTTGGCGGTTGGAGTTCATTCAAGGCGGCACGCCTACTCCCGACTTGAAAAACCAGGCCGACCTGCTGCCGGACGCCGATCCCCAGTGTTTCCTCTGCCGCGCGGTCGCCGAGGGCGACGATCGCGCCCGACTGGTCGTTGCTCGTGGAAGAATGACTATTACGGTGCTCAACCGCTATCCGTATAATAATGGCCATTTGCTGGTTTCGCCCCACCGCCATGTCGGACGGCTCGGCGATTTGACCTCCGACGAGCACTTGGAGATTGCCACTACGGTTACCGAAATGGTCGAAAAGTTGGAACGGCTTCTCGACGCAAGGGACTTCAACATCGGGGTAAACCTGGGGCTTGCGGCCGGGGCCGGTTTGCCCGGCCATTTGCATTGGCACATCGTTCCCCGCTGGAATGGCGATACGAACTTCATGCCGTGCCTGGCAGGCGTGAGGGTTATCCCCCAGTCGCTCGAGGCCCTGCGGGAGCTTCTGGCCGGTAGTCAGGACTAAGCTTCACACCCGCTTTTCAACATGCCACCGGCCCAGTATCGTGAACGAATATGCACTCTGAACACAAAAACATTGACCAAAACCCTTCCGATGAGGGGTTTTCTATTCAGCCAGCCGATAGGGTTCGCCGGCTGCCACCCTATTTGTTTGCCGAGATCAACCGGCTGATGTACCAGAAGCGTCGAGCGGGCGACGACGTGATCGACCTTGGCATGGGTAATCCGAGCGACCCACCGCAGGACGCGGTGATCGAGAAACTAGTCGAAGCCGCCCACGAGCCACGCAGCCACGGGTACGCGGAAGCGAGAGGCATTTTGGGGCTGCGCCGCGAGGTAGCGTCTAAGTACCTGAAGTATCACGGTGTTCGCCTGGACCCGGAAAGCGAGATCCTGGTATGCCTCGGGTCGAAGGAAGGGTTCAGCCATGCTTGCCTGGCGCTGTTGGGTCCGGGCGATACGGCCATTGTTCCGGCGCCATCCTATCCGGCCCATGTGTACGCCGTGGCCATGGCAGCCGCGAACACGATAGCTCTGGAAGTAGCCGATACGGAGCGGTTCCTGGCGAATGTCGACCTCACTTGCCGACATCTTTTCCCCAAGCCGAAGCTTCTGGTGGTCAATTTCCCACACAACCCGTCAACGACATGCGTCGAGCCGGAGTTCTATGTTGAGGTGGTGAAGCTTGCCCGGCGTTACGGGTTCATGGTCATTAGCGATCTGGCGTACGCCGACATCACATTCGATGGCTATCGCGCTCCGAGTTTCCTGGCGGCGCCGGGTGCCCGCGAGGTGGGCATTGAGTTCACCACAATGAGCAAGGGTTACAACATGGCCGGCTGGCGCGTTGGCTTCTGCGCGGGAAACGCGACGATCATGCGGGCGTTGGCCACGATCAAGGGTTACTACGATTATGGAATGTTTCGGCCCATCCAGGTTGCGGCGATTGTCGCCCTGCGGCATACCGATGCCGCAGTTGAGGAACAGGCCCGAACCTACGAGGGCCGGCGCGACGTTCTGTGCCGTGGGCTGGAACGGCTAGGCTGGCCGATCGAGCCGCCGAAGGCCACCATGTTCGTTTGGGCAAAAATGCCGGAATACTGGGCCCGCCAAATGACGTCCATCGAGTTTGCCATGAAGTTGCTGAAGGAAGGCGACGTCGCTGTAAGTCCTGGCGGCGGGTTTGGCCAGGCTGGTGAAGGCTATGTGCGTATGGCGTTGGTTGAAAACGAGGAACGCCTCCGTCAGGCCGTTCGGCAAATCGGACGATGCCTGAAGCAGGCGGATTCTCCGTAAACGGCTACTCGGTGGGCGCTGCGCATCGCCCCTTTGCAGGAGCCTGTGAACATGTGGGCGGTTCTTCCCGTCGCCCCCCTGGACGCGCGTTCGAGAATTCACCATAATCAAGGATTACCGCAGGTGAAGGCTACCCCAGGCGGGGGGGCTTTGTTCGGCGTTTTCTTATTTACTCCCCCCAGAGTTTCAACGGAGTGTTGCGATGTTCAAGAACCTCAACCCTTTTGCTCTTGGCGTTACCGGTCATCAAAGTGAGATCATCGAACTGGCCCTCACCTATGGATTCGGGGGGATGGACCTGAACGCCGACGAGTTCGCCTTACGCGTTCAGCGCAGGGGTACGGAACACGCCCGCCGCCTAATTGAAAGCGCAAAGATCAGAATTGGCACGTTTGCCTTGCCGTTTGACTCCGATGCCGACGACGAGTCGTTCAAGCAGGGCATGGAGAAACTGCCGAAGTCCGCCGAGGCTATTGCTTCCGTCGGTTGCACCCGCTGCACCGTCATGGTAGCGCCCGCCGGTGACAAGCGGCCATACCACGAGAACTTCGAGTTCCACCGGCGGCGTTTCAGCGAGATCTGCCAAGTGTTGGCCCCGCACGGCATCCGACTTGGGATCGGTTTCCGCGCTGCTGAATATCTGCGCAAAGAGCAGGCGTTCCAGTTCATCCACGACTTCGACGCGCTGTCGCTTCTGGTTAGCATGATCGGGGCTGACAATGTCGGAGTGGTGCTCGATGTGTGGGATCTGTACGTCGGGGGCGGCAGTGCCGAAACCATTCGCGGCATTTCAGACAACCAGATTGTCGCCGTCCAGGTGGCCGAGTTGGCGGCCGACCAACCCGCGGCCGAGGTCGATGCCACTTCTCGACTCCTCCCGAACGCCGAAGAAGGACGAATCCACGTAGCGTCCATTCTCAACATGCTCAAGGAGAGGGGCTACGACGGTCCGGTCACGCCAATACCGTCGCGAGCGGCCCTGCCGAGCAAGCGACGCGACGTGATTGTGCGGCGCACGGGCGAGGCCATCGAGGCCGTATGGCGGATGGCCGACCTTGGCGTTGATGACCGCCTGTTGGCCGAAGCGGAGATTGCGGCCCCGCAGCCCGCTCAACCTGCCGAGTCGGCCTAGACTCTCCCTCGTCTCGGCCAGCGGCCATGTTATGAAAACACGGTCATGTTCCACTGGAACAACGGGCTGAAACTGACGCGAGCCGATTTTACGGTCCAATCGGTCTTGGGCGAATATGCTCCGTTGGGTATGCTTCGCCACGGCACGACCGAATTGGCTTCTATCGCGGAATGGCCTCATGCCAAACTCCAAGGCACCGGGGACGGTCCACCTCCAGACTACCGGCGACGTTCCGGCCCGTCATTCGCCAGCGACGGCGGCGAAGATGCTCTCGTTGTGCCCCGGCGACGATCATGCTGGCGAGCGGACTGCGTGGCGGTGGTTTCCACTGGCATTGCTGGCACTCGCCGCAGCCTCCCTGGCGGTCGATTGCGCCGTGGCCCAGTGGTTCCCTCATCGCAATTACCCTCGCCTTCTTGCGGAATTGATCCAGCTCTCGGAGGTCTTTGGCCACGGCCTTGGCGTGCTGACTCTGGCGGTCGTTATCTACCACCTCGACGTCGGCCATCGTTGGGCCCTTCCTCGCCTGCTCCTCTGCTCGCTGGGCGCCGGAATGGCGGCCAATGGCGTCAAGATGTTTATTGCCCGCACGCGACCGCGATTCTTCGAGTTCGACGGTGACGTGACGTCGACATTCAGCGGCTGGTTGCCCCTGGGACGCGGCGGCGCTTCCCTGCAAAGTTTCCCGTCGGCCCATACGGCCACGGCGTTTGGGCTCGCGATTGCCTTGGCATGGCTATACCCCCGCGGACGCCGGGTATTCGCAATCTTGGCCATTCTCGCCGCATGTCAACGCATGCAATCGAGCTACCACTATCTGAGCGACGTTCTGATAGGCGCCGCCGTCGGAATCGTGGTGGCACGCACGTTCATCGGCCCCGGCTGGCTCGCTGGCCGAATCGAACGATGGGAGGCCCGATGGAAGCCGCGAGCGGCGAACGACGCCTTCGATTCCCCGCCGGCGCGACAGGAATGCCAAGAATGCGATGAAAACGAGTCGCGACTTTCTCGGGCAGCCTAACCCGGATTATTCATCACCCCTGGAATAAAATGGCTTCCAGCCTCTAACCCGGATTATTCACGATAGGTAGGGTGGGTCAAACAAGCCACTTCCTTGGT
>CAZASB010000270.1:0-6437 GCA_964487655.1 uncultured Planctomycetaceae bacterium
ACCAAGGAAGTGGCTTGTTTGACCCACCCTACCTATCGTGAATAATCCGGGTTAGCGGCCTGCTACGCGATTATTCGAGCCATTCACACCCGGTCTACGGCATGGCGAACACGGTCTTTCTGGGCGACGACACGGGCAGCGCTTCGACCATTGCCGACATCCACCATGTGGCGGTGACGATGGGCGTGGTGCCGGAGCCGAGTGCTCTGATCCTTCTGATCGGCGTTGGCGTGGCTGGCGGCTTGGCCCGCCGGCGGCGCGGCAGTTGATCTTCCTTTTGGGCGCGCGTGTCAGAAGGGCTTGTTGCACGCGGAGTCCCCCCTTCTTTTGGTTTCACAATGACGATAGCCTATTCCGCAAGGGCAATTCCCTGTTGAGAATTCCCCGAGATGGAGGATAGGCATCCGCGCCTGTCTACTGAAGGACACTCACCTCGCCGGCACCCCCCAACCGACCGCATGGCCCGAGGTGTCGCGTATCCTCTCATGGAGATATTATCGATGATTGCCACGGAAGCAAAGTTCAGGTCGCATCCTGGAAAGTTTCGGATTTCCGTCACTCAGTGCCGCGATCCGGACTGTCCGTGTGCCGACCTGCTATTTATATTGTCCAGGTTGCCATTTCCGGGCAGTCAGAACGATAGACAGTTGAAGATTTCCTTTCGAATTGACCCGATGACTTGGCAGGAAGTCGAACCGCCGAATCGCTGTGCGGAAGAGAATGCCATCGTTGACGAGTTCCTTCGCGACTATCCCGAGTCGGAGCAAGAGGAGGGTCGAAAGTGGGGTCGCGAGAAGGCCCGCATTGCGCAATTGATACGTGAATACCGCATCCCGGAGCAAGACTGCAAGGACGGGATACTCCTGTCGTTCAGCCGACTGCTTGCCCACCCCAAGCAGGATGCCAGTTCCTGCGCCACCTGGATGCTGCCCTTCAAACACGACGGCGTCGAGTACCTGATTGATGACCTCTATTGCACGAATCCAACTTGCAAGTGTGAGAATGCACACCTGATCTTTCTCCGATTAGCGAAAGCTGGCGATTGCGGAACGTGTTCCGCAATTACGCACTTCCAGGCACTCGTTTCGTTCGACGGCCACGTGGAACTTACTGACGTTGCCGTCGGACCAAAGAAGGCAGCGCAACGGGTTCTTTCGGCCTTCTGGGGGAAACATGGGACGGCTGAGTTAGAACGCTTTAAGAAACGCTACGCATGGAGCAAGCAAATTGGTGACCGTAGCGGAATGGGCCGGCGAACCATTCCCCTTCTCGTTCGACCCCCGGTCACGGAGCAGGGCGAAGCTCCAGCCACGCGTGTCGGCCGGAACGAGCCATGTCCCTGTGGCAGCGGCAAGAAGTTCAAGCGTTGCTGCGCTGCAAAGCAGCTTGCTACGGGAAGATGATCGCATGGATTTCGGACTCTCTCTTACACCTTCCGGGCATTTAGTTGCTCCGCCGGTCCCGGGCGCGGGACACCAAGCGGCGAGGCTTGCCCGGGCGTTCGCCACAAGTCAGGCCGAGGGGCTTTTCACGTTGGCCAACGAGAAGCTCGACGTCGGCGCGAGCCCCGTACTGACCTATTGGCGTGGCTTTGCCGGCCGGTACCTGACTGAGTTGTGCCATACGCCGGAGACGGCCGGCGCGCGGATCGAGCCGATTCCACCGCCGGCAACCGACCAGCTTGTCGCGCTGGTGCAGGGCGCGCCGCCCATGCCGGGGGCCGAATACCTGAGCCCGGCAGCCCTGGAATACCTCTGGACCGACCTGGACGCATGGATCCACGGCGAGGTAGCTCGGGGTGACGAGGGGCTGGCCGGGTTCCTCAAGCAGCAGGCGCCGCTATGGCACCAGGTGGGCCGCGTCTGTTTCCACTTGGCGGAGAACAAGCGAGATCCCGACAACCCCTTCGCCTTTCTCGCCACCTTTGCGCCCAGCGTGGCCGTCGGCGGCCGAGTTCAATATCAACCGCTGAGCAGGGCCCTGCAACAGTATGCCGGCGAGAAGAATCGCAACGGGCTGGTGAAGCTCCTTTCGCCCGTGCAGCGGGCTGCCGAGAATAGCCCGCTGGTCATGGAGCTACTCAACTCCGGCGACCTGTTCCAGCCGCTTGCCTGGTCGCCTGGCGAGGCCTACCGGTTCCTGCAAGATACGCCGCGCATGGAGGAGAGCGGCATCCTCGTCCGCCTACCCGACTGGTGGAAGAAACGCCCTCGACCCCGGGTGGGCGTAACCATCGGCGAGAAGCGGCAGAAGACGTTCGGCGCGGACGCCATGCTCGATTTCCAAGTCCATGTGGCCCTGGGTGACCAAGCACTCGGCAACGAGGAGTGGAACGAGCTGCTTGCGGCCGAGGATGGCCTCGTACTGCTCCGGGGCCAGTGGGTCGAGGTCGACCGAAAGAAGCTTACCGAAGCGCTCGACCAGTGGAAGGCCATCGAAGCCCAGGCCGGCGACGGTCTCTCGTTCATCGAAGGTATGCGACTGCTGGCCGGTGCGCCGAGGGATCTGGCCGACGACGATGGCCACGCCGATCCTGAAAGGGCATGGTCGTTTATTAGTGCAGGTGAGTGGCTCGGACAGCTCCTGGCCAATCTGCGCAGCCCGGAGCGACTTGAGCAGGCCACGCCTGGCGACGACCTGAAGGCCACGCTCCGTCCGTATCAGGCCACGGGCGTCAATTGGCTCTGGTTTCTCTCCAGCCTCGGGCTCGGTGCCTGCCTGGCCGACGACATGGGACTGGGCAAGACGGTGCAGGTGCTCGGGCTGCTCACGGCATTGAAGCGACAGGGGAGCGATCGGCCGTCGCTCTTGGTCCTGCCGGCCTCGCTGCTGGCGAACTGGAAGTCCGAGATGGCCCGGTTTACCCCGTCGCTTCGGGCCGTGTTCGTCCATCCGTCGGAAACCGTGAAGGAACAGCTTGCCGAAATGGCGGCCAAGCCCGGCGAGGCCATGGCGAAAGCCGACGTCGTCCTGACCACCTATGGCATGTTGCTGCGGCAGCCGTGGCTCTCGGAGGTTGATTGGCGGCTGGTCGCGCTCGACGAGGCGCAGGCCATTAAGAACCCCGGCTCAAGGCAGACGAAGGCGGTCAAGCGGCTGCGGGCCGAGTCGCGTATCGTACTCACGGGCACACCGGTCGAGAACCGGCTTTCCGATCTATGGTCGCTGTTTGATTTTCTGTCGCCCGGTCTGCTTGGTTCGCAGCGGCAGTTCAAGGAGTTCGTCAAGCGGCTTGAGGCACGCAGCGAGAACCGCTACGCTCCGCTGCGCGGCCTGGTGCAGCCGTATATCCTGCGCCGGTTGAAGACCGATAAGAGCGTCATCGACGATCTGCCGGAGAAGACCGAGGTACGCGCCTTTTGCGGGCTAGTCAAACGGCAGGCGGCCCTCTACGCGAAGATGGTCCAGGAAATGGCCGATGCGCTGGAGAACCTCGACGGCATGCAGCGCCGCGGCCTAGTGCTGGCGTACCTGATGCGGTTCAAGCAGTTGTGCAACCACCCGAGCCACCTACTGGGCGACGGCGAGTTCGCCCCCGACGCGAGTGGCAAGTTCCTACGGTTGGCCGAGATTTGCGAGGAAATTGCCTCACGTCAGGAGAAGGCACTGGTGTTCACCCAGTTTCGCGAAATGGCCGACCCGCTGGCCGGTTTTCTGGCCAATATCTTCGGCCGGCCCGGGCTCATCCTGCACGGCGGCACTGCGGTGAAAGGGCGCAAGCGGCTGGTCGATCAGTTCCAGGCCGACGGAGGGCCACCGTTCTTCGTGCTGTCGTTGAAAGCAGGCGGAACGGGTCTGAACCTGACGGCCGCATCACACGTGATCCACTTTGACCGCTGGTGGAACCCGGCCGTGGAGAACCAGGCGACCGACCGCGCGTTCCGCATCGGGCAGCGGCGCAACGTGCTGGTCCACAAGTTCGTCTGCCGCGGCACCGTCGAGGAACGGATCGACGCCCTGATTGAAGAGAAAACCGCCCTGGCCCGCGACCTGCTCGAAGGCGGCGCCGACAAGATGCTCACCGAAATGAGCGACGCCGAACTGATCAAGCTGGTGGCGCTGGACGTTGAGAAGGCGCAGGTGTAGAATTACTGCTTCCTTTAGCCACTGGTGCTATCATGATGAGGGGAGGAAAGTTGCATGACAGACAAAGAGCTTCTTCAGCGGATCACGTGTGATGCCGCGGTCATGGTGGGAAAACCGGTCGTCAAGGGCACGCGACTGACGGTCGACTATCTGTTGAATCTTCTTGCGCACGGCTCGACGGTCGATGAAATCCTGGCGGAATACGACGGTCTCCAGCTCGCGGATATTCAAGCATGCCTTCTGTTTGCGTCGCGTTCGCTGGCCGATACGGCATTCATGCCACTAGTTGCGGAGCCTGCTTGAATGCGATTCCTTGTCGACGAATGCACGGGCCCCGCCGTGGCTCACTGGTTGCGCGGGCAGCCGCACGAGGTCTTCTCTGCGTATGAAGACGCGCGAGGGATGAGGGACGAGGATGTCCTTGCAAAGACATTCTCCGAAGGCTGGATTGTGATTACCAACGACAAGGACTTCGGGTGAATCATGGCATATTTCCAATGGGCGCCTTACGTTCCGGTTGCCAAGCGGCGGCAGCAGGCAAGGAAGAAGATGGAGGCTCTGCGCAAGAAGGGCGTCGATATTCAGCCGGTGGAAATCGAGGGGCGGACCATTGCCCGCACGTTCTGGGGCAAGGCATGGTGCGATCACCTGGAAGGCTTCAGCGATTTCTCGAACCGGCTGCCGCGCGGTCGGACCTACGTGCGCAACGGTTCGGTGTGCCACCTGGCCATCAAGCCAGGCAAGATCGAGGCCAAGGTGAGCGGCTCGGAACTGTACGAGGTTACAATCCGGATCAAGACGCTGGCCGCCACGAAGTGGACCGGTGTGAAGACGCGGTGCGCCGGCGCGATCGGCTCGCTACTCGAACTTCTCGGAGGCCAGTTGTCCGATCACGTGATGGGCGTGGTGACCGATCGAAAAGAGGGCCTCTTCCCGCTACCCGGCGAGATGACGTTCGGCTGTTCCTGCCCCGACTGGGCCAGTATGTGCAAACACGTGGCCGCCGTGCTCTATGGCGTGGGGAACCGGTTGGACCACCAGCCTGAACTACTGTTTCATCTGCGCGGCGTGGATCACCAGGAGCTGATCCAGGCTGACGCCGAGGCGGCCGTTTCGGCGGCTACCGGACGAGGCAAGGCAAAGCGGATTGCCACCGGCGATCTCTCCGACGTGTTCGGAATCGATTTCGACGCCGCCGTGGCGGAACTCAACGCGACGGCCCCCGAAGCAACGCAGTCGAACTCCACAAAGGGTGCCCCGAAGGCTACCCGAAAGAAGGCGAGCAAGAAGACGCCCCGGAAGGCGGAATCCGTCAAGAAGAAAGCGGCCAACAAGGCCAAGGTCGCCAATAGGACGATAGAGACCAAGACTGCGAGCAAGGCAAAGACCGCCAAGAAGACAGCCAAACCCAAGGTTGCAAAGAAGGCAAAGACCGCAAAGAAGACCAAATCGGTCCGATCAACCAGCAAGGCTTAGTCCGCGCTCAGATATAGTCCGCGCAACACCCTTGTGCAGCACATGCCAACATCCGCCGGATAAGCTTCCAGCTTGCCAATCTCGCGGGATAAACTTTCTACATCACGAACACGGCGGCGGAGACGACCGTGGTCCAGAGACCCGACCTGTCGCCTTCGGCCGTTTGTACGCAAGCACGCGTCTTGACGATCTTGCCCGACATATGGTATGTCTCTTTCCGCTCGTCGTAGGCGGTTTCCGGATCGAACTCGATGCCAAGCGTCGTGGCGAGCATGGTGGCGGCCATGTCTTCGACCAAGTCGCTCAGACGGTGTTGGACCATGCCGAAGCCATGATGCTCGGAGATATAGCCGAACTGCTCGCCTTGGGCAGGCACGGCCAGACCGATCCCGGTGCCGACTAGGCGGGAGGGCTCGTCGGTCGATGCCTCGGCAAGGACGACGTATACGATCTGTCCTGGCGAGAGTTGGGCAATTCCACGCTTCTTCGAAACGACCTTGCAGTGAGGTGGAAAAATACTCGAGACGCGAACTAGGTTGTACTGCTCGATTCCAGCATCGCGCAGGGCCAGTTCAAAGCTCTGGAGTTTCTTCCGGTGCTTGCCCACGCCTTTAGTAAAAAATGCCTCCCTGGGGACAAGAACACCGTTCTTCATTGCCATACCTCTCTCAACCCGAAATGGCCTGATAATGCCTAAAGAGGACAGTGTAGTCTCTGATCCGAGCTGTGTCAAGTACCCGCGCGAAAGATATCCGGCTTTCCAAAGACGCCTGGAAGTCGCAACTTGATTCCGATTGAACAAGGGAGCCAATTCCTCTTCGGCGATCGGCAGGTTCGAGCTTACCTGCCGAATGTAGAACAGTTGTCCCAACTGT
>CAZASB010000271.1:0-6375 GCA_964487655.1 uncultured Planctomycetaceae bacterium
TCTGGTGGCCGGCCTGTCCGGCGACGCGCGGCTCCATTTGCACAAGCCGGAGCCGAAGGAAGTTGTGCTGGTGACCGATGCGCCATGGGAGGGGAACATTTGCGCGTATTTCACGGTTTTCCAGGATGACGACCTGTACCGCATGTACTATCGCGGCGCCCACTATGACACGGAAAAACGCCGATCGGCCCATCGCGAATGGACCTGCTACGCCGAGAGCGCCGACGGAATTCATTGGACGAAGCCGGAGTTGGGGCTGTTCGAGTTCGATGGCTCGAAGGCGAACAACATTGTGTGGGATGGCGAGGGCCGGCACAACTTCACGCCTTTCAAGGACACGAACCCCAACTGCGCCCCCGAGGCGCGCTACAAAGCACTGGGCAGCGGCAAGGGCGGACTGCTCGCCTTTCAGTCGGCCGATGGCATTCACTTCTCGCAAATGGCCGAGAAACCGGTCATTACCAAAGGCGCGTTCGATTCCCAAAACCTCGCGTTTTGGGATAGCGAGCGAGGCTGCTACGCCGATTACCATCGCGGATTCCGCGACGGCGTGCGCGACATCATGACATGCACGTCCGGCGACTTCCTGCACTGGACCGAACCGGAGTGGCTCCGGTATTCGGAACCCATGAAGGAGCATTTATACACGAACGCCATTCTGCCCTATGTACGCGCGCCGCATATCCTCCTCGGGTTTCCAACCCGATTCCTGCCCAAGACCCAGCAGGTAGAACCGACCCTGATGAGCAGCCGCGACGGGCAGACCTTCCACCGCTGGCCGGAACCGGTCATTCCCATGACTGCCCCGGAAGACCGCGACGGCAACCGCAGCAACTACATGGCATGGGGCATCCTCCAGTTGCCCAGTGCCGAGCGGGAGCTTTCCATGTACGCTTCGGAAGCTTACTACACCGGATCTGACAGCCGCATACGCCGGTTTACCTACCGGGTCGACGGGTTCGTGTCGGCTCGCGCGGGAGATGAAGGGGGCGAACTGCTCACGCCACTGGTGAAGTTCGCGGGTAGAACGTTGATGCTGAACTTCGCTACCGATGAAGGGGGCAGTGTGAGGGTGGAAATCCAAGACGAGGCAGGCAAGCCGATCGATGGCTTTGCCCTGGCCGATTGCACCGCGATGGAAGGCGACCAGATCAAAAGCAATGTGCAATGGCGCGGTGGCGGCGACCTGAGTCGACTGGCAGGCAAGCCCGTAAGGCTCCGATTCACGCTCCGCAACGCGGATTTGTATTCTTTCCGATTCGTCGATCCCACGGCGACTCCCTAAATCTCAAGACCAAATCAGAACTCTCAACATGACAACACGAGCCAATCGACGCCAAATCCTGCAAATGGCTGGGGGCGTGGCTGTCGCGACCTGCGCAGCGCCCATGACGGTTGCGGAAGGCGTGCCGGACGGGGCGCGCAAGCCGCCTCGGCTTCGCGCCGCGTCGTTGGAGTTTGCGGTCCACGTGAAGGAGGGCGGTTCCACGCCCTACACCGGCCGGTTTACCGACGCCAAGGTGCGCAAAGTGGCCGGGCCGCTCAAAGGCGCGGTCACTCTGCTCGAAGACGGCGATAAGCGGCTGTGCATGGTGACTTCCGACTTCAACCCGATGCTTTCGGCCGACGTGAGCGCCGCCTTGCGGAAGGCGGTGGCCGGCGAGTTGGAGTTGGATACCGCAAACGTGCTCCTGTTCAGTTCGCACAACCATAGCGATATGGCGCTGACGACCAGCACGGTGGAAACGTACCTGCCGGTGGCCGACGTGCCCGAGCCCGATTGGACGCCGGTCGGACGGCAACTGCTCGAGGCGTGCCGCGAGCAGGCGCGTCGCGTGCGGGATCGGCTTCAGCCGGTGACTGTTTGGTGGGCTGAGGGGAGCGAGGACCGTTTGACCTACAACCGCAAGGGGCGCAGGGCGGACGGCTCGACCTACCTGATGCGGGAAGAAGATCGCGACCTGGTCGGCGTCGATTTCAATGGCGACATTGACCGCCAAGCGCCCATCGTGGTATTTAAGAATGAAGAGGGCAAGCCGGTGGCCGGCCTGGCCCAGTTCACCGGGCATCCGGTTACGTGCTATCATCCAGAACGCCCGGTCGTCTTCGGCGAATGGCCCCGCGTGGCGTGCGATCGGGTGGCTAGGCATTTGGATCCGTCCGGCGGCGCGCCGGTAGCATTCTTGCAGGGTTGCGCGGGCGACGTGAACGCGAAAGGCATGTTTCGCGGCGACGTTAAACGGTCGATCGAATACGGATGCATGTTGGCCGACAGTTACATCAAGGCCATGGGCCATTTACAAAAGTCCGAGCGCGATGGTTTCGATTACGCGGTCGAAAAGGTGGGCGTGCCGTTGGCGCCGCTGCCGCCGCCGGAAACGCTCCGGGCCGAGATTGCCGAAATGGAGCGCTTCATCCAACGCGGAGCCGCAGGCGACGAGGACACCCTCCACTGCGTCGGGCTGAACTTCCCGACGGAGCTAACGCCGTCGTACCGGGGCAAGCTGATCGAGGCCGTCTTGCCGTGGAGCCAATGGGCACTCGCCTTGCACGAGCAGGGTAAAGCGGGGGACGTGTCCAAGACGCTAAACGTGGAACTTTACGTCATCCGGATTGGCGACGTTGGGATTGTTGGCATGCCGTTCGAGCCGTTCCAGGGCATCGGGCGGCGGATTCGCGCCCGCTCGTCGCTGCCGCTGGCCATTCCGTGCGGCTATACGAACAACCGTTACGGCTACCTGACCGATGGCCCCAACACGGGCGACCGCGAATACATGAGCGCGTTCTACCGCTATACGAAGTTCCGGCCCCAGTATAAGAGCCCGGCAGGCGACGTGCTGGCCGATCGAGCGACCGAGGTCTTCCAGCGATTTGCGAGGAAAGCCAATGACGTCTGACGCCTACTGCGAACTGGGCGACCACGCCCAGATCGACCCGGGCGTCGTCCTGGGCTACCGGTATCCGGGCGATTCGCGGCCGACCCGCATCGGCGATTACGCCGTGATTCGCTCGGGCACGATCATCTACGCCAACACGACCATCGGCAACCGCTTTTCGTGCGGGCACCAGGTGCTCATCCGCGCCGAGGTGACCGCGGGCGATCGCGTGGTGATTCACCACAAGTGTACGCTGGAAGGACGACTCCGCATCGGCAGCGGCGTGAAGATCATGGCGCACGTCTACATTCCCAGCACGACCGAGATCGGCAACATGGTGTTCATCGGACCCGGCACGATATTCCTGAACGACCGGCACCCGATGCGGCGGGCCGCGCCGGTCGAGGGTGCCACGATCGAGGACCACGCGACCATCGGCGGCGGCGTGACCATTTGTCCCGGGGTGCGCATTGGCCGCGGCGCATTCGTCGCCGCCGGCGCGCTGGTCAATAAGGACGTGCCGCCGGGTATGCTTGCCCGCGGTGTGCCGGCAAGGCCCTATCCGCTGCCCGAGGGGGTTTTCCCAACCAACCTGCCCGAATTGATGCTGCCGCAAACCGATCTGTGGGGTGCGCAGGCGGACGATTCCTGGCCAACAGAAGAGGAGACAGAACGATGAAAATGATGACGATTGTATCGGCCTTGACGTATCTGCTCGCATCTGGCATGTGCCCCGTTGCACCTGCAGCGGAGTCGCCCGGTCCGCATCCGACAACTGCCGCGGGCAGGCCAGCCGAAGGGAGCCTGGACGTTTTCCTGGGCGAGCCCAAGTTCGATTTGCGGGAGCTTTTCGGCGGCGATCGTTTTGCGAACGTGGTAGTGACCACCGAAGGCACAGTGCTGGCCTTTTGGGGCTCGCAAAAGATGCGCATGCGCCGCAGCCCGGACGGCGGTAACACCTGGGAGGACGCCCGGAACTTGCCCATCCCCGCGCTGTTCGACGGCAACGTGATGGTCGATGAAAACACCGGAGACATCCTGTCCGTCTCGTTGGAGTTGGGGAAAGACATCCTCTGGCGAAGCCGCGATCAGGGTCTGACGTGGCAGGAAGACAAAACCGTACTGAAGCCGAACGCGGTCATGGAGCAACTCGAGCGGACGGGCGCGAACACGCGCGTGAGCCGGGAAGGCCTCATGAAACGCGACGACGGCTATTGGATGCGCACCAGCCACGGAGAAAGCGGGATCACGCTGCGGCACGGCGAGAAGAAAGGAAGGCTGCTGATGTACGCGGCCTTCCGGCCCCACTCGACCACGCATCCCTCCGACCGCGACCTTGCCAACGCCATTTACAGCTGCGCCATCTACAGCGACGACGGCGGAGCCACCTGGCAGGTGAGTGGATTCTTCCCGGAAAGTCATACCGAAGAGGCAGCCATGGCGGAACTGCACGATGGGCGCATCTATTACAACTCCCGTAGCCACAAGGGTTATTACACCAAGGACCGCGCCCGCGAGTTGCCCGAAGAAGCTGCTCTGCGACGCACCGCCTTCAGCGACGATGGGGGTGAAACCTGGAAAGACCTCGCGGTGAGCCGCGTGCTCCCCGACGGCGGCGGATACGGACGGGGCTATGGGCTCATGGGCGGCCTCGTTCGATTGCCGGTCAAGAACCGCGACGTCCTGCTGTTCAGCAACACCGACACCGGCGGCGGTGCCCGCGAGAGGATGACCGTGTGGGCCAGCTTTGACGGCGGAAGCACCTGGCCGGTCAAGCGGCTTGTGTACGCCGGCCCCAGCGCCTACTCGAGCATGTACGCCGGTCGGCCCGGGACACCCAGCGAAGGATGGATTTACCTCCAGTTCGAAAGCGGCAAGGAGCACCGTTACGACGGATGCATGATCGCCCGCTTCAACCTCGCCTGGCTGCTCGAGGGCGAGGCGACCGGCGACGGCGAACTACCCGATTGGCTTACCAACCAGTAAGAGTCCGCCCGAAAAAAGGGGGCAAGCATCCGACATCTCGTCTCTGCATTGGGCACGAGGCACAACATCCGGGAGCGGGTCCCCGTTTTCGGACAGACAGTAACACCTAACGAGGAGTCCAAATTATGTTCCAAATCAATCGGCGAGAGATGTTGCGAGCTAGCGGCGCCGTGGTGGCGTGCTCGGTCGTGGGATTGCACCGCAAGGCCTTCGGCGGGCTGGCGGCGACAATCGGCGAAATCAAAGTCATCAGCTACAAGCAAGACCTCTACCACGGCTGGTCCACGGTCGCTCGGCGAAGCAACGGCGACCTGCTGCTGGTGTACTCCGGCGCGCGGGAAAGCCACGTATGCCCGTTCGGCCGAGTGGAACTGATGCGGTCGCACGACGGTGGCCAGTCGTGGACCTGGCCGCAAGTGGTTTTGGATGGTCCCATCGACGATCGCGACGCCGGCGTGCTGGAAACGGCCAAGGGCTCGATCCTCATTACCACGTTTACCTCGCTGGCCTACGTGCCGCAACTGGAGCGCGCCGAGAAGATCGAGCCCGGTCAGCCGGGCGCATGGGCTGCTGAGCGACTGGCCCGCTGGCAGGCGGCGCACCGGCGTGTTAGCGCCGAAGAGCGGCAGGCGGCCTTGAGCGAGTGGATGATCCGCTCCACCGATGGCGGCGTTACCTTCTCCGGACGCTACCAATGCGAGGTGAGCAGCCCCCACGGGCCCGTGCAACTTTCCGACGGCCGACTGCTTTACGCAGGCAAGGACTTGTGGCACGGCGAGCAGCGGGTGGGCGCGTGCGAGTCGACCGACGATGGCCAAACGTGGCACTGGCTTGCCAGCATTCCCGTGAGAGATGGCGACAGCCATGCGGCGTACCACGAGCTTCACGCCGTCGAGGCCGCCGATGGCCGAATCATCGCCCAGATTCGCAACCACAACAAGGAAAACGCCAGGGAAACCCTTCAGTCTGAATCGGAGGACGGCGGAAAGACATGGTCGACGCCGCGCTCGATTGGCGTGTGGGGCCTTCCCTCGCACCTCTTGCGACTTCGCGACGACCGCCTGCTGATGACCTACGGACACCGGCGGCCACCGTTCGGCAACCAGGCCCGCATTAGCGAAGACCACGGCCGAACATGGTCCGAGCCGATCGTCATCTCCGGCGACGGTGCAGGCGGCGACTTGGGCTATCCGTCCACCGCGCAGCTTGACGACGGTTCACTGGTCAGCGTATGGTATGAGGCCATCAAGGGCATGCCCAAGGCCGTATTGCGCCAGGCGAAGTGGTCGCTGGAAGGCTGACAACGAAGTGCGAGTGAAGTTGGAGTCCCGCCTTTAGGCGGTTCTTTGCCGGCTAAAACCCAATGACGATTACTTTGGGACCATTTGGGGGCGTTTTGTTAGCGGAGCGGCGCGAGCCGCCCGGTTTTCCTAAAGCCGGAACCCCAACTGGAAGCATTGTTAGCGGAGCGGCGCGAGCCGCCCGGTTTTCCGACTGTAATACCGGACGGCTC
>CAZASB010000272.1:0-6353 GCA_964487655.1 uncultured Planctomycetaceae bacterium
GAGTATCCCCGAGAGGGCTCGAACCTCTAACCTTCGGCTCCGGAGGCCGACGCTCTATCCAATTGAGCTACGGGGACGAGTGAGAGATGATTTTGTTGTTACTCTTCTTTCGCAGGGGTTGACGGGCGGTTTCCGAGAAAACCGGCCGTGTAGCCCTCCGCTGGTTGTTAGTTTAGCTGAAGACGGGAGCGTTGGGAAGGGGCGCGGAGCGGTGGTTTCATAGAGATGGGAGTTCAGACTTCGAGACGCGCTTTCGCAGACGGCCGACCGCCAGAGCAAGTATCAATCTCTCCGCTCCGATCTCTTACGCCCCTCTCCGGAGGAGCCTACTAGGGGCCGAGGACGCGGTCGAGAAATTGGTACGCTTTTTCGCGCTGGTCAGGCGGGAAACCGTGGCCACCGGGCGGATAGGTAGCGATGATGCGGTCCTCGGCGTCCCAGAGTCGGTAGATGGTCTTGGCCGCCGCAACGCATCGCCGCACGCTGTCTACCTGGAAATTACTGTCCTCCAGCGGGGCGTGAATGTACAGAGGTCGCGGGGCAATCGCCGCAAGGACCTCGGTGAAATCGAACGGCATTCTGCGAGGATCCTTTTCATAGACGGTTTCGATGCGAGGCATGTATCGCGTTTGGCACCAGCCGGTCAGGTTGCCGCCCATGTAGTCGAAGAAGGAGTCGAACCCGGAACTGGTGACCAGGGCCTTGATGCGGGGCTCGAAGACGCCGAGGAACAGCGTGTTATGCCCGCCGAGCGACACGCCGATACAGCCGATCCGATCTGCGTCGACCTCGGGCATGGCCGTGAGCAGGTCGACCGCGCGGCGGTGGCTCCAAATGCCCATCATGGTCCCGCTATCGAAACCGACCGAGACCGGTTCCACTTGGTTGTCGCCCAGAAGCGTATAGTCGGGCGCGATGGTGACGTAACCCCGCTCGGCCAGTTCGAGCGTATAGCGAGGATAGTCGGCGCCCAGGCCAGCCGTGCGACCGCGCGGGCCGCTCGTGCCGTGCAGGCATACGACGGCCGGCAGTCGGCGTGGGCAGTCGTGTGGGATGAGCAAGTAGGCCGGCACGCGATAGTCGGCCGTGGCGGCATAGGTGATCTTCTTGCGAGTGACCGTGGCCAGTCGCTCCGTTTCGAGCACCTCGACGTCGAGTGGGACGGCCCGATCCGGCGACGGCAGCGGTCCCATGACCAGTTCCATGTTCCGAAGGATGTGTTTGCGGCGCATCAGCCAGTCGTCGGGGCTCGTGATCGGGCGAGATTGTCCCTGATTGTCGATCCAGATGAGCAGGTTCATCTTGTCCGGATAGAAGGGCGCGGGCGCTGCCGGGTCGGTGCCAGACGCCGGGCTCGCCAGGAAGGTTATTACCGCCAGAAGCCACGCAAAAGACGTTTTCATGACCATCTCCTTCAAAAGGACAATTCAGTATTCCACAATACTGGATATTGTGACTCCTAGAGCGACGGATCGCAAGCGCTGCCAAATGGGCACTGTTTGCGGGCTGGGGCGTTGCTTATCGATCGAGTTCCTCGCTACGGGGCAGATCGTCCAAGTCGGTGAGTCCGAAGAGGCGGAGGAAGCGGTCGGTGGTATGGTATTGGGCAACGCGGAGTTCGGCCTCGGAACGGACGACTCGTAGCAGGCTGCGGCGGACAAGCTGCCTGATGACATGGCCGCTGGACTTGCCGCGCAGTAGGCCGATGCGCTCGGCTGTAAGCGGCTGCTCGTAGGCCACGATAGCCAGCACGTCGAGGGCCGCCTGCGATAGGCGTACCTCGCGAATTCGTCCGTGGAACCGGTCGCGCATGGAGTGGAACGGTCGGGTGAGCGACAGCCGGTATCCGCCGCGTTCGCTCTGAATTTCGTACGGACAGCCCGACGCACGATACCGGCGGTTGAGCGCGTCGACCAGGCTGGGAATCTCGGCTGGCTCGACGCCGCGCATCGGCTCGGCCGCCTCCTCCACGCGAAGCGGCCGACCGTCGCGCCGGCCTACGAACAGCATGGCCTCGAGGATCGACTTCGGACCCACCGGGCAGACGGCATCGTCATCGATCATCGCCGGCCTGTCATCCGATTCGTCCGGCTCGGCCGCCGCCTGTTCGCCGGCCGGTCGCTCGTCCGATTCGGCCTCTGGCGGCCGGGAGGGAACTGTGCCCATTGCCTGCGCAAAGGCTTCCGTGAGCGCTTCCAGGGAAATTCCCTGTTGCGTCGCATCGGCTGGGCGTTCCGGCGAACGTTTCATGGATTCTTCCCCGTCTGCACGATATCGCGATGATCGGTTCTCACGTCTATTTCCAGCGTTTGGCGACTTCTCGTTTCATGAACTTGACGGCGTCGCCGGCCAACTGCATTTCCGACTCGTACATGCGTCGCCATATCTTTGTTGCGGCAATAAGGTTCTCCAGCGACAGGCCGAACGCCTCGACCACCATGAGATTGTCATAACCGATTTCGTGCAGCGTGTCGAAGTTCTCCGGCCACCGAACGTTTCCCGCGCCGGGCGTGCTGCGGTCGTTCTCAGAGATGTGGACGTGAATCAGGTGGTCCTTCAGCGTGCGAATGGCGTCGGGAATGCTCTTCTCTTCGATGTGCGCGTGGAAGGTATCATACATGGCCTTACATCGTGGGCGGTCGACGTCGTTGCAGAAGCGGGCCAGGTCGGCGGCGCAGTTGATCAGGTAGCACTCAAAGCGATTGACGGCCTCCAGCGCTAGATTTACGCCGCACGTCTCGGCGTACTCGGCTACTTCGCGCATGCTCTCGACGGCTCGATTCCACTCTTCGGTCGTGGGGCCGCGCCCGCTGAAGCGCCCCAGGGCCGAGTGATATGGTCCGACCAGCGTTTCCGCGCCGGCGGCCTGGCAGCAGTCCAGAGCGATCTTGTTGGCGTTGATACCCTTGCGACGCACGGCCGGGTCGGCGCTCATTGGGTCGTCGCCCTCGCCGCGAACGACGCATCCGGTGCGGGCCAGCCCGATGTCGTCGAAATGCTTGCCCCACTTGGCGTACTTCGCCGTATCAGTTTCGAACATGGGGATCTCCACCGCGTCGAAGCCCATCTGCTTGATGTCCTCGAGCAGCGGCAGGATATCATCCGTGAGCGTATCGACCCAAAGAAACATGTTCATTCCAAATCGCATGACTTTCTCCTAACTAGGGCCTGCGGCCGTAAACGGGATGTGTGA
Source organism: uncultured Planctomycetaceae bacterium (assembly GCA_964487655.1). GTDB lineage: Bacteria > Planctomycetota > Planctomycetia > Pirellulales > Thermoguttaceae > PWXP01. The sequence goes on from CAZASB010000272.1 coordinate 3,194, forward strand.
TGAATGGCGACGATTCCAGAAGGCTCTTCCCTTTCTAGTCCTCCGTACACGGGTCGAGCAAGACCGCCCGCCGATCGGTCACCAGGCGGCGGGCGTGGGGCAGTATGTCGGTAAAGCTGTCAGGCAGCAGCGGGCAGCCCACCCGGCCCATCACCTGATTCAGGCGAAACATTAGTTTCCCATCTTCGGCGTAATCCAACAAGATCCTCGCTTGTCGGAACCCCCCGATCATGGCAGCCAGGAGCGCCGTGGGTCGGGGCGCTATCCGGTTGACTTCGGCCTCCATGCGTTCCGGATCGATCTCGTCCAGTAGTGCGTAGTACCGCGCCAGGGCCGCCGGTTGGTCGGCAATCAGGACGGCGTCCAGCAGAACTTCCGTCAGGAGGTGGCCCAAGAAGCTGGGGCGGAACCCGCTCTCGCCTGCAAGGCTGTCGCGAGCGAGGACCGTGAGTTCCAGCGATGTTTCGGCAAAGGCCCGAGTAGCGTGAAATCGGGCGTCGTCACGCAGATGCTGGAGGACGCCGCCGGCGACGGCAACCGTAATCGGGTCATTGTCCTCCAGAAATGGCGCCGCATGTTTCGAACGCAGGCGTACCTTCCGATCGCACACGGTCAGCCAGTCAGGAATACCCGTGGCGGCGGCGAAATACGGCCGGTCTAGGAACGGCAAAGCGTGTGCGAAGTAGTTCATTAGCGTCACGGAACCTCGTCAAAAACATCCAATCATTAAGCCAGAGTAACCCCACAACATGTCATTTCGTGATTTCCCTTTTTCCTCTCCCTTGATCGTCATTGCACTCACTTGGAGCCTCGCTCTCCCGAGCCTACTAACCGTCGTTATGGCGAATTGGGCAATTCCCAGCGGAAGAGCGGGTTTTCGGGCAGCTCGCGCGGATCTTCGGTGTACTGAAGTGGCACGGCGCGGCGGACGTGAATGCGCATCGGCTCGCCGCGCGGGCGACGGATGGCCAGGGCAAGCTGATAGGTATCGCCATAACGCAGCTCGGCAAGCTGCCAAGATTCGGGAGCGTCGCTTGTCGGATCGACGAAGTCGATCGCGGGCGGCGCATCGCAGGGGAGGGTAAAAAAAAACTTGGCCAAGGGCACCAGCAGGCCGACTCCTTGCGCTTTGACGTACGACTCCTTGAAGGTCCAATAGCGTAGGAACTCGCGACTCCGACGTTCGGAGGGCACAGCTTCCACAGCCGCGGCCTCCGAGGGCGCAAAGAAGCGGCGAGCAAGTTCAACCGCCTTGGGTAGCTCGCGCATCCGTTCAACGTCCACCCCAACCTCAGCGTCACACGTTACCGCGCAAACGATCAGCCGGCCACTGTGCGACAGGTTGAAACGCAACGGGAGGCCTGCCGGCTCCGCAATGTCGGGCTTCCCATAGTTATTGGCACGGAATACCCAGGCACGCGGGTCGCAACCTGCGTAGTGGGAAAGCACCGTGCGCGCCAACGCCCGCGTGCAGCGATGCCGCTGGCGCCCGTCCGGAAATCGGAACCGTAGCTCCTGTTCATATTCAGCTTCCGGAAGAATAGCTGGGTACCGGTCGAACGTGGCAGGTTCCACCGTGTCGAGATCGAGGATCCAGAGATCGACGTCGTTCGGGGCAAGCGGCGTCACGGTTTTGGACCCTTTCGAATGGCTCAGGTACCTTTCGGCGCGCTGCCGGCCTCGGTGGGCCAGACGCGAGTCAACACGCCCATCGACATAGTTTCGTCCCGGAAAGTCGTGGTTGAGAAGAAGACATAGTTGTGATATTCAAGCGACAGCGGATCGACATTCCCTAGCACTCGACCGGCGATTTCCGCCATGAGCCCCTCGGCCCCGGCCCGGTTCGGAAGGTTCTGGTAAACGATCTTCTTGTGGTCGTCAATGCCTGGATTAGTCGCGGCCGCGGCAATGCAGCCAACAATAATCAAGAGTAGTCCCATGCGGAACATGTGGTCGATTCCTTTCGTGATTGAGTCAGTCGAATTGGCCGCATTCGACGTAAGAAATCGGCACTGCGGGCATGGCCGGCAACGGGGCGGCAAGGACAGCCGCCGACACAACGGTAGGCTTGGGAAGCCGGAACGTGGCCGAACCAGCGTCGATGTCGGCTCTTGTCTGCTCCAATATCCGGCAGTCCTGCCCCTGCGCAACGCAGTGTGCCACCTCGTCGAACCCATTCCCGAGGAACACCCGGGCGGAGGCCCCATTGTTGGTATGAACCACGGCCCGCAACCGTGCGACCGACAGTTCCTTCCGTGCCCAATCGCAAGTTTCGGTGACGAGCCGAGTTCCCAGCCCGCGGCGACGGCAAGAGCGAACTACATGGAAGCTGATTTCGGCCGTCGTATCGTCGACTCGATCGTAGCGGATCACGCCGAGGATAAGGCCATGCAGGACCAAGACCCAAATGCGCACGGCCTCGGACGCCAGCTTCTCTCCGAACCAACGACGATGTTCATCGGGCGGGATCGGATCGGTGGCATGGGCGTTGGCGTGCAGGGAAAGGCCGGGTTTCGTTCGCCACAGCGGCCAGCAGTCGGTCGGTTCGAGCGGGCGCAGAACCACGTCTTCGGTGGTCAGTTCGCCGTCGAGGGCGCGCATGACGGCCGTGACTCTTGCCGCTCCAGCGCCATCGATTAGGCCGCGAGCCGCCTCGATTTGCCGGGTGCGAGTTTCCGGATCGAGGCACAGTTTCTTTACTGCCGCCGCAAGGCACATTACGGTAATTCCCTCGGCAGGTCCCAAATCGATCATCGCGCCGGCCCGTGCCATACATCGCGCAATGGGCACCTGATCGGGCGACGTTGCCGTAACCAAGGCCGGCGTTTGCATACAGGCAAGCTCCCAGCAGACGTCGCCGGCCGCGGCCAGCGCTAAGTCGGCCGAGGCCATTTCAGCCGCCCAGTTCGGGGAATCCAACAGCAGTTCGACTTGGCCCGGATGCTGCCGCGCCCAAGCCCGAAGAAAGGCCGTGTTCCGATTCGAGGCGCCCACCAACACCCTCGCGTGAAGACGCGAGATGGATACCTGCTGTATCGCCGCCAATGCTTTCGAGGTCAGGTCCAGCGAATCGGCGCCGTCGAAGGCTATGAGCACGCGCCGGGTGATCTCGGGCACGGCGGCTCGCAGGGGCCGATACCGGGCAAATTGCGGCCGGAGC
>CAZASB010000273.1:0-6339 GCA_964487655.1 uncultured Planctomycetaceae bacterium
GTAGGCAGCTTTGTCGGCGCCGGGGGCTTCACGTTTCAGTACGCCGGGGGTTGGTCGTACTTCAGCAAGAGTCCGGAAACGTGTGTGAACTGCCATATCATGCAGCCGCATTACGACACGTGGTTGAAAAGCAGCCACCATGCAACGGCCACGTGCGCCGATTGCCATCTACCGGCCGAGTTCCCGAACAACCTGGTTTCGAAGGCCGATAACGGCCTCTTTCACTCGTGGGCGTTCACCTTTCAGGACTTCCACGAGCCCATCCAACTCAAGCCGCGCAACCGGCGCATTCTTGAGGACAACTGCGTTCGCTGCCACGAATCGCTGGTCGCGCAAATGCGGGCGTATTCCGACTTAACCAGCCAGGCCGACCGCGTCTCCTGCCTGCATTGCCACGATGACGTCGGGCATACATCGCGGCCGCGGCTTTACGCGCATTAACAAGGACACAGAGGAGTTTCACGCATGGCTACCGACAACAATCCATCGGCCAATCGGTCTCGCACGGTCGCGATTTACGTCGCGACCATCGTGGGCGCCGCGCTGGGCATGGTTATTATCCTTGCCTTGCTCACGAACATCTTCACGCGCAAGCAGGAGGCCCGCGTGCCGTTCCAACGCGTGGTGGAAGTCGATGAGAGCACGACCGATCCAGTCATCTGGGGCGCCAATTGGCCTCGGCAGTACGACAGCTACAAGCGCACGGTCGATCACGAGCGAACCCGCTACGGTGGCAGCGACGCCATTCCCATCCAAAAGCTCGACGAGTATCCCTGGCTGCGCGCCATGTGGTCGGGCTACGCCTTCTCGCTCGATTACCGCGAAGCGCGCGGGCATGCCTACATGCTGCAGGATCAGGAACATACCGAGCGAGTCCTCCAGCGTCCCCAACCCGGCGCGTGCCTGCACTGCCACGCGTCCATCTTGCCGGCGTACCGTTACGTGGGTAAGGGCGACGTGATGGAAGGATTTCGGCAGGTCAACTCCATGCCATGGACGAAAGCAAGAAATCTGAAGGATGATAAAGGCCAACCGTTGATCGAGCATCCGGTAAGCTGTATCGACTGCCACGACCCGGCCACCATGCGACTGCGGGCCACGCGGCCCGCGTTTCTCGAAGGCATTCGCGCCTACAAGGAGTCACAAGGCGTGAAGGATTACGACGTGAACCGGGACGCGTCGCACCAGGAAATGCGCACCTTCGCGTGCGCCCAGTGCCACGTGGAATACTATTTCACCAAACCCGACACGCAAGTGGTGTTCCCTTGGCGTAACGGCTTGCTGGTGGAGAACATCGAGGCGTATTACGACGAGATGGAGTTCCACGACTGGACTCACGGTATTACCGGCGCGCCGATGCTCAAGGCGCAACATCCGGAGTTCGAGTCGTGGAACCAGGGTACGCACGCCCAGGCAGGCGTTGCATGCGCCGACTGCCACATGCCCTATCGTCGCGTCGGCGCCATGAAGGTCTCGGACCATCATGTGCGCAGTCCGCTGTTGGACGTGGCCGCGTCGTGCCAAACGTGCCACAACGTTCCCGAGGCGGAGCTTCTCTCGCGGGCGCACACCATTCAGGACCGAACCCACGGCCTGATCCGGCGCGCGTCGGACGCCCTGACCGACATGATCGAGGCGATTGTCGAGGCACGCGAGGCAGGCGGGACCGACGAGCAGCTCAAGCCGTTGCGCGCTCTGCACCGCAAGGCGCAATGGCGGCTCGATTTCGTTTTCTCGGAGAACTCGCACGGGTTCCATGCGCCGCAGGAGTCGGCGCGGATTTTGGCCGAGTCAATCGACTACTCTCGACAAGCCGTGCCGCTGGCTCGCGACGTAAAGGCCGCCCCCGCAGGCCAACCCATGAAGGTCGAGCGCAAGCCGGTGCGCGGCGCAACACCCGACGGCAAGGGATCGACAAGTGGCTCCGAGGAGGGCGAGGCTTCCGCCAAGCCCGATTCATAACAGCCTCGACAATACTGGAGCCGGCTTCTCCGTCCTCTTGCGGCGCTCAGCACTCGCTCGGTTCGCCTCCGCCCTGTTCCAACTCGGCGTCGAAGTCGACGGCTTGGTCTTCGGCAAGGCCGTGGGCCGAATGGAGGATCGCTGACGCCCGTTCGACATCGTCTTCACGAACGATCAATCGCACCCCCCCCAAGGCTGGGCCAAGGTGCATGTCGGCAATCCCCTCATCCGAGAGCAGCGCATCGATCCCCTCAGCGTCCAGGAGTCCTCTGGCAATCGAAGCCTCGATTGTCGAGGAAAAACGAGCAAGTTCAACAAGCCGATCCGACATGGTTCGACAATCTCCATGGGCCATTACCGACGCGTCGCTGCCGCCCTTCGGAAGCTCCGCCGGAATTATATCGACTCCCGCCCGATGCGTCGAGCGAAAAGGTTCCGTTGCGTGGCGCGCGTGACTTCCCATCATGCATCTCATCCCGTATTCCGCCGCAAGAGACCACCTCTATCGGATTCCATGGCACCCCAAGGTACTGGGGTGTTGCATCTCATTTGGCCATGGGTTTGCTGGACTTCCCAATCCCGAGACGATATACTGGCAACCAGTGGACTTTGCGGCACGAGGCTGATTTGATGGTGGCCGCCACGCTGCTTACCCATTTTCACCGGGGCTCGGATGGTTGATGCTCGGGCACCGGCGTTCCTGCCAAGTTTTGTCCGAGTCCCACCCAAATCCGCAGAAGGAGCTACCAGATGATTCGGAGTATCCTACCCTCCTCCCGCCCCATTCGTCTTCCATTTCTTGCCGTGCTAGTCTTGTGCGTCGTGGGTGGGCCGCTGGTTGTCAGCGCGGCCGATTGGTTGGGCCCTTCGGCAGTTACGGCCTCCGCCGACGGAAAGCACTTGTTCGTCGCATGTCGCGACGCCAACCAGATACTCGTCGTAGACGCCGCCTCGGGCACGGTCGCGGGACAGATCCCCGTGCCTGCGCTGCCCAGCGCCATGACGCTTGGTCCCGATGGGAAGTTGCTCTACGTCACCTGCGCGGCGCCGAAGAGCGTCGTTGCCGTGATCGACACGGAGAAGAAGGCCGTTGTCGATTCCATTCCCGCCGGACACTTCGCCACGGGCGTGGCCGTAACCCCGGACAACAGCAAGCTCTACGTGTGCAATCGGTTCAACCACGAGGTGGTGGTGATCGACCGGGCCAAAAAGGAGCAACTGGCCAAGATTCCGGTGATTCGCGAACCCCATGGCGCGGTATGCACGCCCGACGGCGCCAGCGTGTTTGTCATCAATCACCTGCCGCTCGACCCGGCCGACGGGTTCAACGTGGCCGCTGAAGTGGCCGTGATCAACACGGCCGACAACCAGGTGAAGAACATCCGATTGCCCAACGGCAGCACGAATGTCCGCGGCATTGCCATGTCGCCGGACGGCAAGTACGTTTACGTGCCTCATATTCTGGCTCGCTACCAGATGCCCACCACGCAGTTGGAACGGGGCTGGATGAACACGAACGCCTTGAGCATCATCGACGCGGTCGAGAAAAAGCACGTCAACACGGTGCTCCTGGACGACGTCGACCTGGGCGCCGCCAATCCCTGGGGCGTCGCGACCAACGGCGACGGCTCGCTGATTTGCATTTCGCACGCGGGCACGCAAGAGTTGAGCGTGATCGACGCAAAGGCCCTGATGGAGAAGTTGGCGAGTATTCCCGTGGAGCCGGAGCCCGGAAAGACGCCCGATCGCTCGATCTACGCCTCGGTCCGGCAGGCCGACATTCCCAACGACTTGGCGTTCCTGGTCGGGCTGCGCCGGCGGATCAAGCTTGAGGGCAAGGGGGCTCACGGCGTGGCCGTCATTGGAAACAAGGCGTTCGTGGCGATGCGGTTTGCCGACAGCCTTTGCGTGGTTGACCTCGAGGATCGCCCCGGACGATTGGTCAACTCCCTTGCCTTGGGCCCAGCCCCGGAGATGACCGTTGAACGTCGCGGTGAAATGCTGTTCAACGATGCCGACCTCTGCTTCCAGAACTGGCAGAGTTGCGGGAGCTGCCATCCCGACTCCCGCGTCGACGCCCTCAACTGGGATCTGTTGAACGACGGAATCGGCAACCCGAAAAACACCAAGTCCATGCTGCTTGCCCACCGAACGCCCCCCTCAATGGCATTGGGCGTTCGGGCGAACGCCGAGGAAGCGGTGCGGGCCGGCATCACGCACATTCAGTTCGCCGTGCGGCCGGAGGAAGACGCCGTGGCCATCGACGCGTATCTCAAGTCGATGCAGCCGGTTCCCAGTCCCCACTTGGTGGACGGCAAGCTGAGCGAAGCCGCCGAGCGAGGAAAGAAGGTCTTCTTCGATCCGGAGGTCGGGTGCTCCCGCTGCCATCCGGAGCCGCTGTACACCGACAACTTGTTCCACGACGTGGGCAGTCGCGGCCAGTATTCGCGAGCTGATGCATTCGAAACGCCTGCCCTGATCGAGGCATGGCGTACCGCGCCCTACATGCACGACGGCCGATGGCTTACCATCAAGGATATGATCCAGAAAGGCAAGCATGGCGCGAAGGGTGGCGATACCAGCAAGCTAACCGAGGAACAGATCAACGACCTCGTCGAGTTCGTGCTATCCCTGTAAGATGCAGTGTGACCAAGAGCACGCGAAGCAACCAACACGCGATTCCGTTCATCCACGGCCTAGCCGTCTGTCTGGTCGTCTGCCTGTCGGGATGCGCGGACGAAGCGCCGTCAGACAGTAAGCAGGACGCCCCCGCTCGACCGGCGCAAGCAGCGCGTTCGGTCGCCGTGCCTCGCGACGCCAGAAAGCAGAAACCGGCGGGACGCGAAGCAAGCTTGCCGGTTGAAAGGCAATCAGGTCGTTCGCCATCGTCGATCTCCAAGACAGTTCGGGCGCCGCGCGACGCGCCTGTTCCCTCGGCACGCGACAACGGCCGCAACCGAACCCTGGCCGACCTGCTCGATATCACGGTCGATTCGACGCCTCGCTTCCTTTCGAATGTTGAGCGAGTGAAGGTCGATGACGCCAAGGTCGCGGCCGAAGGGATTCGCAAGTTGGAATCGAAGCGGCTCACGTTGTACACCGACATACCGTCGGAACCTTCGGTCGATGAGTTGCCTGTCGTGTTCGATCAGGCGTTTCTCCAGTATTGTGACTATTTCGGCGTCGATCCGGCGAAGCACGCCGACTGGCGCATGACCGGCTTCCTGATGCACGAGAAGGCACGGTTCGTGCGAGCCGGGCTGCTGCCCGAGAGTCTACCACCGTTTCCGCACGGCTACGCCCGCAACGATGAACTCTGGCTCTACGACCAGCCCAGCAACTACTATCGCCGCCACCTGCTGATCCATGAAGGCGTGCATGGCTTCATGAATACGGTGCTCGGCGCGTGTGGTCCGCCCTGGTACATGGAAGGAATGGCCGAGATGCTGGGCACGCACCGTTGGCATGACGGTACCCTGGTGCTCAACCACATTCCCGCCAACCGCGAGGAGACGCCGCACTGGGGGCGCATTCGTATTGTCAAGGAAGCGTTCGAGGCCCAGAAGGCCCTGACCCTCGACAAGATCGTCGACTATCCACCCTCCGCGCACCTGGAAAACGCCGCCTACGCTTGGTCGTGGGCCGCCGCGGCGCTGCTGGATCGGCATCCCAGGTATCGTGCGCGCTTCCGACCCTTGTACAAGCATGTGCTAAAGCCGGAGTTCAACGACCTCTTCTATCAGGCCCTCGGTGACGATTGGCCTTTACTCACCGAAGACTGGCAGGTGTTCATCGCAGGCATCGAGTACGGCTACGATGTTGCCCGGGCAGCCATCGAGCGGAAGCCAGGCTCGTCGCTACCGCCCGGCGGAGCGACCGTTGTCATCCAGGCCGATCGTGGCTGGCAGTCGACCGGGCTGCTGCTGGAGACAGACAATCAATACCGCCTGACAGCCTCCGGGCGGTATCAGGTAGCCAAGCGGCCGGAACCGTGGTGGTGCGAGCCGGGTGGCGTATCGATCCGCTATTATCAGGGCAAGCCGCTCGGGCAACTGCTGGCCGCCGTTCGGCCCGACAATCAGCCGGCCGGGGTCCTCTCGCCTCTGCTCCATCCCATCATCGTCGGACTCGGCACGACGCTAACCCCGACCCAATCCGGCACGCTCATGCTCAAGATCAACCACTCCGCCGCCGAGCTTGTCAACTGCGAAGGCCAGTTGAGCGTGCAAGTGGAGCCAAAGGCAAACTGAGCGTGCTGGGAATTCCGTCTTTCGCTTGATCCATGTCAAGGCCCTGGGCGCGAGTTGGCCCCATAATAGTCTTGTAACCGTTCACGGGGCGGCGCAGGCAGTTTTCGCCGCTGTATGCGAAGGGGAC
>CAZASB010000274.1:0-6324 GCA_964487655.1 uncultured Planctomycetaceae bacterium
GAAAACGGCAACACCTATGGAATCCGGACGCTGAAGGCGATTTCCGATGGATTCGCTGCTTCGCCATGGTGCGAGTTGTCTGGTGACGTCGCGGCCAGCAATGTGTTGGACGATCCCCAGCGGATCGTCCTCTAGCTCGTAGGTTATCACGCTTTGGCTGATCCGTCGATATCGATGGTTCTCTGTCCGTACCAAAACGCTGAAGGTTCCCCGGCGCGCACCTTGCCAGTGCGCACAAGGACAGCTCTCCTCGGACACTGAGACCACTAATACGTTGCATCGTTCGTGATTCCGCAGCTTAGGTTCTGTGGATGGCAACTCTTCGTCGCCGTTCGGCGCGACACCTACCGGAGGGGGTAGCCAGTACATCGATAACCATGATTGACAGCGTTCCGTCGATTCGCTAGACTGGAGCTTCGGTGAGCGAACGGACGACCTCTGCGTTTCGTAGCTTTATTGATGCCGATTGGCGACGGTTTCTCCGGGGCAGGCAATGCCCCCCCTTGCGGGAGGATAAATCGCGTGTATAATGGCGCGACCCGAAGCATTCAGCGTTCGCTAAGCTGTCCGCTTGAACGCGTAAACGATGGGACTTGGCATGAAGCGAAATCTGGACAACTGGTCTCTCGTCGTCGTCGGTCACTGGAACACGGCAATCCTTTCACCCGATTGGCTTGCCAAGGAGGTCTTCCGCCAGGAAGAGATCCGCATCATGTACCCCATGCTGGGCGGCGGACGCCCGATCTTTGAAGCGGCCAATATACGTGTCATCGCGAGCAGGGAGCGGCTGGAGTTCCGGCCAACGAAGGATGACACGGAATTGCTGAATCGCATCGAATCAGGCGCGAGAAACGTGCTGAGTATCTTGCCGCATACACCCGTAAGCGCGTTTGGAGAGAACTTCCAGTACCTTGTCGAGGACGTGCCGAAGGAACTGCGGGAGGTGCTCTCGTTGGCCGATACTGACAAGATCGGCAAGTATGGCGCTGTATCAGAGGTCTCGCTGAGCCGCTCCATCAAATTGCAGGGGCGCCACCTGAATCTGACCATCACCGAAAGCGATAAATGGCAGATTGACTTGAATTATCACTACAGCGTGCCCGGGGACGGGCAGCCGGGGGCCGACGCGGCGAGGCTCATGGAAAATACCTACACGCTGAATCGCGATCACGGACTTCAGTTTCTGGAAACCATTTACGGCCTTGTTTTGCAGGAAGGGGCAACGGCATGACGACCGGCGAGCAAGTGAGCACGTCCTCCGCCACTACACAGACTGGACGCTACGAACGGGCACAGCCCGATAGAACGATTGAGAGGCCGCCACGTACGTCTTCCGCGGAAGTTGGCATTCCTCTTGTGAACGCGGTATTTGCTAGTTCAGGCGCGGAACGGCGAGAAGTGAACGTCGTCCCGCAAAGGATCAAACGCGTTCTTCAATCGCTTGAGAAAAACAGGGAACTCCAGAGCAAGGGGCTGGGGTAGCGACTCATCAAGGCAGGAGCGCAATCCATGGAGCCCCTCCAGTACGCCCCAAGACCGGCTGCCCCACCTCAACTTTTCCAGGGTGACGTTCTCGAGCGAACCGGCGAAATCGAGGCGATACTGGAGCGGCTCTACCCCTACGCCTACCAGAACCCGGAGAAATACCCCTATTTCGTTGTGCTGACTCAGAGCTGCGATCTTGTGGAGGGTGACACGCGTGAACGGAAGGCGGAGCACATAACACTGGCTGCCGCCCGGCCTTTGCACCTGTTTTTGGAGCACGAAGTCGCCAAACTTCAAACGCCTGAATTGAGGGAACTTGGCATCTGCCTGACCAAAGACAAACAGCGGTTCTTAAGCAAAGTGGAGCGTCTCCTTAGCAACGAGGAGTATCCTTTCTTCTACCTGCATCCTGCTGAAACGACTCCATTCACCGAGCCGATGGTTGCGTATCTTCGGGTTACGTTCCCTCTTCGCACGGACAACCATTACCCAGTCTGTCTCAATGCGAAGCGAGTGGAACTGTCGCCGGAATTCCGCGCGAAGCTGGGATGGCTTACAACGCTTGTCTTTGGGCGAGTTGCAACTGCGGACTTCGATCCAGAACAACGTCACAAGTACGCCCGCGATTTCATCGAGGGAATCGTCGAATGGCGGAAAGCCAAGGCTTTGATCAACCAAGCGCGGCAGAAGGGGCTAAGTGAAAACCTTGCGAAACTGTCTCCGGCACAACTGCGAGAACTCGTATCCTCAATCGATGAGAAATCACATCTGGAAGTCGTCGCGGATATTATTGCGAAGCATGCCCGCGAAGTGTGGCCGCACGATGAACAGCAAGTCGAACTGTTTCGAAGTCGTCTGCTGAAGGATCGAGCGCTAACGGAATCGCTGAGCGAGTAGGACTCTGCGCCGATAGGAGCAATGGGAAATGTTCGTTCATCATACTGAAGGGACCGGCCCAAGAGGCGATCTGGGCGAAGGTGAATGCCCAGTAGGCAGTCTGAGCGAGATTCAAAAAGCGGTGGTCGCCTTCAAGCAGGAAGTGCGTCAATGGTACGAACAGCGGGGGCCTCGCAAGAGCGCCTTTATCTACTTTCGCGGCCAAGCGGACGCTAAGAACCGTCTGATCCCCAGCGTCGGGCGACGGCTCTGTTCAACATCCGCCTCCGTCACGGACGAAGATGGGCTTGAATTCAGCGCTGCCGCACGCGAAAAGAGTTTGCTTGAGAACCTTCTTGCGGGCCTTCGCAGCCTTTGTATTCAGCAACGCCAGCCAGCGTCATTGTCGGGTTCGACAGCGCCATTCAATGATTTGTTTGCGGCCCTCGGTTCGAGCAATGACTTGAACAGGATTCCCGACAAATGGCAACTGCCCCTGCTTGCGCTTTGCCAGCATTATGAACTCCCGACGCGTTTGCTGGATTGGTCAGAATCCGTAGATGTTGGAACTTATTTTGCGGTTGTCGGTGAAGAGACAAAACGCGGTGCGTTATATATGTTTCACGATCGAACAGGTGCCAGCGTTTTTGGTGGCGCTCGCGTATTTCCAATGGGCACCATGAAATATGTTCGACCGTTCCGCGTTTGGAACGACATTCAGAAGAAGTATCGTGATGAATGGCAATACATCATTGAATTCGACGATGCTGGGCGAATGGCCGCACAGAAGGCGGTCCTTACGGTGCAGCGATGTATTACGAAACCGATGGAAGAGCAATTGGAGGAAGCAATAGAAAACGATCAGCACAATTGGACACACCAGAGGTTACAGCGACTGCTAATCCCCGCTGATCGAAAAAAGCACATTCAAGACGAGCTGGCACAGAAACACATCACTCGCGAAACGCTCTATGGTGACGTCAATGTGACTAGGCATCTTGGGATGTTCGGAGAGGTATGTCGCCGAGTAGCCACCGGCGGTCGATAATTGATCTTGGATGCCGCGGCGCAGTGGGGGGGTAAGTGCCCTACTGCTTTGCGAGCGACTGTCCACGGGCAATACTGTTGCCAAGACATTCCGCTCTCGTAATCGCGGATTGCGAAACTCACGCTCGTGCCAGCCTACTCGGCCATTACCAGCGTTTTAACCAACTGTTCGGCAGGCGTGTCGGCCGGGAGGACGCCGAGGGCGTATTCGGCAATGGCGTCGTTGTAGCTGGTGAGCGAGGCGAGGAAGTCGAGCGTTTGGCCTGTCTGGCGATCGAGGGAACCGAGAACCTCGTCCAGCGTCGCCGCGCCGTCCAGCCAGGCGGCCTCGGATTCCGCGCGGGCGGCGTCGGCCTCGACGACCGCGGCGGCATAATCCCAGACGCTTGCCGACAGACGCGGAATCGTATCGACCAGCCGGCGTAGGGGTTGCGAGCGAGCCGAATCGGGTGGCAGCGATTCCACTTGCAGTAAGTAAGGGCCTGCGTGTGGCCGCGTTGCCGGCACGGGCCACGCGGCGTCGGCGCTTCGGCCAATCTCCTCGGCCATGCGGAACTGCGCATCGACCAGGTCGGCATGGGCGGCCATGACCGACGCCTCGGCCGCCAGGCGGGCTGCTCGAACACGCGCGGCCGCTGCGGGCGGATCGGCCACCGCGTGGGAGAGATCTTCGAGCCACTGCCGATGCTGCTGCCACGCCTGATACGCGGCCGCCTGCTGCTTCGCTTGCCAATACGCCACGACCAAGCTGCGGTGGTCTCCCGTTCGACGACGGAGGCAATCGACCAGTTCCACCGGTTCACTGGCCTCCGGCAGGCTGCGGTTCCAGTGGAGCGTCATGGCAAGTTGCTTGGCTTGCGTGCCCGGGCTTGCGGTTGCCAGCCCCGGGTAGAGAGGGGCAAGGACGGCCATGGGCCGTCGGACGACGTGTCCGGGCGGAAGGGAGGTCGTCAGTCCTCCGTCGAGAATCGGCGCGGCGTCGGCACCTTCCTCCACTGGCGATGCCGCCGGGCGCCGAGTTTCCGGGAAACGCGAATCGCCACTGGCCGGCGCTCCTTCGAGCGTCTGGCGGTCCACCGGCACCACCGGTCGCGGTGGCAGAAGGTTGCTCGAATCGTGCTGCGTGCTCGTGCCCGGTTCCCCGACCGGCCCAGCCGGGTTCGGTGCATCGGGACGTTTCGCGGGCGTCGGTTCGCCAGGCATGGGCCTCGCGCCGGGAATGAGCCTGCCCCGCAGGTCGGGCAACTCGGCCGGCGCTGACATCCGTGGCCGTGTCGCCGGATCCCGGATTGGCTCCAGCATGGTGGCCGGCTGTAAGGCCGAGGCGTCGTCGGAAACCAGCGGGCGGACCGACTCGGGGCCCGGCCGGATGAGCAGACCAACCAGCCCGGCGCCGTTCGTGCCCGACGGCGCCACGGCCACGGCGTATTCGGCGATATCCTGGTTATAGCGACATACTGCGATGATCCACTCGGACTTCTGCCTATGGATTAGAGCAAGACCGGCGAGCCGGTCGGCCAGGTCGTGGCCTTGGTCGCCGATTCCGTTGCCGAGGGCGGCGCATGCGTCTTCGGCGGCCGCAACCGCCTGGGCCTGGACTTCGATGGCCTGAAACCGGATGGGTAAGGTACGGTCGAGCCGCCGGGCCGCCGGGGGCGCCGGCCGACCTCCGAACAACTCGCGAAATCGCGTGATATATTGGCCGACGTGGGGTCGATCGACTGGCAGCGGCAGCGCCGACTCCGCGGTCATCTCGGCGTACGCCGCCATTTCGTGTTGCGCCGCCACAGCCTGAAGCTCGGCCCGACCCAGTTGCGCCTTGGAGGCCGCGCGAGCGGCTGCCAAGCGGGCAGTTTGGTTCGGCCCGGCCGCCAAATCCTGCAATTGCCGATTGTAGTCGAGTTGGAACCGGTACAGGGCCACGGTCTCGGCAAGCCGCCAATAGGCGGCGATTGCCTGGAACTGCTCCGCCCGATCGGTCACCAGCGAGAGGACCGAGGACAATGTAATGGGTTGCCCGGTAAGCGTGTGGCCCGGTGGGAGCATCATGGCGTCGGCCACCAGTTCCGGCGGCGTGGGCCGATAGGCCTGCGGCAATGCCCCGTTCGGATCGGTTTGCCACGTCTGACCGGGCATTTCCGGCACGGGGTCCGTCGCGGCCGTCGGCGTTGAACCACCCACGGCATCGCTTGCCATGGGAATGAGCGGCGACACGGGCGCGAGCGTCGGTATTGTCGGCCCGCCATCGCTTGCCTGACCGAACGCGAACAGAAGACACTGAAAAACGAGCGTTTCCAACATGGCGATACCTCCTTGGGTAATGGTCTTCCTTCACCCCGACCAGCTAATAGCGTCCCATGTCTCCGGCCCCGCGTCAACAGGGCCGTGTTCGGCCGCCCGGATAGACGCCCGCGTTGCGGCTGGGCATAATGTTAGGTGCCATGGACCGATTCCCCAAAGAAAGCCTTAGCCACGACCCCCTGCACGGATATATCACGTTTACCTCGCAAGGCGGAGTACCGGCGAACGAGGTATCCGAGCGGCAGATTATTGACCATCCGTGGCTCCAGCGGTTGCGTCAGATCCATCAACTTCAGACTGCGTGGTGGGTCTTTCCGACGGCCGAACACACCCGATTCCAGCACGTGCTGGGCGCCATGCACTTGGCCAGCCGTGCGGTCAGCACGCTGCTGGAGAGCTTGGCTTGCGTTTGCCCCGACCTACCGTCGCCGGGCTACGTCGATTCGCTGATGCGTTTGGCCGCATTGCTGCATGACGTGGGGCACGGTCCGTTCGGGCATTTCTTTGATAGCCATTACCTTGCCCAGTTCGGGTTGACGCACGAGTCGCTGGGCGCCGAGATCATCCGCCGCGAACTGGGTGATCTGGTGCGCGGCGTGCGACGCAGCCCCAATG
>CAZASB010000275.1:0-6306 GCA_964487655.1 uncultured Planctomycetaceae bacterium
CCATGCAATCGGCCCACGGCACATCACGGCCCTGGTAGAACTGGCCGACGTGACGCGCGGACCAGAGTTTGTGCCTGGCACGCGGGTTGGAGGCGATCTGGCGGCCAGTCTTGAGCTGGCGTTCGAGGGGCTCGATGCCGGCGCGACCGTCATGACCAGCGCGCCCGGCCCGTCAGGGTAGAAAGAAGCCAAACCAAGCCTCCGCTTCACGGATTCGAAGTCTACGGTCTTCGTTCAGGTATGATTGCATAATATCCCACTAAATTGAGCCTAAATGGGAACAGATCGTGCGTCAAGGGGCATATGCGGCAAGCTTGCAGCGCGCCGGTTCGTCTGCTAAGCTCGAAACGCAACCGACCAACAAAACCGGCCTCCATGCGTGCGAAGAATCGGCTCGCGCATGATGAGGCCGACTTCACCATCCCACCCCGGAGAATGCAGCATGTGTCGTCAAATGATTGCCAGTGGCCTTGTTCTCTTCTCGATTCTTGTGGCGATCCCGCGTGAGGGTAGGCCGCAAATGGTTACGGCGGAAGATATCGCACTCGCCGTGGACGACGCCGGCCGGGTGACGCAATTCGACGTTGCAGGCACGAACGTCATGGGCCAGTCGGCGCCCGCGGCCCTGGTGGAACTGGCCGACGTGACGCGCGGACCGGAGTTTGTACCTAGCACGCGGGTTGGGGGCGATCTGGCGGCCGGTCTTGAGCTGACGTTCGAGGGACTCGATGCTGGCGCGACCGTCACGGCTCGGGCGATGGAGCAGGGCGCCATGCGGTTCACCTGCCGACTGATGGGCAAAAAGGACGCGCCGGCACGCGGGGTCGTGCTGCGATTGGCCCTTCCCGTCGACGCCGTCGGCTGGCAGTGGCACGACGACATGCAGACCGCGCGCGCCGTGGAGGAAGGCAAGACGTACGAGAATGTCCGCCCGCTGCGTGAATGGCCCGATCTGCCGGAATGGGCCGACCGGCCTTCGCTACGCATGGGGTCGGCCAACCGAAACTTCACCACGGTGCTGACCGGGCCCGTGGGCCTGGCCCTGGCGGCGCCGATTGACCGGCCGTGCATCTTCCGCACCGCCTACGACGCCGGTCAGCGCCGGCTACATCTGGTCTATGACCTAGCTCTGTCGCCCGATACGCTCAAGCCGAACGAGTGGACGTTTGAGTTCGACCTGTACTCGTGCGATCCGGGCTGGGGCTTCCGCGGCGCGCTGGATGGCTACTACCGCCTGCACCCGGAACTGTTTACCAACCACGTAAAGCGTCCGGGCCAGTGGATGGCCTTTTCGAAGCTCTCGCAGATTGACAACGTGAACGAGTTCCTGTTCGGCGTTCAATGGGGCGCGCCCGAGGTGGCGTACGACGACAAGATCGACGTGCCGAGCGTCATCTACCTGACGCACGCGGGCCAGTTCGCCAACATTCCGGACCACAACCCTGAGACCGACCCCCTGCCAAGCCACGACGTACTGCTGAAGACGATGACCGAGGCGTTTCGCCGCACGACGGGCGTAGAGGACATGTTCCCGGCGGTGGCCTTGTACGACGCGGAGGGCAAGGCCGACATCCGCAAGACGCGGGCCTACGGCCACGTCATTTCCCAGTTCAACTTGGCGCCGGAGTTGCCCTATGGAAAGTGGCTGCTCGGGCGGGCAACGCAGAACACCGACCGAATTCGCGAGCGGTCGGAAGGCCAGTTGGACGGCTTCGGCTACGACGGCCTGTGTTCGGGTCTGAACTACCGCGTGGAGCACTTTCGATACTCCGTCGCGCCCCCGATTTGGGATCCCGTGGCCAAGAAACCCGTGCTGAACAACCACTTCGATTCGTGCGCCTTCGCCCGAGCGGCCGCCGAGTCGTTCCGCGCCAAGGGGCAGATATCCATCATGAACGGCTCGCTGCACGCTAGTTGCTTCGTGGCCCCGTGGCTCGACGTGTTCGGCGCCGAGACCGGCCTGCGCATCTCGCGCGAGGCATTCAACTATGTGCGGAGCATCAGCCAACACAAGCCGGTGGTCACGCTGCTGAAGGGTAATTTCGAGCAGACCTACGGCCGAGGCGAGATCGAACTGTTTATGAAACGGGCCTTGGCCTACGGGATCTTCCCCGGCTTTTTTGACTGGTTCACCAGCGCCCTGGGGCCCGGCGGGCGTTACTGGGACCATCCCGCGTATTACGAGCGCGACCGCGACCTGTTCCGCAAGTACATGCCGCTGGTCCAGACACTGGCCCTCGCCGGCTGGGAGCCGGTGACCCACGCCCACTCGTCGCACGAGCGCATCTTCATCGAACGATTCGGCCCCGGCGAGGACGGCATCGCGTGGCTGACGCTCTTGAACGAAGACGCCGAAGCCCGCGCCACGACGATCACCGTGGACGCAGCCGCGCTCAAGCTGGACGGTGTCGAGTGTGAGGAACTTCTGGACGGGCAGGTTGTGGAGTTGAAGAAGGATGCCGGGCGGCTGACGTTCGATCTGAACGTGGAAGGCAACGGCGTGAAACTCCTGCGATTGAGCGCGCCGGCCGAGGCCGCCGCGTGGCGACTGGCCCAAGCCCGCGACGTGGTTGCCTGCGGCATCCGCATGCGCGAGGTGGACGCGGCCAAGCCGCCGCTGGCCGTCTCGTGGCATCCTGCCAGCGCCGTGGCATACGAGCGTGAGGCGACCGATGACGGGTTCCGCATGGTGTTGCGAGGCGACGACCGCGGCGCGCAGTCGGCGTGGCAGTGGGCCATGCTGTTCCAGAAGGAGCCGGCGCCGGTGACCCTGCGTGTGCGCGCCGCCGGCGAGAATCTCGAAGGCAAGGGGCCGCTGCGCATCCAGGCGCGTCACGCGTGGGTCAGTCCCGGCTTCAGCCATTACGACAACACCTACCTGGACCTACCCAAGGGCACCTACGACTACCAGGACTTCGAACTGACAATCACCCCAACCGAGCCACTGCGAGCCATCCAGTTGCAGCCCAAAATGGGCGCAGGCGTAACGGGGACGTTACGAATCGCCTCGATTACCCTCGCCGACCGGTTCCGCGACGACTATGTCCACAACGCCCGGTTCAGCGACTGGTACGAACCCATTCCCGAGGCCATGCGCGACCGGCTGGCAGCGGAAACTAAGGCCCTGCAGGCGGCAATCGAGGCGGCGCGCGAGGCCGTGCTCGGCGATCCGCGTGGCGAATCGACACGCGAACTACTGCTCGCCATCGGTGCCCGCACGACGGCGCTTCGTAAGTGGATTGACGAGCAGGATGCCCGGGAGTCATGTCGCCGCGTGCTGCGCGACGTGGACTCCGTGGAGCATCACCTGGGGCTCGTGACGCTTGCCGCTTTCGGGCTCTCGGCACCCACGCTCGAGGCGCCTTCCCAAATTGCGGTGGGTGATGCCGCGGCGGTGCGCGCGCTCGTGCCGGGTCAGCCGGGAGTGCCGGTACGCACGCGTTTGTGGGTGGAAGGCGCGGCGGCCTACCCCGAACTGGGCCCAGGCCCGGGCGATGGGGCTGTGCTGCACATCCGCAAGGACGCCGCCGCAGGCGACCGCGTAACGCTGTTCGGGAAAGTGCTGTTGGGGCCCGAGGGGCGCGCGGTCCCCGTGCGCGTTGCCCGCGAACTGGTTGTCGTGCCGCCCTTGCAGGCAAGCGTCGCCTCGCTGGGGACAAGTGCGGAAACGGGGGCCTTGGAAATGGCAGTCACGGCGCGGAGTAACCTTGCCGAGCGGCAAAAGGCTCGGATTGCCGTAACCGTCCCGCCTGGCTGGCACGCTCCGGCACTCCAGGAGATCGACCTTGAACCGGGGGAGGAAAAGATCGTTCGCTTCCTTGTGACCCCCGGCGACGGAGCGCGGGCAGGACGAGTGGAGCTGTCGGCCGAGGTCGTCATGGGCAATCACACGGCCCGCGTTGCTACAACCGCACTGCACATTCCGCCCGCGGCCAACCGAGTAGGCAATGCTGGATTTGAAGACGGCCTGACGGGCTGGTCCGGCCTGGGCGACTTCCATATCGATTCCGACGCGGCACACAACGGAAAGGCCTCGTTGCGACTGCAAAACGCGAAAGCCGGCGACAGCACCCAGGTTAGCCAGACTGTGACGTTGAATCAGGAGCGACCGGTCCCGATCTTGGTCCGGGCCGCTAGCCGCGCGGAGAACGCGGTCGGCGATGCAGGTAGGGGATACGCGCTATACGTGGACATCTACCATACCGACGGCACGCCCCTGTATGGGCAGGTCCACGCCTTCCCCGTCGGCACAACGCCATGGCATGTGGGCGAGCTGGTCATCCGGCCCGAAAAACCGATCCGCAACGTGAACATTTACCTGCTGCTACGCAACACGGCCGGCACGGTCTGGTTTGACGACGTGGCCATGATGGAGGACACGTCGCCATAGAGAGTTATTCCGAAGCTCCGCTGTAGCTGACCAGTCATGGAATCGGCTGGGACAAGCTCAGCGGGGAAGGATGGGAATGGACACGTGTTGTTGTAGCTGACCAGTCATTCATCCACCGACGCGAGGTCGGTGGTGATATTTGCAGTTTGAACGAGGTACATCATGATCTTGCGATTGGCCCTTTGCCTTCTACTTCTTCTGCCTGCCGTGAGCATCGCCGCGTCGCCGCGAGGTGAAAATCTCTTGCAGAACCCCCGGTTCGAGAAGATCACCGGCGGCGTAGCCGATCGCTGGCGGCCGGTGGCAGGCGGCTACCGTATTGCCCGCGATGCCGCAAGGCCGGAGCCTACGGTCATGTCGTGTGAATCCGACTCGCTGGAGGCTTACCACGGCGCCATGCAGGAAGTGGTATTCAACCCACCCGTACAGCATCCGCTTCGAGTATCGGGTTGGGCCAAGGCCGAGGAGGCCAAGGGGGAGGACTTCTGCCTGTACCTCGACTGCTGGTACGAGGATGGCACGAATCTGTGGGGGGAGCGAGCAGACTTCCACCCTGGCACGCACGATTGGCAGCAGGTTGAGCACGTCTTCACGCCTGCGAAGCCCATTGCAAAGATACAGTTCTTCATCCTGTTTCGCCATTGCGTTGGGAAGGCGTGGTTCGACGACGTGTCATTGAGCCTGGCGCCCTTCCAACTGGATCGTGAGCGCATGCTGCCGGGCGTGTACGGCGGTAACAGCCTCGACTACTCCGCGCGCCTGTCGCTGCCTGCCGAGTGGCGCCTGTCGGTGCTCGGCGGCGGTCGGATCCTGCACAAGACCGCCGGCCGCGGAATCGGCGCCTCGCTTGCCTGGGACGGCTGTGATGCCGACGGCGCCTTGCAGTTGGGCGGCGATTACACCGTGCGTCTCATCGCAAAAGACGATCTGCTGGGCGAGGAACTGCGCCATGAAGCGACGGCTACCACGCCCTCGGGCGAGAGCCGGGGCTACATCGCGTGGACCGAAAGCAGTATGAACCGGGTGCTCGTCAACTCGCTGCCGCCACGGATCCTCACTCTCTCTGCCCACATCGCATTGGCACGCAACGAATACGAAAGTTTCCAAGTCGTCGTGCGCGCCGCGCCGGGACGCACATTGGAGAACTGCACGGTGGAAGTGGGCGACTTGCACGGCCCGGACGGCGCGATCCTTTCCCAAGAGCACCTCCAGTGGCGGCAGGTGGGATTCGTCGAGATCGCTGAACTCTTCAATCATCCATTGTTGCCGGAGGAAGCCATACCTGGCTGGTGGCCCGATCCGCTCCTGCCGGTGAGTCGTTTCAGCGTTCCCGGGGCGACTACGCAGTCGCTCTGGTGTACTCTCCACGCGCCCCCCGGCACGCTTGCGGGGCAGTACGTGGGCACGGTCACCGTCCGGCCAGGCGACGCGCCGGCCACGAAGGTTGCCGTCGAGGCCACGGTCTACGACTTTGACCTGCCCACGCGGCCGACCGTCAAGACGGCCTTTGCCCTGATGGACGGCTTCTTGGAGCAGATTTACGGCCGCCCGCTCACCCCGGAGCTGCGCCGCGCTTACGGCGACTTCGTGCTACGGCATCGCCTGAACCCCGACGACATCTCTCGCACCGACCCGCCGGACCTGGACGACCTGGCCCATTACCGCGAGCACGGCATGAATGCCTTCAATTTGTTGAACATGGTCGAGCATCGAGGAACGCGGCCGTGGACGTGCTACAGTGATCTGGAGACCTACACGCCCGAGTTCAAGGCGCAACTGATCAAGCGGCTGGACCCGTACATCACCGGGCTGAAACGCCGCGGCCTGGCTGACGGAGCGTACATCTACACATTCGACGAACGCGGCAAGGACTTCTGGCCCGTGATGCGCGAGTATTTTGGAATGGTCAAACAGCG
>CAZASB010000276.1:0-1941 GCA_964487655.1 uncultured Planctomycetaceae bacterium
GAAGCTTTGGGTGTACGACCTGCGCACCAACATGCACTTCACGCTCAAGCAGAACCCGCTCATACAGGCTGACCTGGACGAGTTTGTCGGGTGCTACAAGCCGGTCAACCGCCAGCGGCGGAAGCCCACCTGGAGCGAGCAGAACCTCGACGGCCGCTGGCGGATGTTCGACTACGAGGAACTCGTCAAGCGGGACAAGGCGAACCTCGACCTCTTCTGGCTCCGCGACAAGAGCCTTGAAGACGGCGACGACCTGCCCGACCCCGACCTGATTGCGGAGGAGATTGCAGACGATCTTCAAACGGCGTTGGATCAGTTCCGATCGATTGCGGAGGGGTTGAGGGAGTAGGGACGAGTTGAAAAGGGATCGGCCCACAGACAAAGTTCAAGCGATTTGTGAGTTATGGCAACACCCGACTAGAGGGGATCTGTCCGATACAAAACTCGAATCGATCATTGATGAGGTGAAAACGAGGCCATGCCATTGAAAGCGGTTTGCGGCGATACGACGTTCATTGCGCCCCTGTTGAGCGATGAGCAGTGGCAGCGGCTACGCAGCGATGTAAAGGCTAAACGCCTGATGCTGCGCATGCCGTGCTGCCAGGCTGCGGCCTTCCCCCGTGAAAGCAAGCTTGGAACACGGCATTTCTACCACAAACCGGGCGTCGAGTGCGACGCCAAGGGTGAGACACTCGAACACCTGCTGGCCAAGGCGCATGTGGCGATTGGTGCCCGCGATGCGGGCTACGAAGTCGATACGGAGGCAAGCGGCGATGGGTGGCGGGCAGACGTTCTGGCGAAGAAGGGGCAGGCCCGCGTCGCCTTCGAAATCCAGTGGTCCGCCCAGAGCCTAGAGGATACGGTCTATCGCCAGGAGCGCTACGCGGCGGCGGGCGTACGGTGCGCCTGGTTGTTTCGCAAGTTGCCGCCGAAAACCGTGCCGACGCGAGACTTGCCCATGTTCCAACTGAACTTCGAGCGGCGAGAGCTACCTACTGCGGCGGGGCTGCCGTTACGCCAGTTCACCGCGGCGCTGCTCGGCGGGCAGTTCAAGTTCTGTGCGTCGGCCCGGGCAATGGACCGCCAGCCGATGACCATCCAATTCTTCAACTACAAGTGTTGGAGGTGCCACAAGAGTTGCCATGCATATCGGGTGACGAACCACGTGCGAGGCCTCGTAACGCAGCACGGCAACACAATCGCCGATCTCGACGACGCGTTTCGTGAACCAATCGAATACTGCCCGCAGGTGTTGGAAGCAGTGCGCCAGTTTCAGCGCGCCGCGGAGGGAAGCCAGATTCGCTTGGGGCAGATCAAGAGAAGATATAGTGGCACCCGAGAGCAATCGGATATGTCGCAGGGTTGTCCGGCGTGCGACATATTGTTTAGCGATTTCTCTGATCGTCACGGCCCTTGGGGGCCACTTATTGGGGGTGACACAGAACGAAAAAACGGCCATGATCCACCAAAAGTCAAAGAAGGAGGTGGACCATGGCCAACGGACTGGTTGGAGGCTCGTCTGGGAACATTCGTACCATTTGTTTGCCGATTGGGGAAGGGGAATATCGACAGGTTGTCGACGACGGGGCGGAATTTCGTCGCGTGGTAGATCGCTGCTACCAGGAGATGCCGGAGTTGTTTCCGGAGAGCTTTGAAAAGGGGTACGAGTTGAAGGACCGCCGAGAATCGAGCAAGACGGGGTTGACGATCCGCCGTATCGAGTTGCGGAACGGTACGGCGTACAGCATTCGCCCCTCGTTTCTCATGCCCTATCTCAGTGCTCGAACCAACGATGCCGAAGCACCCCTGTTTCTGCGGAAGTTCGGCGTTCCCTACTGGGCATTGGCTCACGTTTTCGGTCGCGACGCGATGTACTGGTACCGCCTGGAAACGGGCTTGGGACGCAACAGCATCGTGGGGACCACCGTCCGCCGGGCGGCG
>CAZASB010000276.1:2041-6286 GCA_964487655.1 uncultured Planctomycetaceae bacterium
GGAAACGGGCTTGGGACGCAACAGCATCGTGGGGACCACCGTCCGCCGGGCGGCGCTGCCTGAACACCTGTTGGCCGACGAGCATCACCAAACTCGGAACGGGGAGAAGAACTACATCGCCACCACCGTTGGCAAGGGCGTTGTTCTCGGTGCCGCGGTGGCGGAAACGGCTGGTACGGACGATTTGACCACGGCCTATGCCGTTTTCCGCGACGAGGCCCGCAACGTTCAGCCCGACTACGCGCCGAAGTCGGTCAACACCGACGGCTGGAAGGGCACGAAAGCCGCCTGGCGGAGCCTCTTCCAGAGTATCCTGATCATCCAGTGTTTTCTTCACGGGTGGCTGAAGATCCGAGAGCGAGCCAAGCACCTGAAAGACACGTTTGCGGAGATCTCCGAGCGAGTCTGGGACGCCTATCACGCTCCCGACCGCCGGACGTTTTCGCAGAAGATTCGGGCGTTGAAGAGCTGGGCCACAAGGCGTTTGTCCGGGATCGTCCTGGAGAAGGTCGTGGATCTGTGCGAAAAGCGCGACCGATGGCTCGTTGCCTACCAACAACCGGGGTGCCACCGCACCAGCAACATGCTCGATCGGCTGATGCGATCGATGAATCGGTACTTCGATAACGGTCAACATCTGCACGGTTCGCTCGAATCCTCTAAACGACACAGCCGTAGCTGGGCCTTGTTGTACAACTTTGCCCCTTGGTGCCCGGCCGCTACCCGGAAGAACGCCGGCTGGCGCAGCCCCGCTGAACGCCTTAACAAGCACCACTACCACGAGAACTGGCTACACAACCTCCTGGTGTCGGCCTCACTCGGCGGATACCGAACAGGTGGCCCCCAAAAAACGTGACAACTAGCGATTTCTATTTGCAATCCGAGCCTGACAGCTTTACCGCGCCGGTTGTCGCCGAACTCGACATCACCGTTACACTGTTGGAACCCGTGCTTCGGGACCAGCCTCATTGGTGTTATTCGCCCACGAAGGAATTCTGCTGCTGATATTCGCCTAGCCCCTGAAGGACGCTGGCAACACGAGCCCCCTACCATGGCAGCAATCAAGACGTCATCCAGTAAGACGTGTTCCTTTCGCGGCGCAAGAAGGCGGGCGTGATGGTCGTCTACGACCCGGACCGCCAGCATCGAAAGCTATGCCTGGAGTTGGCCGACGAGAAACGCGTGGTGGTCGGGGTCCGAGGGAACAGATGTTCTTAAGGCATCAGGGGTCGTTACTCATCGGCGGTAGCTGGCCAGTCATGGGACCGGCCGGGGCAGGCCCGGCGGGGAAGAGAGGGCGCGCGGGGATGGTGTCGGAGGGCCCAAGGACAGGCAATGCGCCCCGCAACAGCCCACGACGCACGCGCGAGCGCGTCCCTATCCCCTTTAGCACGTCCATATTCGTAGGTCAGGCTTTCCAGCCTGACAATGCCTGCCAATGTGGGCAGTCAAGGTGTAAGCAAACAAGGTGATCGGGCGAGCGTCAGGCTGGAAAGCCTGACCTACGTGTCTCCTCTTTGCGATCTGGTGGCCGCGTACGAAGACGAGCATCACGCCATCGAGCCAGCCTCCGACGCCGACATGCTTCGGCATTTCATGGATGCGAGAGGCGTCTCCCAGGTGCAACTGCATCGTGACACGGGCATCGCCAAGTCCACGATTTCCGAAGTCCTGGTGGGCAAGCGGCCGTTCAGTCGGCGGATGATCCGCAAGCTGGCCGACTACTTCAAGGTCGACATCAGCGTATTGGCGGGCAACTTGTGAGGTGATTTCTTGAACGTCTTGCCACTACCGCACGGGCATGGGAGCATTGCGGCTTGGCACGACTGCGTCTTCTCGCCGTAGCTCGTAGAGGAACACGCCGGCGGCTACGCCCAGGTTGAGCGAATCGACGCCGGCTCGCATGGGAATTGTAATGCGGCGATCGCACTGGGCGAGCCATTCCTGGCCGAGCCCGTCGAACTCGTTGCCGAATAGCATGGCCGTACGCGAGGGCCACTGGACCGCGGGCAGAGGCTCCGCATTCGAGTCGAGGACCGTGGCGAACAGGGTGAAGCCGAACTGCTGCTTGAGCAGGACCAGGTCGGCCGCCAGATCGATCGAACGGGCCAGCGGCAGTTGGAACACGCTTCCCATGGAAAGCCGCAGCGTTCGGCGCGCCAGCGGATCGCAACATTGTTCGCCCAGCAACACGCCGTCGACGCTCAATGCGGCGGCCGCACGGATGATGAGCCCCAGATTTTCCGGCTTGGTCACCTCGGGCAGGACCACTAGGCTTTGGCGGTCCCGATTCTGGAGCGTTTCGGCAAGCTCGCTCGCCGAAAGCAGCGCCCGACGCCGACCGGCGGCCAGCGCGCCCCGGTGGAAGTTGAAGCCCACGATCTCGCGCAGCAACGCCTCGCTTGCCAGGTACAGCGGCACGTCGGCGGGGACGATCCGGGCAAACTCCTCGGCGTACGACTCGATGACCAGTACCGAATCGGTTTCAAACGTGCTGCCGAGCAGTCGCTCGACCAGCAAGCGGCCTTCCGCGACGAAGACTCCCTCGCCCCGTAGCGTCCGATCGCGCAAGTTTCGGTATGCCGCAATGCGGGGGTCGTCACTCGAGCCAATGGACTCGAATTGGCGTGTATTGAGAAGCGCGTCCATTTCGGCTTGGTGTGACGTTCACTGGTAGAGGGGTGTGGCCCGGTCATTACCGAGTCGGATCTAGTGCGGCCAGCTCGGCAGCGGCAGGCGATTCTTCGCGAGGAAGCTCGATTTGTCGTGCCGGTATCCTTGCAGGAACAGGCGTGGTTACGGCCGGGGCCGACACCGTGGCTGGCATCGACCAGAAGCGCCACTCTGAGAAATGATGAATGTCGAAGCCCGACTCACGAAAGTTACCCAACTCCCGCTTTTACCACTTCAAGCCGAAGCTGGCACCGCCGGAGCCGCTGCCCAGGCCACCTTTTAGCGGCTGGTTGGATTGACGAAGCTTGCGTGGTTTTTCTGGCTCGGGGACCGTCTCGGCCGCGCCGGCCTCTTGTTTGGCCGGTTCTGGCTGGCTCAACTGCTTCATGGAAAGGCCGATGCGCTGTGCCTCGGTATCGACGGATAGGACGAGAACTTCCACCTCTTGGCCTTCACGCACCACGTCGCTGGCACGCCAGACGCGTTTATGTGATAGCTCGGAAATATGTACCAACCCCTCGACCCCGGGCTCGAGTTCCACAAAAGCGCCGAATTCCATGAGCTTGGTTACGGTACCTCGGACCGTGGAGTGTTCGGAATACCGCATTGCGACGTTAGCCCAAGGGCTTTCAAATAGATCGCGGTAGGTGAGGCTGATTTTCCGTGTTTCCGAATCGATCTTCTCGATCTTCACCCGAATCTGTTGCCCTTCGGTCAGTACGTCGCGAGGATGTTGCACGCGCCCCCAGGATAGCTGGCTGATGTGCAGCAGTCCATCCACGCCGTCACCCAGATCGACGAATGCCCCAAAGTCAAGAATCTTTCGTACGACGCCCTCGTACACTTGACCGGGGGCAAGCGATTCGAACAGTCGCTGCCGGGCCTCCTCCCGCTCTCGCTCGAGGATTGCGCGACGGCTGAGCACGAGATTGCGTCGGTCGGGATTGGCCTCGGTCACTAGGCAGGGCCATTGCTCTCCGAGAAACTGCTCCAGGTTCTCGACGCGATACAGTGAAATCTGGCTGACGGGAATGAAGCCGCGGATGTGGTTGACCTCACATTCAAGCCCGCCGGCGTTGTGGCCGGTAATCCGAGCGCTAACGACCATGCCATCTTGCAGGTCGCTCCAGTCGGTAATATCCTCGGCCTGGCCGGGAATTGCGAGTTCATAGAATCCATCTTCTCGGTTGAGAGTGCGGACGATGACTTCGATCGAATCGCCTAGTTGTGGTGGCTCATGGAACTGTCGCAACGATGCAATGCCCTGTTCCCGGCTCCCGAGTTCGACGAATACATCCTCGCGACGGACGGCTACGACCCGGCCGGTGTGCTTGGAGTCGGGTTCGAGGCTACTGTGCGTAACACTCAAGTCGCCACCGGCGAGTAACTCGTCCATGGAGCCCTCGGCCATCGCGGCTTCCAATTCTGCCTCCAGGTCGGAGGAAAGACGTTCGCGGATGTTGGGCACGGGAAGCCGCTCGGTTGCATGAGTCGGAGCAGGGGCAGACATTGTCTCGGGAGCAGGGGCAGACATTGTCTCGGGAGCAGGGGCAGACATTGTCTCGGGAGCAG
>CAZASB010000277.1:0-6260 GCA_964487655.1 uncultured Planctomycetaceae bacterium
CCAACGATCTACGCGACCTTGACCCACCCTACGTAGATGAATAATCCGGGCTAGGGATACTTGGAGGGCAAGACGAGCGAGGCAGGGAGGGCGGGCGAACTGTAGCGGAGACGGTTGCAAACCGATCGCTACGGCATTGCTTCGAGCAGGCTGGCCACGTAGTCGGCAATGTCGCGGAGGACTTCTTCGCGAGGCTTCGTGGCGGCTTCGGAAATGCGGCGGACGATGGCGGAACCGACAATCAGGCCGTCAGCCACTGGGGCAAGCTGACGCATGTGCTCGGGCTGGCTGATGCCGAAGCCGATGCAGATGGGCAGCCGTGTTTGCCCGCGAAGCCAGGCGACGTTTTCGACAATCTCGGGCGGCAACTCCTTCCGTTCGCCGGTGATGCCTGCCACGGAGACGTAGTAGATGAAGCCGGTGGTCCGGTCGGCGATTCGCATCGCGCGGTCGCGCGGCGTGGTGGGCGTGATGAGCTGGATGAGGCTCAACTCCTCGCGGCGGCATAGGTCGGCCAGGGACTGCGACTCGTCGGCGGGCAGGTCGGGGACGATGAGGCCGGCCACGCCTGCCGCCTGGGCCGCGGCAATGTAGCGTTCCGGCCCGAAACGGTGGACGATGGCGTAACTGACCATCGTCACCATTGGGGCCGGCAGCATGGGCGCGACGCTGCCGAGCATGTCAAATATCCCGGCCAACTTGACGCCCTGGCCCAAGGATCGCGTGTAGGACGCCTGGATCACGGGGCCGTCGGCAATCGGGTCGCTATAGGGGATGCCCAGTTCGCACAGATTGCTGCCACATGCGACCAGAGTGCGAAGTACGTCGGCCGTGAAGGCAAGGTCGGGATCGCCCGCGGTTATGAACGGCATGAACGCCTTGCGCCCGCCGGCGCGGAGGTTGGCGAAGAGTTGGTCGATGGCAGACATGGTATTTGGGCGTGGTAGTCACTTGCGTCGCGGTGTCGCGACAACTGGGAATGGGGCCCGAGGACGATCCTAGGGAGCTTTCTCGCCTCGCAGCAGGGCGATTTCCGCGGCGTCCTTGTCGCCACGCCCGGAAAGGTTCACGACAATCACTTCATCCGGCGACATCTTGGCGGCCAGCTCGATCGCCCGAGCGATGGCATGGGAGCTTTCCAACGCGGGCAGGATGCCTTCGCAACGGGCGAGCCGGTCGAACGCCGCGAGCACTTCGTCGTCGGTTGCCTGGGTGTACTGGACCCGGCCGGTGTCTTTCCAGTAGCTGTGCTCCGGGCCGGTGCCCGGGTAATCGAGTCCAGCGGAAACGCTGTGGACGTCGGCCGTCTGGCCGTCCTCGTCCTGCATCACGTAGCTATAACTTCCGTGGAGCACGCCGGGCGTACCGAAGCAAAGCGGGGCGGCATGATCGCCCATCGCGCTGGACCGGCCGCCTGCCTCGACGCCAACGAGCTTGACCTGGGCGTCGTCGATGAACGGGTAGAACATACCGGCGGCGTTACTGCCGCCTCCCACGCAGGCGACAATCGCGTCGGGCAAGCGTCCGATCTGGTCGAGGCACTGCCGACGGGCCTCGCGGCCAATGACCGTCTGGAATTCGCGGACGATTTGTGGGAACGGGTGCGGTCCGACGACCGATCCGAGGCAGTAGTGGGTCGTATCGACCGAGGCCATCCAGTCGCGCATGGCCTCGTTGATCGCGTCGCGCAGGGTTCGCGAGCCGGTTTCGACCGGCCGGACCTCGGCGCCGAGCAGTTTCATGCTGAACACGTTGGGCCGCTGGCGGCGGATATCCTCCGTGCCCATGTAGACGATGCACTCGAGCCCGAACCGGGCACACGCCGTCGCCGTCGCCACGCCATGCTGTCCCGCCCCTGTCTCGGCGATGACCCGGTGCTTGCCCATTCGTCGGGTAAGCAGTGCCTGGCCGATCGTATTATTGATCTTGTGCGAACCGGTGTGGTTGAGGTCTTCTCGTTTCAGGTAGATTTGCGCGCCGCCGCACTGCTTGGAAAGTCGCTCGGCATAATACATCGGCGAAGGACGTCCCACGTAGTGGCGGAGCAGATCGGCGAGTTCCGCCTGGAAGGCGGGATCGTTACGGGCTTCCTCATATTGGCGAGCAAGGCTGCCCAGGGCACCGACCAGTGTCTCTGGCACGTAGCGTCCGCCATAGGGACCGAATCGACCGGAAGCGTCTGGAATGGCGTGCATCGGTATTTGAAGTGCGAGAAACCTGTGTTTCGGAGAACGCTGCCGCGGCAATCGCGACTGTCTCCCAGAGAGGCCCATTCTGGACGTCAGTCCACGATTCGTCAAGGAGTGCCCTTACTGGGTGGTGTGCCGGTCGCCGAACACAGTGCTTTTTGTGGACTCTTCCGTTTCTGGGTGCAAACCAGTGGTGAAAGGCGTAGGGTGGGTGGTTCCGGATGTCTCAGCATCCGGGTTCACCCACGCGTCACGCAATTCTGCACCCAGAAACGGAAGAGCCTTTTTGTGTCCCATACTTACGTTGGAGGCCGTGGTTTCCGTCCGTGCCGGGAGTGCGGAGGGCTGTGTCCACGGTTCGGCCACTCCCGCCCGACGCGAGGTTTATGGACGATGGGTTCACTCGAAGCCGAAATTGACGCGAGTTTTTACAATCTGGTGCATCAGCTTTCCGCGATGGGTGGGAATTCGCCCGTGGATCGACGGCGGCGGCGGCGGTCACGGTTCGTTACGACCCAGCGCATCGCCTTGCGTAGGACACCGGGAATTCCGGACGAGGCGGAGTTCATCGAAGTGCAGTGCCACGACCTGAACCGGGGCGGCTTCTCTTTCCTCCTTCGCAGCCAGCCGAGTTTCCATTTCCTCGTGGTTGCGTTCGGCGTTGCACCCAATACGATTTATATCTCGGCTCGGGTGACGTATTCGGAGCCGGTCCTGGTGCATAAATCGGGGTTGATCGAGCGACTAGGCGATGGGGGCGAGCCGAGCGAGGCGAAGTCCAGTTCGGCGAAACACATGGTTCTTGTCGGATGCAGCTTCATCGAGCGGCTCACGCCTTCTCGGCAACTGCTGCCCTTGGTAGAATAGGGCATTGCCGGAACACCCACTTTGCCACACTGCCCCGGGAACGCCATGTCGCTCCGGAGGATCATGCTCTCAATATGTTTCGCAGCCGGGTGGCTCAGCGGTGCATTCGTGGCGGGTCAGTCGGCCCCGGTACCTCAACCTGCCCCGCTTGGGGGCAATGAATGGCCTTTGGAGAAGGTTGAAACTCTTGATGGCCGTCGCTATCAGGGGTTGATCGAGTCGCAAGACGACTATTGGCTGCGGATGATCCGCATCTTCCGGCCGGTGGGCCGCGAGATGTACCTGGTCATTCAGCCCCTGGAGGCGGCCGGCATCGCGCGGATTGAGCGTTTGGAGCCGAACTGCCGCGAGATCCTTCGCCAGCGCATCGATGAGTTCCGCCACCGGGCAGTGATTGAAGGGGGCCGAATGGATGCCGTTCGACTGTCCTTGGTGGAACGTGACGGGCTGCATTTTCATCGCTATCGCGGGCGATGGTTCGAACTGGAGAGCACGGCCGACGAGCCGACGACCCGGCGAATTATCGTGCGAGCCGATCAGATGTTCACGGCCTACCGCCAGTTGCTGCCGGCGCGTGTGGAGCCGCCCCGTCCGCTTCGCATCCTGGTGCTCAGCTCGATGGAGGACTACCGGAATGTCCTTGCCCGGCTTGGCCTGCAAATCGACAATCCGGCGTGCTACTTGCGGGAACCGAACCTTGTGGTGATCGGAAGTGATCTGGCCCGGCACTCGGCAACGCTTGTCGGCATCGAGTCGCGGCACGAAGACATTCGCTCGGAGTTGGAGGGATTGGAGCGAGCGCTCCCAGACCGGCTGGCCGCCTTGGGCGCCCAGTTGCGGCAGCAGGGCCATCCACGCAACCAGGCAACGAAGCTCCTACTCATCGAACGTCGGAAGATCGAGGAACAGATTGCCGAGAAGCAGCGAGAGCTGGACCGGTGCGATCGGGAGAACGCCGAGACGTTCCGCCAGATCGCTCGTCGCATGTTCGTCCGCCTGTACCACGAGGCGTTTCACGCCTATCTTGAGAACTATGCGTATCCTCAAGCCCAGTACCGCGTACCTCCCTGGTTGAACGAGGGGCTTGCCGTGCTCTTTTCCGGCGGGTTGCTGGAGTCGGATACGTTGCGCGTGGATGCGCCGAACCGCGAGGCCCTGGAGTGGCTGCGGACCGATCTGCGAGGCATGTCGCCGTTGCCGCTTGCGAAGCTGCTGAACCTGGACCAGCAGGGCTTCTTGCTGATCGACAACGCCGCGGCGGCAGCCCAAAGGTATTACGCGTACGCATGGGGGCTGACCTACTATTTGGCCTTCGAACGCAGGCTGCTCGACGCCCCGGCCCTCGAAGCTTTTGTGACGTCGGCTAATGAAACGTCGCCCAGCGTTCGCTTTGAAGCTCTCGTGGGCGCCCCGCTAGCCGAGTTCGAGCCGGCATGGCGAACTTATATGATCCGATTGCGATGACGAATGATTCTTTAGGAGCTGACTATGTCCGGACGGAGAGTGTTGATTGTCGGCGGTGTTGCAGGCGGGGCGTCGTGCGCCGCCCGATTGCGCCGCATGGACGAACATGCCGAGATATTCCTGTACGAGCGGAGCGGATACGTCTCCTTCGCCAACTGCGGGCTGGCGTATTACCTGGGCGGCGTAATTGCCGACCGCGCCAAGCTGCTCGTGGCAACGCCCGAGCGATTCCGCAGTCTGCTGAACATCGAGGTGCGGACGCGGCACGAGGTGCGCGAGATCGACCGCGAGGCGAAGACCGTCAAGGTGGTCCAAGTTGAAACGGGCCACGTCGCCACGGAGCGCTACGACACGCTTGTGCTGGCTCCGGGCGCCTCGCCCATTCGGCCGTCGTTGTCCGGAGTGGACCTGCCGGGTATCTTCACGCTCCGCAATATGGAAGACACGGACGCCATCCACCAGTGGGTCAACCGGCGCGAGGCGGAACGGGCCGTGGTGATCGGCGGTGGATACATCGGTCTGGAGATGGCCGAGAACCTGGCACGGCGCGGGTTGGACGTAACTGTGCTAGAAGCGTGCGAGCAGGTGATGATGCCCTTCGATCCGGAGATGGTCACGCCGGTCCATGCGGAACTCCGTCGCAATGGCGTGGAGACGTACCTGGGCAAACCGGCCGCCGGATTCGAGCCGGGGCCGGGCGGTACGCTCACCGTGCTCACTGGTGGGCCCGAGCGGTTTTTGGCGGATATGGTTGTCCTGGCCGTCGGTGTGCGGCCGGACGTCGAATTGGCGCGTGCCGCGAACATCGAGCTAGGAGTGACCGGTGGAATTCGCGTGGATGACCAGATGCGTACAAGCGATCCATTCATCTTTGCCGTGGGCGACGCCGTCGAGGTTCGCGATTTTGTGACCGGTAAGCCTTCGCTCATTCCACTGGCCGGGCCTGCCAGCCGGCAGGCGCGCGTGGCCGCCGATGTTATAGCCGGACGCGACGCGCGGTTTCGCGGGACGCAGAGATCGGCCGTGGTGGGCGTGTTCGATCTGACTTTGGCCATGACTGGCGCGAGCGAGAAGTCACTGCGCCGCGAGGGGATTGCTTGCGCGAAGAGCTACAACCACGCGGCGCATCATGCCGATTACTATCCGGGCGCGGAAGATATGACGCTGAAGCTTCTTTACTCGCCGGAGGACGGTCGGCTGCTGGGCGCTCAGGCCGTGGGAAAGCAGGGCGTTGACAAGCGCATCGACGTCCTTGCCATGGCCATCCAGAAGGGCGCGACGGTTTTTGATCTGGAGGAGGCTGAACTCTGCTACTCGCCGCCGTACGGCAGCGCCAAGGATCCGGTGAACCAGGCCGGGTTTGTTGCCGGGAACATCCTGCGGGGCGACGTGGACACGGTCTTCTGGGAGGACTTGGTCGAACGCCGTCGCCGGGGCGAGCCCCTTCCGATGATCCTCGACGTGCGGCCCCCGGCCATGGCGACCGACGCCTCGGTGCCGGACGGCGTGAACATACCGATAGGCGAACTCCGAGCGCGGCTTGACGAACTGCCGCGCGACCGTGAAATATGGGTCCATTGCGGCATCGGCCAGGCCTCCTACTTCGCCACGCGCATGCTCCGGCAGAACGGATTCGAAAACGTCCGCAATCTTTCCGGCGGCATCAGATCCTATCAAATGTTGCCGGAAGTGGGAGAGCCTCCGAACCCGAAACAGTAGGCGGAGGATCAGCCTTGGATG
>CAZASB010000278.1:0-6254 GCA_964487655.1 uncultured Planctomycetaceae bacterium
GCATCCTTGTCCTCGCCGCGCCAAAATCGGCCATTTATTCCTTCGCGAGCCCTTACCTTACTCCTTTCTCTCTTGGACCTCGGCGCTCGTGTTTACGTCAACGCGCTCGATCGTCGAGCCATCGCCTTTCAACAACGCCGCCATGGGGTTTCCCGTAGTCTTTAGGCCGCGCAATTCAACGGTGGCCCCCTCGGAAGTCGGCAGCAGAACAACCGCCGTGCCGTTAGGCGTCTCGGCCTCCAGTAGATAGCCCTCTTTACTCCGTTGCAATCGAGGCATTTCCGGCATGGGGGCGTCCATGCGATAGGGCCGATAGACGGCCACGAACTCAACCGACTGCTGCTTGCCCCCAGTCGCGGCGGTCAGATGCCACTCGCGAAGCTTGATGCGTGGCCGTGGGTTTGGATCGTACTGGTCCGTTTGCCTGAGCTTCAGACCGGCAGGCGCCAGGAGCCCAATGCGGCATCCCACGTCGCCAACTCGAAGGCGAATGTCGTTCGGATCGGCGTCGTCGAATCGATCCGTGGAGTGAAGCCAGTACTCGAATGTTGACGCCTCGCGAGCCGCAAGTCGATCGTAGACGACCACCAGATCCGGCTTGACAAAAAGCACCGTGCGCGTGAAACGG
Organism: uncultured Planctomycetaceae bacterium; assembly: GCA_964487655.1. GTDB lineage: Bacteria > Planctomycetota > Planctomycetia > Pirellulales > Thermoguttaceae > PWXP01. Next base: position 629 of record CAZASB010000278.1, read on the forward strand.
TCAAGCATCAGGTCATCCCGTTCGATAGACGCCTTGGTCCGATATGCCTCGCCGGCCTCTCCCACGACGGCGTCGATATGGGGCGTGGCGCGGAAGTCGACGATCTCACCACTTGCGGCGTTGGAGTGGCTCAACTGACCTCTTCCGTTCACCGTGATATTGTTGACCGAGCGAGTGCTCCACATCCAGTTGCGATGGTGGTCGCTGCCGTAGATGTCGCGATAGCCGCTACGGATCAGCAACCGTTGCCCGTAGGCCCAGAGGAGGAACGAGTTGTTTGCCTCGTAGCCGTGCGACTGGGTTCCCAACGCACTCGATTTGAAGACCACCTGCACGCTGTCGCCGGCATCCAGAATACTGGTGTTCAAGCAGGCTTGGCCCGTGCCACGGAACAGCCTAGACGTGGGTAGCTCGGTAGGCGTCTTGGGCTCTACCTTCGGAATGGAACCCCGGAGGAACCCGATGTAGCCGCCCATTTCCGCGGGACCGCCATTTTGCTCAACCCACCACTGCCAGTATCCGTTAGCTGACTGCGCGGCAAGCTGCATCATCAGATGCCTGAAGTCGACCGACTTCTTCCGCGCGCACAGGTCGCCGAAACCGCAGCCCACCTTGCCCGGTGGCATGAGGTACATGGGGTAGTATCCGACTTGAGAGAAGTAGGGCTTGTGGAACGCGTCGACCTCCATGGCCGCGCGCATCACGTCGGCCCACCAGGTGAATCGGGCGATGTAACTGCTCCAGTACGACGCGCCCTCATGCCACCCCCCGTCGTCATCGGACCAGACCGGGTACACATTGTAGAAGACGTTGGCCGCGAACCAGGCCCAGTCGTCGGCTCCCTCGACCTCGTCGAGAAACGCGATGCCTACCTCGCCGAGAAAGTGCCATGCCCGGTTGCCATGGCTGCCATAAGGCTGCCAAAGATGCCGGGGACACAGATGACGGTACATTTCCTCGCCCCGGATCTTCATGACCCGCCGGCATGTCTCTCGCTCTTCCTCGGTCAACAGGTCGTGAATGAAGGTGTATGTCCGCGAGAAATGGTAGGCGTACGGCATGCCGGCTTCATCATTGTACCGATATCCGGTGGCGCCGGCCGGATTCCATTGGGCGCAGTCCAGCAGAATGCGTTTGGCAAGCTGGCCATATTCCTCCCGGCCGCCCAGCAGTCGCGTAAAGGCCAGCGTGGCGGCGCTTTCGAGCGCATTGATTGTGTAGACTCGGTTGCCCCACCAGATCGCGCGCCACTCTTCACTCTTTCGCTCCACGTCGGGCGGATAGACGGGCGGCTCGGTCGTGGGCGGCGGGCTCTTCACCAGCCGATCGCACTGGGCGACCAGTCGGTCGAAGCGGTCCTTCATCGGGCCGGTCGCAAGCCGCCGAAGTTCGGCCATTTGCTCTGGGCGAACGAAGAGCCGCGGATGCTGCCTCGGCACCCGACCGAGCAGTTCTTCACGAGGCGGCATGGGCATGGCAACGGCGTCGGCCGGTAGCGTAAACCGTCGCACGAGACTCCATGACGTCTTCCGGCCGTCGGCCGCCACGCCACGGTATCGCCAGCCGTACTCGCCACCAGGCAGCGTGTGGGGCGGGCAGTAAACGTTCCACTCAATGTCGCTTGCGGTCAGTTCCGGTTTACCGAAATCGCCGCCTTGCGCGCACTGAAGCTCCCAAGAGACGATATCGCGTTGAGGCCGCCACGAAAAGGCCGGCGGATTTGTCGGAGACACCGCTCCCTCCGCCGGCCGGTACCCCCAATCGCGCTCGCCCGCGGGACGCTCGTCGAGCGCGATGGGAGTGGCCGAGAGCAGGCTGCTCAGCAATGGGACTATCAGCCAGTGAACGCCAAGCATGGTGCCGCTCCCAGGGGGTAGTGTCAGGCAATACTACTTGCCCATCTTGCGAAGGTTCCGGATGCACTTGCGCACGCTATCAAGCGGCTGGCCGTCGTACGCCTCCTGCTCCACGATATACCACTCGGTTGCCCCGACTGACTCGCAAATGCGGAAGACGCGTTCCCAGTCGACCTCGCCCTCGCCTACCGTCGCGCCGCGCTCGCCGCCATGCTCTTTTAGATGCACCGTGAGCGAACGGCCGGGGAACTTCTCCAGCGTGGTGTAGGGATCGCCGCCGCCATCAATGCAGTTGCCAATGTCCATCTGCATGACTACCTCGGGCTTCGTACTGCCGAAGAGCATATCCCACGCAGTCGTGTCGCCATCGACCTTGCTGAAGTCGCCGCCGTGTGCATGGTAACCGACCACCATGCCGTGTTCTTTGACCTTCGCAGCGCATTCATCGAAGAAGGCAGCCGTCTTCTTGATGGCCTCGACTGAATTTCGTTTGTCTTCTGGTAGCCAGGGCACAATCAGGTACTTGTTGCCAAGCGTCTTGTTGAACTCGATCGTGACACCGAGATTTTCGGGAAACAGCGTGGGAAGCCCCGTGTGCGTGCCGCAGCACTTCAGGCCATTGGCATCCAGCAGTTTACGCAGCTCCTCGGCGGAGCGGCCATGGTAGCCAGCGAACTCGACGCCACTGTACCCCATCTCCGCCACGGCCTTCAGTACGCCGGGCAAGTCCTCGGCACAGTCCTTTCGGACGGAATAGAGTTGTAGGCCAATCGGGATCTTTTTCGTTACGTTCACGCTGGCCCAGGAAGGCACGACTCCGCCGGCCCATGCCGCCGTCGCTCCAGCGCCCATCTTCAATACATCGCGCCGTGAAATGTTCATATTGATCCTCGGTGGTGGAAAGTAAGTAGTTGGAAGATGCTTGGAGGAACACACAATCCTCGGTCTCAAGGCTCACTCGGACGAAATATCCTCACCATCCATGGAGGATAGACCAAGTAAATCGCATTTCTCCAACGCAGGTTGAAGTCTTGTCTTCGGGCAGTCGTCATCGTCGGCTAAAGCCGGGACTCCAGCGAAAATGCTCGCGGCCGTCTTAGCACCGCGTGCATCGTCTCCGAAGAGAAAGCAAGACGACTCCCATGGCCAACAGCAGCCAACTGGCCGGCTCCGGAACATACAGGAAGCTGGTGATCTCCTCACCCAGGTAATTGACGGTCAAACGGTACATGCCGTTGTTCAGCGGGACGGTACTGTCGAATAACGCCATCGAAAGTGGATCGCCAATCGCCGAGGAGCCTTCGCCTACCAGAGTATAACGCAGTACGTCTCCCGGGACGGGTACCCAATTGGTTCCGCCCGTCGGATCCCAGTTCAAATACGCCCCGTCACCCATCCAACCGTCCCACGTGTAGAACTCAAGGTCGTGCCAGCCAGCGGTGAGCGTAACCGTCGCCGTACGGTCAAAATTCCAGGCAGCGTCGGTAATGCGCAGTTGTCCGTCAATGTACAGCTGGGCGACGTCGTCCACGTGTTCCTGGAAGGCGATCGTGCCAGCTTGGTCCACGTAGATCTGGCCGGCGTACTTGACCGCGAAAGTGTCTAGGCCGCCGATAAGCCCCTCGCCGTCGATAACCTCTTGGGGATAGGTGCCACTGGCCCGAGCGACGTTTTCGGCCACGAGTCGGTAGTCGGGCACGCCGGTCCAGTCGGCCGTGGACTTTCGTAAGAACCACTGGCTCATCAAGCCGGGCGCCGGTGACATTCGGTCGATTCTCCAATGCACGTCCACGACTTCATCGTTGGCCAACGTGCCATCGCCGTTGAGGTCGTCCAAGGCATAGGCCGAGCCGATGAACTTGCCGTCTTCGGTTACCTTCAGCTCCGCGCGGGGCTCCCAGTTGCCCATCTTGACATTGTCGAAAATGCCCGTGCCGTAAGTCGCCGCGTCGTTGCTGGTAACGGCCAGCCCAAGTTCAACACCGGCGGGTAGGGTCATGGCCTGCGTCGTCTCGCCGCTCCAGACTCCCGGCCGACCGTTGAAGTCCTCGGCATAATACGAGTGGAACGTATCGCCGCGGCGGCGGAGCATCAACCACACCGGAGCGGCCCCGTCCTTGGCCGTATTGGGCGAGCCGGCCAACGAGTCGGTGGCCTCGACACCGCCGCTGTCGCGCGATTGAAGCTGAATACCGTTCCCGGGCGTGCCTGCGGTCATCACAAACGCGGCATCGGCGGCGGTACCGTCGCGCGCCATTAGGCCGGCCGTGGCCGATCCGTCAGTGTTCTCCTGGCTCCAGAGACGCACCATGGCAGTGAAATCCTCCGTGCCCGTGTCGTACGACTCATGCGCATAGTGGAACCCATCGCTGGCGCCGCCAACACCGGCGCTTTTCGACTCGACCACGAACCGGCCCGTCGGCTCGTGATGTACGGTGAAGCCGGCCCTGCTCGGCGATCCCACGTCCTCGGCTGTCCAACCGGTCGGCAGGTTATCGAACACCAGCGCAATGGCTGCCGCGCGGGTGCCGATGCCTGTCACCAAGGTCTTTATGTTGCCACCGTCGGCCAGATCGGCTTGGCGGATGGTCCCGCTGGAACTGCTGTCAGACCAATAGATCTTTCCGCCGGCGGTGTCCAGCGCAAGTCCGTAGGGCCCAGTCAGACCGGTGATCAGGGGAGTGACGCCAGTCAGGTCAAGGTTGGCGCTATAGATGGCTCCGGCGCCGCCGTTGGCGAAGTCGGACCAATAGACCTTGCCGCCGATCGGGTCAACGACGATTCCTCTCGGATCGCCGCTCACCTTGGTCACGACCGCCGTGCCAGACCCATCCAGACTACCGTAGCCGATGGCGCCGTCCGTGATGGAGCCACCCGGGGCGGTGACGCGGGTACCAAGATCGGTCCAGTAGACGTTGCCATTGGTCAGATCGAGGCTTAGGCCTGTCAATTCATTGGCGCCGTCAGCGGGCTCATACAAGTATTCATGGCTTGCTCCGCTGAGATTGGCGCGCAGAACCTGCTTCTTGGAATCCTTAGCATCATGCCCGGCAATCCAGTACATCTTGCCGCTGGCGACATCCAGGCCAATGCCACGGACATAGCTCCAGGGGCTCGCCGTCACCAGTTTATTGCCGCCACCGTCCAGATCGCAATTTCTGATCCTAAGTTCTCCAGCCAGCGTGTAATAGACCTTGCCAGTACTCGGGTCTACGTCAATGCCGGCCGGGTAGCCCGTCTTAACGGTCAGTAGCTCGCGGTTGGTTCCGTCCGCGTAGACGCGTTCGACCCCGCCAACGCTTGGGCTGGTATTCCACGCCCAATAGATTTGCACCACCCCGGCCTGACACCAGGAGGCGTGGAAAACGAGGAACGCAACCGCGCAGAACACGCATTTTGAACAGCACATGAGATTCCCCTTTGAGTCGAAGGAGTGGGCGTCGTTTCATATGGGGCGCACGGAATAGCCTTCCCCATACTCCACCCATTATAACCGATGGAAAATCGTTGTCCATTATAGTTTCTTGCGAAATCATTATACTTTTCTGCAATCCGCCCTGCTGGCGTACACTCCCATCCTTCCCCGCTGGGCTTGTCCCAGTCGGTTCCATGACTGGCCAGCTACAGCAACACGCACATTCTCATCCTCCGGGACAGCGGGCTGTTGATCTATTGTTGACGCGTTTCTCCGAGACGCTGGATTTTGGGGGCTTCCACCGTAAGCCCCCAAGATATTCCGCCTCGGAGATGCGAAACGACACTAAATCAAC
>CAZASB010000279.1:0-6244 GCA_964487655.1 uncultured Planctomycetaceae bacterium
TCCAATTCACTTCATGTCAATCTTCCTCCCTCGCCAAGCTTCTTGGCGCAATCCCTGTTTCTATTCAGTTTGGTCGAAGGCAGCGGGTTGCGGGGAGGCAATTATGTCAGTCAATTTGGGTAAACGCAACTCAGGACCCTTCCAAGAACGAAAAGACCCACCTTGGCGTGTGCCAAGGCGGGTCCGGGTATGACTCGCCTCGCTGGTTACCGGCTTATTGCAGCAGGGCCAGCACGTTTTGCGGGTTCTGGTTGGCAATCGAGAGCACCGTGGTGCCCGACTGGACGAGCACCTGGGCTCGGGTCAGGTTGGCCGTTTCGACGGCGAAGTCGGCGTCGCGAATCTGACTTTCGGCCTGGGTAAGGTTCTCCATGGTGTCTTCGAGCGTTTTGATGTTCGTGTCCATGGTGAAGCCTTGGAGGGCCCCCAACCGGCCGCGAAGGTCGGTCACCACGCTAATGGCGTTTTCGAGAATCTTGGCCGCCTGGTTCGGGTCGGTCCTCAGATCGGCGCTGCTGCCGGTGTTCAACTGGTACAAGTACCCATTGACGCCGCCGAGTCGGGCCGTGTTCAGGCTCTGGATGCCGACGCGCACCTGCTGGTTGCTGACCACGTCGGGGCCCAACTGGAACTGGGCGCCGCCGCCGTCGATGTTGAATCGGAAGTTGTTGTCAACTCTTGCCGTAACGTCGATGGTCAGGGCGAGCGTGGAGGTATTGACCCACATCTGGTTGCCCTTGGAAGTGGCCTGGACACCGTTGATCTTGGCGTCCACGTCTTTGCCTTCCGCGCGGGAGGCGCTTAGGCTCTTGGTAACTCGGCCCTTGCCGCCTTCGCTAAGCACGGCGACACTGACGAACGAATCGCCGCCGTAAGCAAGCGACTGGATGTTGACCAGGTCGTTGTTGAAGGTGGCCTCGACGCCAATGGCATCCGCCACGAGGCTGATGGCGCTTGACATCTGGTTTGCGGTGGTTCCGGCGTTGAAGGTAAACACCTCGGCGCCATCGGGACCGGCTATCTCGATGACGAGATCGTCCAGCAGGACATTGCCGCCGCTAGAACCCGTGTTGCCCACAATCGTGGCATCGACACCGCCGCCGAACATGCCGCCGATGCCGCTGTTCGTATTGGTGTTCATGTAGCCGCCGAATCCTTCCACGTCGTTGATCGCCAGGACGAGATCTTCCAGCCTGGTCGGCGCGGTCGTGCTGTAGTCGACCATGAACGTGAACGTATTGGTCGAGGCGTTGTACTTGGCCTTCGGGCTGGCGGTTCCCTGGCCTTCCTTGGCCTCGAAGACAACCTGCATGTTGTTGAAGTTCGCTCCGGCCTGGGTCGCTTCCACGACAACCGAGTCGGTACTGGTTACCACGGTGGTCTGGCCGGGGTCGACCAGTCGCGTGCCTTCCGACGCCGTCGCCACGGTAGCTTGCCATTGATTGCTGGCGTTAATGGCGGCGGCGATTTGATCGACCGACGAGGACGTAGTTACGTCGTGGAAGTAATGCACGGAGAGCGTCTTGGAACCTGCGTCCCACTCGACCGCTTCCTGGCCGACCGCCGAGGCGTCGGCCACGAACTGGACTCTGGCCTGATCGTAACTGTCGCCCAGGCCCGCGGCCTTGATGTACATGTTTGTTGTGTTAACGCCACTGTCGGTGGTGAACGTCTTGACCACGCCGGCGGCGAACTTAACGGTAGCCTGGGCTCGGGTCGCGTCGGAGAACGCGCTCTTGAGGTATCCGGTGGCGGCCGTATCGGCGATTGCCTTCGTGTCCAGATCGAACGAGCCGAATACGTAGGTGGTGTCGGCCGCGCCGCTGGCATTGCCGGTCATGGTGACGTTGGCCGAGAAGTCGGCGAGGTCGTTGATGGCGCCGGCGATATTGTCGAGGCTGTTCCATCCATCAACCTCGCTGGCGGCGTTCGCGGCCAGGGTGACCGTGATGGTCTTCGATTCCGAATCGTAGGCGGCCTTGGGGGAACCTGGCGTGGTGGAATCGTTGTAATTGAACTTGATTTGGACGTCGTTCCAGGCATCGCCTCGAGCGTCGGCCGTGGCGGTAATGTAGTCCTGCGTCATGTAGCCGTTGTCGTCGGTGCCCCAGGCGAGGGACGTAGTCCCGTCCGACGTGTCGGCCGAATCGGTGTAGACCGTGAACAGATCGGTGCTCTCGATGGCGGCAATGACGTTGTCGAAGGCGATGGTGCTCGCGGCGTTCTCGACGTTGATGTAAAGTGCCTTCTGGGTCGTGTCGTAGTAGGCCGTCGCCCCGTTGTCCAGGGTTCCCGTTTCATAGCTGTTGTTGAACACGACGTTGACGTTGTGGAACTCCTCGGAGAGGGAGTTCGCTTGGATGTAAACGTTGCCGTCGTTGGCAGCACTGTCCGCCGAAAGACTCAACCGAGTTCGAGAAGCGAACCGGATTTCCGCATTGGCCTGCGACTCGCCGGACGAGGTGGTGATTTGGGCTTGTTCGGCCGCCGAGGCGATTTCCACCAGCACGGACATCTCGTTGGCGGTGCCCAGGTTGGCTTTGTCGATCTTCATGTTCTTGATCTGGGCGATCGAGTCGGCGTTGGTAATGAAGTCCAAACCGCCGTTCAACAACGAACGGCCCTGGAACGACGTTACCTGGGCAATCCGGTTGATCGCCTCCAGCGCCGAGTCTACCTGCAACTGGTTGGCCGCAATCTGGTTGTCGTCCATCACGGCCGTGTTCGCCACTTCGGTGACGAGGGCGCGGATGTCGTGCAGCAGATCGCCAATGGACCCCAAGGCACTGTCGGCGGTGGCAATCATCTGATTGCCACGCTCCGTGTTGGTAATGGCCTGTTGCGTGGCCCTGATATCGTTCTGCATGATTTCCGCGGCGATCAGGCCGGCCGGGTCATCCTTGCCCGAATTGATTCGCAAACCGGTGCTCAGCCGCGTCAGCGATGTTTGCAGGTCGGCATTGTTTCTTTTCAACGTCTTCTGTGCGTTGAGCGAACTCGTGTTCGTGTTAATCCGGGTCATTTCAGTTACCCCTCCGTTTTAGGATTTGGACCAAGCTTCGCCGGTCTTGCGGGAACGGGTTTCGGCCGAAGCTACACCGCCTGCCGCCTCGAGTTATCGAAGCAGGATCGGCGATATGTTTCCCATTTTGGTGGTGACGCCATGTGGGATTGCGCACGGCCTTTCGCCTGCCTACGCAGCCGGCGACCGCCAACGGATTGTGTTTGGCGGACCTGCGCGAACGTGTCTATGGAGCCATATCGACTTGGTAGTTTGCGCACTTTAGGTAAATTAACTTTGGATCGACATTTCCGCGAGATGGCGCGGAGAGTGCTCTAGGAATCGTTCTCGGCATCTATTGCGGCTTATGGAAGGGAAAAGGGGCCTTCCGACGCATTGGAACGATGGCACCGCCTATACATGTCGGATAAGCGGTAAAGATCGCTCATTTGACTACGGTAGGAGCAAGACCAGCAGGCTGCACCTAGAAACGGAAGAGCCTTGGAAGCTTATCCCACGTTACGCTAGGCGGCGGTTGGTCAAAAGGAGCCAAAGGAAGAACGGGCCGCCCAAGAGGGCCGTGATGATGCCGACGGGCAACTCGGTGGGCGCGATGACGGTGCGAGCCACCGTGTCGCATACGACCAGGAACCCGCCGCCGAACAGCAGGGTGGCAGGCGCGAGTATCCGGTGGTCGGCGCCGACCAATAGGCGACAGATGTGCGGCGCCATGAGCCCCACGAACCCAATCGGACCACATACGGCCACCACGCCGCCCACGGCGAACGAAGCCGCGAAGAACAGCAGCATCTTGGTCCGATGCACGGCCACGCCGCGCCCGGCGGCAAGCTCCTCGCCCGTGGTCAGGAGGTTCAACTCGCGAGTCTGATGGAAAATCACCAGCGCGGCGGCGCCGACAAACGGCAAGATGCTCAGCAAATCGTCGTAGCCCACCACGCGGTCGAGCCCGCCCATGACCCAGCGGATCATGCGGAAGCTACGCGTGTAGTCGCTCAGGTATTGCAGCAGCAGGATCAGACTGGAGAAAAAGAAACTCACGGCCACGCCTGCCAGCAGCATGGAGGCGGTGGAGAAGCCCTCGCGCGCTCGCGTGAGCCCGTACACCAGCAGGATGGAAAGCACGGCGCCGGCCAGCGCGCAAAGGGTAACGGCCGAAACGCCCAGCGCGCTGAATTGCCACCCCAGGTGGATGCACAGCGATGCGCCCAACGCCGCCCCGCTGCTTGTACCCAACGTAAACGGCGTGGCCAGCGGGTTGCGAAACATGGCCTGAAACGCCATGCCGCTGATGGCCAAGCCCGCGCCGGCCAACAGCGCCACGGCAACGCGCGGGACACGCAGGCTCCAGAAGATGAAGGCATCGGTCCCGTCGGCCCCGTCCCATAGCGAGCCGAGACCAATCGACTCGCCGCCGATGAACGGCGCCGCGACCGTCACGGCAAGCGAGAACAGCAGTAGGGCGATGAGTGGGAAGTATGATCGCATGGTGGCGGCTATCGAGTGATTGAGCGTACGCGTTGGGTGTTCATTTGGGCTTCGTCACGGCGCCATCGCTCGGTCTTCGGCATTTCCCGACAACTCGGGGCGCATGGGGTATGACAACGGGTATGGATGCGGTCGGATGCTGGATGAGGAGCAACTCGGTGGCATACACGCGGTGGAGAACCTCGGGTTGCATTAAATCGCGAGCCGTTCCGCAATAGGCGATCTTCCCGTCGCGGAGCGCCACGGCCCGATCGGCCTCCAGGGCGGCGTGATTCAAATCGTGCGTAACGGCCAGGATCGTTACGCCGGCCTCTCGGTTTACCTCGCGCAGCAAGGTAAGCACCTCGGCCTGGTGCCGGTAATCGAGGAAGGTTGTCGGTTCGTCCAACAGAAGTAGCCGAGCCCCTTGGGCCAGCGCGGCGGCGATGCCCACCTGCTGCCGCTCGCCCCCGCTGAGGGTGTCGAGCATCCGGTCGGCGAACTGAAGCGTGCGGGTGCGTTCCATGGCGTTGCGTACCGCGCGATGGTCCTCGCGGCCGAGTGGGGAGAATGGACTCACATGAGGGTAGCGGCCCATGGCGACGAACTGTTCGACGCTGTACGGCGCTGCCCAGTTGCCCGCTTGCGGCACGTAGGCAATCCGGCGGGCCAGGTCGCGCTGCCGATAGCCCTCCAGGGGCCGGCCTTCGAGTTCGATCGTCCCCTCGCCACGCAGAATACGCACCAGACAGCGGAGCAGTGTCGTCTTGCCTGCCCCGTTCGGGCCGACAACAACCGTGTACTCGCCCGAACCAATGTTGAACGAAATGTCGCTCAGCACCGGCTGCCCGCCGAAACGGACGGATAGGCCGCGAATGCAGACCAGCGGTAGTGACGGTTCCGGCGACATGCGGCCCAGTATAGTGGTTCCGGCTGGCGGACCCAAGCCTCTCACCAGGAGAATTGCAAAGTCGGATTTAGCGAACCATCGGGCGGATAGGGAACGTAGAACGGTGAGGTCCGTATTGGAGCTGCACCCATACGATTCCCCGCTGGGCTCGCCCCAGCCGGACCAATGACTGGCCAGCTACGCCGAGCCAGGCTTGCGTGCCCTCGGAGATACCTGATATCATCGTCCACGAAAGGATGAGATTCATGGCGAGTCCCACACCCCTGTATACCACGGAGAACTGCATTGCCGCTTATCAGCTCAATTGGTCCTTGTCGCTCTTTGCGCGAGAGGCGCTGCCGCCGGTCCACGAGTGGCAGAGTTCCTTGATGCAGGCAACGGAAGCCGATGGCGTGCGAATCCTTGAGCAGCGGCTCATGAAGCCCAACCTGGCGCAGTTCTTCCTGAGCAGTAAACCGGACTGCTCGCCTTCGCACATTGTTCGTTCAATCAAGGGGCGGCTGCAATACATGGTGCGTGAACGGAGGCCGCGAGCTTTCCGGAGGAATTACCGCATCGAAAGCGTTGGGGCCGCCAATAGCAAGTCATTGGACTTGCATATTGCGTTAGGATGCGATATCGACGTGGCGCCCTCAACCGTTGCATTGAGCTTTATGAACAATGTTGCGTATCTCCGTAAAATGCGGCCGGTTCTGCGCTTCAGCCTCTATGTTGGCGGCTTCGGGCCTTATGATCGAAACCTTGTCCGACGCACCCTGAACGCCTAGCCTGAAGTTCCCTTTAGAGAATCGCGTATTTCTGCTGTATTTTTTGGGGTTTGCGATGGAATTGGGTGTGCCGGCTCTGCC
>CAZASB010000280.1:0-6234 GCA_964487655.1 uncultured Planctomycetaceae bacterium
GACACCTGACACCTGACACCTGACACCTGACACCTGACACCTGACACCTGACACCTGACATCTACTTTCTACTTGGTGAAATCAAGGATGATAAAACACCTTTGTCCCAATTGGCCTTCAACAGTCCTCCTCTTGTTGATCTTCGCAGTCATGCCGGCCTTGATCGGATGTCCTCGCACGGAGCAGCCGGCGGCGCTAGAGCCTGAAGCCGAGGCGCCGGCCGTGCCTGCCGAAAGCGTGGATCGACCCGATCCGCTGGGTACGGCCCGCCCAGCGTGGGTTCTCGAAGCAACTTCACCGAGGGTTCCTGCCTCGCCGCCCGACGCAGGCATGACAGGCGGCCGTCCAGAGGGGAACGAGCCGCCCGTGACGCCGACCGATGGACTGCCGACTGCCCCCGGACTATCGACGGCGCCGGGTTCCGGGCGGTCACGGGCACCTAGCCCCATGGAGGAGTCGCCGCTTGACGGGAACCCCTTGCGCCGCGATGACACGCCCAGAAACGACGTGTCCGCAAGTGATACGCCGCCAAGTGACGCGCCCCGAAACGACATGGCTCCGAGCAGCATGACCCAGGACGATATTCTCCGAGACCATGCGCCACGGCAGGGAAAGAAGGGTGGCGGCGACTTCGACCCGGTTGCCGTCAACGGTCCGATTTTTGTGGGCTGGCCAAAGCCCAAGTTGGCCCTGGTCATTACCGGCTGCCAAAACGGCTACATGGAGCCGTGTGGCTGTGCCGGGCTCGACCGCATGAAGGGCGGTATGAGTCGGCGACACTCGCTCTTCCGCGAGTTGCGAGAGAACCGAGGCTGGCCGACCGTCGGTCTCGACGCAGGCGGTATCGCCCGCGGCTACGGCAAGCAGGCCGAACTGAAGTTTCATATCATGGTCGACGGCATGCGCACGATGGGTTACGACGCCGTGGCCCTTGGAGTAGCCGATTTGCGTCTTCCCACGGCGGAGCTTGTCGCCGTTGCCGCCAGCACGAGCGACCAACAAAGTATGTTTCTCTCGGCCAACGTGGGCTTGTTCGGTTTCGATGCCGGTCTGACGGCTACCCACCGGATCATCGAACGGTCGGGCGTGAAGCTGGCGGTTGCCGCCGTGTTGGGCGCCGAGTTTCAGAAAGAGATCAACAATTCGGAAATCGAGTTTGTCGGCGCCGAGGCCGCGCTCACAAAGCTGCTACCAAGCCTTGAGCCGGCCGACTTTCAAATTCTGCTTGCCCATGCGAGCATCGCCGAGTCAGAGGCCCTTGCGCTGCGGTTCCCGGTGTTCGATATCGTGGTCACCGCCGGCGGCGCGCCCGAACCGCCCGCTCAACCCAGACGAATTGAAGGGACCAATACGCTGCTCATCGAGGTGGGCGAGAAGGGCATGGACGCGGTCGTGCTGGGCTTGTACGAAGCTCCGACCGCCGGCTGGCGGTACCAGCGCGTGCCGCTCGACTCGCGATTTCCGCAATCGCCCGACATGCACATGCTCATGACCGCCTATCAGCACCAGGTGCAGTCGCTGGGATTCGACGGTCTGGGGATCCGTCCCGCCCCGCATCCGCTGAAGGAGACCGGTGGCGAGTTCGTCGGGTCGCGGAAGTGCGAGAGCTGCCACGAGCCATCCTATCGCGTCTGGCGCAAGTCGCCTCACTCCAGAGCCTATCAGACGCTCGCGGAACTCGACCCGCCGCGCCAGTTCGATCCCGAATGCATTAGCTGCCACGTCATCGGCTGGCATCCAACGCAGTATTTCCCCTACGAAGGCGGGTTCAAGAGCCTAGAGGAAACTCCGCACCTGACCGACGTGGGCTGCGAATCGTGCCACGGGCCGGGCGGCAATCACAACCGGGCCGAAATGCAGGGCACCGATGAAGAGAAGGATCGGTATCGGAAGGCCCTGGTGGTAACCAAGCAGGAAGCCCGCGATAGCCACTGCGCCACTTGCCACGACCTGGACAACAGCCCCGACTTCGACTTCGACACCTACTGGCCGGACGTCGAGCATTACGAAGACCAGTAAGGGGGATTGGCATTCGGGAAGGGGAAGCATGCACTAATCTGCCCCGGAGGGGCCAAAAGGGTGTAGCCACGGGTGACGCAGAGTTCGACGATAGTCGGACGACGCGGAACCCGTGGTTCCGGTGGCATGCATCTCATCAGCCCCGGTAGGGGCGGCAGGCTGCGACTTGTGCGGGATCACGATCAACCACGCCTGCAAAATCATCGGGCTTGTCCGAAGGCGCCCTCGGCCGAACTCGATTCACTCTTGACGCTGCGGTTCCGGAACGTCATCAAAGGGCCCGTCTTTGCGCTGCGCGAACTGTTGTCTTCGCCGTGCGGCCCAGCGCTGCGGCACTCCGGTCTTCCAAAAGCTGATCAGTCCGGCGACCAACAGCGACGCCAGCCCCCCAAGAACGTAGTCGAGCCCGACGACCCTTGGACGCAGAAAAGCATATAGGTGCCAACCACCTGCCAACAGCGAGACGCCGACGCTACCCAGAGCGGCCAGGAAGTAAAGCCATCTGGCCAGGAGATAGCCGCACGCCAAGGCCAGCAGCGCCGTGGCGAGCGGGTACAGCGTTGGCAGAAGACTGGGCGCTTCCGGCAGCAGTTGAGGACCGGCCAGCGTGGCTGCGATGGCGGCCACTACCAGGAGCACGGCTCCCACCGACCGCAAAAGACGTGCGAATAGGTCCTGGAAGACCACGCCGAGAATCAGTATGGCTGCCAGGAGTAGATGTGCGGGAATGAGGCATTGATATGCGGTGAATACCGTTCCCCATAACTCGATTGAAAGGGCGGCCGTGCCGGCCACTGCGGCGATCAGACAGTGGGCGGAACTGCGGCGAGAGACTCCTGTGGCCAGTTGCAGGCCGCCGGCCAGCAGGAGCGGGATTCCCCACGGCTCGGCCAAGGTCGTTGGACCGGTCGTTCCGGGACCGATGACGACCAACAGGGCCACGGTAACCGCGAGGGCTTCGGACGCCAGCGGCACGCGCCGCAGCATGGCCCACGCATAGAACCCAATCGCCGCCAGTAGCGTGAGGTAGAGAGGTGTCCCGCCAAGCCGCTGGGTGAAATCGGCGAGGAAGTCCAGGGCCACTTTGTTGCTGACATATCCCGTGCCCGCCAACGCCAGCGCAACCACCGGCACGGCCAACGCCGCGCCCAAGACCTTCTTTGCCTTTGAGGCCAGTCCGATCTCCAACAGGAGGATGCCGATGGCCAGCGCAAACGGAGCGAGGAAGTAGGGGGCGAAGATCATGTCAAAGCCCCCCGCCTGATGCATCGACATGCAAAGATAAATGCTTCGCTGACAGACTCCCAATGCCATAACGAAGAACACAACCCAGGGATACCACGGCCAGTGCCACGGCGTGCCGTTGTCGCCCGCATACTCCGGCCCGCGGCGGATTGCCGGCAATAGCGTGAGAAAACACAATCCAGCCAGGGGAGTGAAGGCGAACAGCAGCCAGAGATACTCGGAACTGAACGGATCGAACGGCAAACGCTGCAGGAGCACTGGATACAGGAAGAACAACGCGAGAAGCAGGTGGTACGGAAGACGAAACAACAGGCCCAAGCGAATGCCAAGACCGCGGAGCAAGGCTTCGCTCGTGACGACGGCGAAGAGCAGGCCCCCGAGGAAGCATAACTCTCCAAGGGGCGGATTGGTGGCCAGCGCGTCGTCAAAGCTGACCGAAATCGCCAGGTACATCAGCACGATCAGCAGCAATTGACTGCGACCGTCTTCCCATACACGCCCCAGACGAAGAACCAACCATGTGGTCACGATCAGAAGCAGAGTGTAGCCGACCAGCCCGAGCATCAGGGTCACGGTCTCGATGGCTCCGACCCGTGCGTCGAAAGAGCTGCGCAGGCCCCAAAAGACAAGGCCGGCACTGATCATGTAGAACGGATTGTGGGTGTAAACCCAACGAAGCGGATTCTGCCCCGCCGGCTTCTTGAGAGGGGCCTTGCGTTCCACCACTGCCGCATGGATCACGCTGCCCGACGGAGAAGGATCGACATCACCCATGACATCCTCCAAAGAGAAGAGAGGAAGAACCGGAATGGACCGAGGCGGATGATCGATCGTTACAGGTCATCCGTTTGGCCGCTGCATGGCCTTTGGCGCGAGCAAACAAGCGACCGCACGAACTGTCCGTCAACGCGCGCAATTCTATCCTGGACTACCTACTTCAACAAGTCCCGTATCGCCGATTCCTCTTCTGGAAAATTACCGACTGCGTTCGTGGAGGGGGGTGGCCAAGCACGCCGAGAGTTCTGGTTCTTGACCGCAGACTGGAATGGGAGTAATCTCAGGTCATGCCGTGGTGGCTGCGCGCTGCCAGTGGAGGCGTGGAATGCATCAGGCTGTGAAGAAGACGCCCAAAGCATGACACCCCCTGAAATGACACCCTGAAATGACAACTGTCTACATCGAAACGACGATTGCGAGCTTCTACTATACGGCGCGTACGGACGCGGAATCCCTGGCTCGCAGCAACTGGACACGCAAATGGTGGGGTATTTACTCCCGCGAATTCGTGATGCATTCGAGTCCGGCAGTGATTGCGGAACTCGAGCGGGGCACCCTGGAGGAGGAGCGGGTGAAGCGACTGGCACTGCTAGACGGCGTGAAAATGCTCACGATCACTTCGGATGTTCGCAGAGTTGCTAGAATATATGTAGACCGGCTGTTGATGCCCCGCGACGCTGGTGGTGACGCATTGCATCTGGCTTTGGCTTCTTACTACGGCATCGACGTGCTATTGACGTGGAATTGCAAACATCTGGCCAACCCAAACAAGTTTGGCCACATTGACTCGGTGAATTCGGAACTGGGCTTACCTGTTCCACTACTGACAACTCCGCTGAACTATCTTAGCGAGGAGAATGCAGATGGCTGACAATGAACTGGCTGCGGTTCGCGCCATTCGCCGCGACATTTCAAGGGAATGCGGCGACGATCCGGAACGTGTGTTCGACTACTACGAGGATACACAAGCTCGCATCAAGGAGTCGGGCCGATACGAATTTGTCACGGAACCGATTCAGGGCCCAACGCCATTGCTTGACAGCGCCAAGTAACCAACCAATCGAGCTGATCAGGAAGACCATTACCGCTCGTTCCTCGTGCTGGCAGCTTTTGCGGCACTACACTGGCAAGGTGATTTCATGAAACGAGACAAATTGATTAGTCGCCGTAATTTCTGCCGCGCGGCGACGGCCGCGTCGGCCGTTGCCGCCTTCTCCGGTTCGCTCCGCGCCGAGGAAGCCAAAACGTCGTACTCGTGGATCGACGTCCACGTCCATCTGGGCATCCCGATGCTTCGCGACAACGCGCTGACGGCGAAGATGATGCTCGACTGGATGGACGAGCACAACATCGAAAAGGTGGTCGTCCTCGCCCTGGTGTCGCCTGAAGGGTGGATGTATCCGATCATGTCGGACTGGGTGCTCGAACAGACCAAGCCGCATCGCGACCGGCTGCTGCCGTTTGTCGATATCGACCCGCGTCAATTGAGCTACCTTCGCGGGCGCAAGGGCGCGCTCGATATGCTCAAGCGGTACCTAGACGCTGGCGCCGTCGGGGTCGGCGAGCATAAATGCGGCGTCCCGTTCGACGATCCGCAAAATCTGGAGTTCTTCTCCGCGGTAAGCGAACTGGAACTCCCGCTGCTGTTCCACATGGACACGGTTCGCAACACGGATCAGCCGGGCCTGCCCGGACTGGAGAAGGCCCTGCAGGCGGCCCCGAAGGCTCGGTTCATCGGCCACGCAAACGGCTGGTGGGCAAGCGTGTCGGGCGACTGCACGGCCAAGGACATGGGCAGCTATCCCAAGGCGCCCGTAACACCCGGCGGCGCCGTCGATCGCCTGTTCGACGCCTATCCGAACATCTTCGGCGACCTCTCGGCCGGCAGTGGGTGCAACGCCATCACTCGTGACAAGGAGTGGGGACGCGAGTTCCTCATCCGCCGCGCCGACCAGCTCATGTTTGGCACCGACTATCTCGGAATCGGCCAGAACATCCCGCAGTTCGACGCGCTGAAGGAGTTCAATCTCCCGGCCGACGTCCAAGAGAAGATCTGCCGCAAGACGGCCGAGAAGGTACTGAACCTGGGATAGGTCATGCGTTCGCCAGTTCGAACGATGGGGGCCGCTGATGAGGCCTGGTAACCGTTCACAGGGGGACTGTCCCAATTTTCGCGGCACAAAGGGCGTTCTT
>CAZASB010000281.1:0-6222 GCA_964487655.1 uncultured Planctomycetaceae bacterium
TCGATCAGTGCGTCGTTCTCATCAATCAGCGAGCGCAGCAAGGTCTCCAGTCGGCCGTCTTGCCGGTTGTCTGGCATTAGCCACACACCGACCCTGGCCCGGTACTTTGGCGACTCGCCAGTGAAACCATCCGCGGGCGGCGTCCTCGGCGTGTCCACACCCGCCTTCCGAAGCTGCTCTCGGACGGCCTCCCACCGGGAAGCGAGAGGCGTATCGGCATCGAGCACAAAGCCGACAATCTTATCGGTGCCAGCCATCACAGCAGCAGTCATCCCAGCCAGCAACTCATCCACACCACCTCGTGTCTCAAATGCAGGAACGCCTGGTGGGTTACCTTTGGTATTTCTTTGAACGCACTCAATGGCGTGATGCCTGAGCAGATGCATGATCGCGTACAGGTCGTCCTTGCCCTCGACATGAATCATTGACGTGCCCGTCTTGCCCGGCATCAGCGCACCTCGATCTCTTGCTCCACGGCCACCATGAGTTC
The DNA here is from genome assembly GCA_964487655.1 of uncultured Planctomycetaceae bacterium. Classification (GTDB taxonomy): domain Bacteria; phylum Planctomycetota; class Planctomycetia; order Pirellulales; family Thermoguttaceae; genus PWXP01. The sequence continues at coordinate 491 of CAZASB010000281.1, forward strand.
GCCGGCGCCGAAAGCAACCGACTCCGCGAGCGTCGGTTCGATCTTCTGAACGGAAACATCCTTGGCAAGTGACGGATAGCTGTCGCACAGCCAGGCGAGTCCTCGCACACAATCGAGGCTGTGTGTCGTAGCGAAGACCTGAACGTCAGATTGCCGAGCGGCCTCGACCACCAGCCGCCACATGTCGCCCATGACTGAGTAGTGCAGGCCCGTGTCGATTTCGTCAATCAGTAGCAAGCCGCCTCGGGCATGGATAAGTGCCAGAGCAATCGCCAACAACCGGCGCATGCCTTCCCCAAGGCTTCCCAGGGGAACCCGGCATTGCATCCCGCGGATTGCTACTCGAATCTCGTACGTTGCATTACCGCTAAGGAACACGATATCTTCCAGTCCGGGGTCCAGAATGCGCATCGCTTCAATAACTTCCGATTCCCTTCGTTCCTTGACGACGTCGTTCCACATATTGCTCATCAACGACGGCGTCAGCGACTCGGGGGGGACGAACACGACCGGCTGACCGTTCCCTGGTACAGTGTACCTGCGGGGGTCAAGCCGTATGCTCGAGGTTTGTGCGAGAGCACCCTCTTCCGTTACCGGGATTATGGTGATATGCGGCTCATTTTGTTTGGAACGATCCGCAATGGCTATCGATGGCCCGGCGCTCCCACCGTCTGTTGACTTGCCGGATTCTTCCTCTCGAGCGACCTTGATCTCGCGAAGCACAACGACAGTGGCGCCACGATGAGAGCCCTCGCGATTGCTCAGAATCGTGAAGCTGGAACTCTGGGAAAAATCGTGACCGTGGAAGAAATGAGCGACCGTGGGTGCCAGTGTTGTCTCCACGCGGTATCCATGGCGGTCGGAGCGCGAGGCAATCAACTCGCCTCGCCGCTCAGCAATCTGCGCAAACACCTCTGGGGCGCTGCCGGATGCCAACAGATGAATGGCCTCAAGGATACTCGTTTTGCCGCAGTTGTTGCGGCCGACCAGCAGGTTCACACGGGACAATCCGGCCACCCGGTAGTCGCTGAACCCTCGGTATTGGTTCATTTCCAGTGAAGTGAGCATCGGACGAATTCCCCTGGAATCTTGATGGGGCCCCCTATTCGCGTACACGTTCGATGTAAGCGCCGGTGCGCGTGTCGACGCGAATCAGGTCGCCCATTTCGACGAACGAGGGGCAGTCGATCGTCGCGCCCGTCTCCACCTGCGTCGGCTTCGTCACGTTCGTGGCCGTGTTCCCCTTCGCGCCCGGCTCGCAGTACTCGACCTTCAGCACCACGTGGTTCGGCGGCGTGATGCCGATCGCCCGGTTGTTGAACAGCAGGATGTTGCAGATGGTCGCTTCCTTGAGATACTTCCAAGCTTCGTCGACGACCTCCTTGTCGATTTCGTACTGCTCGTACGTGCTGCTCTCCATGAACACGAACGTATCACCCTGGCGGTAGAGATACTGGGCCTCGATTTCCTCGATGTCGGCGGCGTCGATCGAGTCGCCACTCTTCCACGTGCGGTCCAGGACCGTATTGCGCACGAGGTTTCGCAGGCGGCATTTGTACATGGCCTGCCCCTTGCCCGGCTTGACGAAGTTGCACTCGATCATCAGGTAGGGGTCGCCGTCGATTTGGACTTTCAGCCCCTTGCGGAACTCGCTGGTGTTGTAGCTTGCCACGATTCGGATTCCGTAACGCTTTGTGTAAAGGATGGGTTATGGTACGATATTGCCGCAATGGCAATTCCTCTGACTTGTGAACACTCCGATCCTGCCGCCGTGCCAGGCGAAGCCACAGGCTGGCCAACGTCACCGGCCCCAGGCTCGCCGGGCAGCGTGGTCACCGCGCCCGCCGAACTGTGCCGGCTGCTGGGCCTCGACGCGACCATCGCGATCAACGCAGAGGAAGCGGCCAGACAGTTCCCCATGTTCGTACCGCAGGCGTTGTTGGCCCGCATGACCCCGGGGGACGCGAACGACCCCATCCTGCGGCAGGTATTGCCCAGTCCGGATGAGTTAGTTTCCGTTGCCGGTTTCTCCACCGATCCGGTGTATGAAGTCAGCGGAGCGTGTGCCCCCGGAGTGCTACGAAAGTACCCCGGTCGTTCCCTCATATTAGCATCCGCACGCTGCGGCGTCCATTGCCGATATTGTTTTCGAAGGCATTTTCCGTTCAGCTCCGGTACGGCCGCCACCGACGATTGGCGGCCGGCCCTGGCGGAAATCGCTCGCGATACGACGACCCGGGAGGTAATCCTCAGCGGCGGCGACCCGCTCACCCTGCCCGACGCTGAACTCGCCCGATTGGCCGACCGGTTAGCCGCGATTCCCCACGTTCGTCGTCTTCGGGTCCATACCCGGCTACCGGTCGCAGTGCCCGACCGGGTCTGCCCAGAATTGACTGCCTGGCTTCGAGGGACTCGACTTACCACGCTGGTGGTGGTGCAGGTGAATCATGTGGCGGAGTTGGATGCCGTAGCCGGGGCTACCCTGGAGCGGCTGGTTGATGCCGGGGTTCCCATGCTCAGCCAGTCGGTCCTGTTACGCGGCGTGAACGATTCGGTCGATGCGCTCGTGGCGTTGTTCGAGCGGCTGGTCGAGTTGCGAGTGATGCCTTATTACTTGCACCAGTTGGACCACGTGGCCGGAGCAGCCCACTTTGAGGTACCCGCAGCCCGCGGAAAGGCCCTGCTGGCGGCCATTCGGGCGCAACTGCCCGGTTACGCCGTGCCCCGCTATGTGTGCCAGCCGCCGAGCGGTCCATCGAAACGCGTGCTGGCGTAGTGGCAGAACGCAACGCCAGGGAGCAAAGAGAGTTCGTGCCGGCTTGGGTGGCTGCGCGGGCCACACGGGCAGTTCGTGCGTGCGACGGTCGCGGCAGTCGTAGCGAGTATCGCGGCAGTACTTGCACGCTGAGAATGGTCCCGAGCCTTTACACTTCCTCGGCGTTCAGGTCGAGCAGTTCGGTATCGTAACGCGATTCGAGTTCGCGTACCTTCCCGGCAAGCTCTTCGTCCTGCTCCACCACGCTGGACACTTCGAGTTCCCACTGAGTGCTGGCCGTTCGCAGCGAGTCGAGGTCGAGCGGGAGTTGGAGGATCTTGGCCAGGCGTCGCGTAACAGCCTCGATACTCATCGGGTTGACGCCCTGGAGATAGCCGGGAATCTCGGCCACGAGCGAGATCATTTCGAGTTGGGCGGATCCGGCCTGGGTCATCAGGTAGTTGGTGAAGGAGCCGGGGCCCTCGTAGGTGCTCGGGCGCAACCCATATTGCTCCATTTCCGGCAGAAGCCGCTCGTGCGAACAGGTGCAGAAAAGGCGAGGTTCGCGAGTATGCGGCACCGTGCCGCCGAACGAGCCGACGAACAGGATGCGTCGCAATCCCACGGTGTGCGCAAGGTAGAGAATGCACTCGCCAAACGTGCGCCATTGCAGGTTTGGTTCTTTACCGATGAAGAAGACCAGATTGGCCGGCTCGTGCGCGAAGAATAAGTTGCGCGGCATATCGACGGCCGTAACGAGCCCCGCTTCGACCTTCGTATAGGGCCGGAACAACGCGGTGATCTCCATCGCGCCTGGGAAGTTGTAGATATAGAACGGCTCCGGATCAATTTGGGCAAACGATTGGGCATCGAGCAGATGGACCAACCGCTCGACCGTTCCGGTCGATACGTCACCGCCATCCATCCAGCCGGCAAAGGCCAGAACCAGGGTACCGCCCTCCAGACGAGGACCGTGTTCCATTAGCAGTTGAGCAGGTTGATTGGGCATAATGCCCCATTCTACCGTATTCGAGGCAATACGGCGAGGAAGGGACAGGCGGACGGTCGCCAATCGTGGGCTTTTCCTGGTTCAAGACCAACGGTAGACTGACGCGGACAATTCATCAATCGTGGTCTTAGCACGGGTGACGAGGCGTTGATGGGATATGTATTGGGAACCGATGAAGCAGGTTACGGGCCGAACCTGGGCCCGCTGGTCGTCACGGCCACCTTGTGGGAGGTACCTGACGACTCCCAGGAGGACAACTTGACTGTCCGACGCCATACGGTCGAACGGTCCGGGACCGGCCCACTGTCGTCCTGCCAGACGATCACGACGTTTTCCATGGCAACCTGCGGGGCGAGGGCGAAAAGGAGATCCCACTGAAGAACAGCACGAGCACCAATGCAGGTTACATCCAGCCTGTGCCGTTCATCCGACGTCCACTGCTACAGGTTTCTCGCCGAACACGTGACCAAGGCGGACGAGGAGCATGAGTATCCGGGTTGGCCCATCACGCTCACCCAGCGCGAGTAGGACGGCCGCGCTGTTGCCGGGAATCTGCCAGCGTTGAACTTTGAAGGCGTTAAAGACGCCGTGATGATCCTGCGCGACGAGGCGCCCGACGAACTGGTCTATTGTCTCCGCCTACGTGGCAACACGGTCCGCCCTTGGGTATTCGGCACCAGCGCCACCTACACCGTCCGACTTGGCGATCCCGACACAAACACTTGGCAGGAGTTCACCGGTCTGAAAGTGCAACCATAGGGAACACGCCATGCGAGCCTTGCTGATTCTCGCCCTGCTACTTCCGATCGGGAAGATCGCTTAGGCGGATCGCAGGATCGTAACATCCTTAACCCGGATTATTCATCTACGTAGGGTGGGTCAAGGTCGCGTAGATCGTTGGTGGGTCCGCACAAGCCGCAACCGAGCTGATTTATGGCCGCCCGCCTGGGAAGACGTCGACAATAGCGACCGATGACCCACCAAAGAAGCGGCTTGTTTGACCCACCCTACCTATCATGAATAATCCGGGTTAATGAAGACATCGCCAATCATGCAATCCCTGAATTGGATGCGAGATGTTCCTTGGGGGCCTGTCTTCGCCAAGGTTCCCAGTGCTTGCACCAGTCGGTACGAGGTAGGGATGATCTTCAAGTCGGAAACGCTCAGTGCGGAAGGTGAGGTTTCCGAAAGCGCAACGATAACTTTCTGATAGGCCACGGCTTCCTGTTTCTGAAGCAGCGGATCAAGGGAGGGCGAGGCTATCAGCAGTCGCCACTCGTCTGCTTCATTGTAATAGTACCACGCGACAAAGGTTAAGGAATTCGGTCCTTCGTCTAGCTTCTTCACGAGATTGATTGCGTCAGCGACAAAAGGGTCTACCAGTGCCGTCGCATCCATTGGAATATTCCGTGATGTGGTTCCTAAATGGCTTGAATAAGTGACACTGCGGCAAATGGGTCCCAAAATGCATAACGACTTTCTTCCGTCCAGTTATTCGTTATAGCCCAGTATGCCGCAAGCTGAGTATCAACCTTCGAGTCAATCTCAAATTGGCGTTTGAGGCCGGCGAGCCCAAGAAGGTTGTCCAGCTTATGGACATAGACTGCATTGATAAAGGCCTTGTCCGGAATTGTGTTAGTTTGCACCAACTTTGCGATACACGCTTTGAGCGCCAGCTCTACTGCATATCCAGCAAGATAGTATGCAGAAGAGCAACGGTTGGCCTGAATGAGTAACAAAGCGTCTTCCAGGCGAAGCAATGCTAGTTTCTCAAGGTCGGTCTTGGTCATCATGGGATTGATCTCACGCGATACCAAACTCGAATACAGACCACTACTGCCTGTCGCCTGCATCGCACATACATGCAAACTGATCCGTGGGCTGACCAAGCAAACCAGTAACCGTTCACAGGGGGACTGTCCCAATTTTCGCGGCACAAAGGGTGTTCTTTCCCAATGATCCACCGTT
>CAZASB010000282.1:0-6194 GCA_964487655.1 uncultured Planctomycetaceae bacterium
GAACGCCCTTTGTGCCGCGAAAATTGGGACAGTCCCCCTGTGAACGGTTACGAGAGCAACTAGCAACTATTGGGGCTTGCATAGCCAATGGACAAGGGCGAAGCCCGGCTTCCCCGGTAAAACGGCTGCGAACCGCTCATTGACTATGCAGGAATCAATAGACATCCACCGGCAGCCGATTGCCTAGCCCGTCACTCCGGCGGCCGAGCAATTCGGCGGCGAGGCGAATGGCCATTTCTAAGGCGTCGGGGCCGTCATCGTGATCGCCGATGGGGAATGTGCCGAGTTGCTCGACCAACAGGCGCGTGCCGGGGCTGTTCGTCTTGAATCGCATGCGAGAGCTGGCAAGGTACGGGCCCAGGCGACGGATGCGCACCTGCTTGTTCACGCGGTTGTCCATGAGCACGGGTCGCGCGGCCAGGATGCCTGCTTGGCGAAACGCCGCCTCCAGTTCGCCGGCCAGCAGATCCTGAAACTGGTTCGATTCGACGCCGAACACGTCGGGCCGGAACGTACGGTAGAGTTCGACCGCGTCGGCCACGATTTGGGGCGTGGGCCGGCGCTTCAGATCGGCCTCGACCAGTAACATGCCGTGCCGATCGACCGCCAGCGCGACCAGGGCCGAGTAATCGCCGCGGCGCGAATCGGTTCCCTTGCTCGGGTCGAGCGCAAGCACCTTTACACGAAGGTCGCGCGGCCAATCGTCAAACCAGACCAGTTCGTCGAAGTAGGTCTCGGGCCATTCGCACAGTTCCGGGTTGATGGGCGAGTTCTGCTTCTCGCGTTCGAACGCCGTATGCCCGCTCTCGGCTCGCATACACATGAGCGAGTACAAGTCTTCGACCTCGGGCCACAGCAGCACGGCACCGGCGTGCATCTCCGGCCAGTGCGCTTCATAAAACGCACGGGCCGTTTGCCGGTAGTCTGGTCGGTCGACGGCCGTGTACATCTCTTCCCACGCGGCCCAGAGCGACATGTTCTCCGGCCACCGCTCAATCGCACGGAATCGGCGCGAGGTCCAGCCGGGTGTTTCGCACAGTTCGACGGCAAGCGCCTCGCGGTGCAACGCCGTGGCCAGGTTTACCACGTTCGTGCGCCCCGTACCGGCTTTCAGTAGCGTGCCGTGGAACCACTCGCGCGACCGATCGCGCTGCCAGGCGGACGTCGTGTGCCCATCGTTTTGCAGGTCGTCGCATACGATGAGCGTGGGCCGATGCTGCCGATGTCGCCGGCCGCGGATGCGCTGGCCCGTCCCGTACGCCTCGATCACCACGTTGCCATGCAGTTCAACCGTTGCGGCGCGCCATACCGGCCCCTGACCGGTTGTGTCCGGATAGGCTTCGGCCAGAGTCGCGTTCGTCGCGAGTTCCGCCTTGACGTTTTCCAGGTGCGCTTGGGCCTGGTGCTTCGTATCAGAGATAATCCAGACGTATGGTTCCGTTCCTTCGACGGCGGCGCGGAGCACGGCCACTAGGGTGACTATGGTCGACTTCGCTCCGCCGCGCGGCCCCAGCACGTTGAGCTTCGCACCGCGCAGCGTGCGCGCGGCGTCGAGGTGGCGTGCCAGCCACTGGTGCATGGCCGAAGGCGGTTGTTGGAAATGTTCTGGCAGGAACCGTCGCCCCCAGGTCAGCAGATCCATCCGCCCTGCCGTGGTCACGGCCATCGCTCGCCGCGTTTGCCCGTGGCGCAACGCCAGTTCATCGCGCAAACGCCCGAGCAATCGCCGCAAGGGCTTTGCGGGAACGGGCCAGTTGTGTAAGAGGGGCGTCATGGCAGCTCACTCAAAATACGGTCGATGGCGTGGAGCACCTTCTTGCGATGCGAGGCGAGTGGAATGTGCTCGACTAACACCTGGGCAAGCTGCTCCATCAGCGCCCGCATCTGCTCGGCGGTCACGATGTCGGGACCGCGAAGGCCGAAGTCCTCGGGGTTTATGCGTTCCAGGGCCCACGCGGCGGCACGCCAGTATTGGGCCTTCTTCGCCGCATCGCGAATACTCTTGATCAGGCCAAGCTGGCTCTTCTGTTCCGCGCGAGCGAGTTGGGCGGCGAAGTCGGGCTCGCGACGAGCGGTCGCGCTAATGGTGCTTGCCGCGCAGTCGACGTAACGGGCCGCCATCCGACGCGAGCAGCCAACGCTCACAATCGCGAGAATCTCCCTCTGCTTCACCGCGTCCAATACCGGGGTCCGTCCGCGCTTGCTCATCTTGTCAGTCTCCGAGGTACTCGAAACTCACCACGGCGCGGCCGGCCGCGCAGCGATAGCCGGGTAGGAACCGCTCGTTGCGTCGCGGGCGGGCGCGCGCCACGCCAATCGCGCGCCAGCGGTTGCCGCGGCGGCAATGGCCAATGACCGCCGGATGACTGGCCGTCAGGTTCAGCCGCTCGCCTTGCTGGCGATGCAATTCGCCCACCGCCTCGGCCACGGCCATGCCGATGCCCAGCCCCTGGTAATCGGGCAAGGTCACCATGCGCGTGATGCGCCACCGCCGCTTGCGGCCAATCAGCGAGAGCGTGGCGCAGAACGACACGGGGTTGTCCTCCCACGTGGCCAGATAGCAGCGAGCGAACTGGCTCAGTTGGCCGCTCAAATAGTGATGACGCGCAAACAGCCGCCACGCATCGCGCGAGCAACGAAACAGTTTAAGCTCGATCGGCGGTCGTTGAAGACACCTCCGTTGGAACGTCGCCGTTGCCATGTCCAGCACCCAGTCGGGCGCGAGCCACTCGGTCACGTCGTAGTGGCACGTCACGGCCGCAAACCGGCAGCCGATCCGCCCAGCGCGAATCCCCTTCGCCATCGCGGCCGACGCGACCCGCGCCACGTTCCGATCTACCACGCTGGTGAACTCGTCAAAGGCCAGCGTGTCGCCCTTGGGCGTTTCCGCAAGCGCGCGGGCCAGGTCGCAACGAAACTGCTCGCCGCCCGAAAGTACATGATACGGCTTGATCCAGCCAGGCGGCGAACTGAAGCCCACGGCCGTGAACAGCCCGGTAATCTGCTTGATCGGCAGGTCGCCCATGCCGTCGATCACCGCCTGCCGGTCGGGCCAGGGGCGCGGGCCAACCAGCTTTGCCCCGAACAGCCGGCGGGCAACCGTGCTCTTCCCGCTGCCCGACGGGCCGACAATCAGCCCAACCTGCCACGAGTCGTCCAGTTCCGGCATGTCCACGCGGAACCGCTCGTGCGCCCGCGCGGCCAGCGGCACGTCGAACATGCCGGCCACCTGCCGCACGCGAAACGAATCGTATATCGGGCATTCTATGTGAATATCAATCATTGGCCAAATAGTTGTCAGTTGTGTAGGGTGGGTCAAAGTCGCGCGCCGTGGAGGACGAGTTGCGTTAGGGTTGTGTTGCATCTCGCGCCGTTGGCTGAAAGCAACGCCGTGCAAGCGACTGCCGACCCACCAGGAACCTGCTCTCGTGGTTCTAAAGCGGTCGGCGTTTTCGCGTGAGCGCGTCACTATAAAGTCAGCAATCGGCAGGCGAGGCCTTCGGCGGTGAGGCGTTCGTAGACGGCGCGCTGCTGGTCCTCGTCGCGGCATTCGACCACTACCTGGTAGCCATCCGGTATGGGAACGTCGCCCGGCTCGCCATGGTCTGGGTCGTCGTCGAAGGTCGGATCAGGTTGGGCGGCCAAGTCGTCCAGCATCCGTTGCACGGCCTCGTTGTCGGTCTCCACGTCGGCGAGGAGCGCGGCCAGTATGTCGGAATCGGCCTCGGCCAGCCCGGCCAGCGGGTCTAGCAACGCAAGTAGCTTGCCCGCCTCTTGCTCGGAAAGATCGAGCACTAAGACGGGCACTTCCAACTCGGGTGTCGTTTCGGCGCGTAGATGGCCATCAACCAGTTCGAGCGAGCCGTCGGGCAGCTCGCGAGCGAGCAGCGCGTCGGCATAGCCGATTTCGGCCAGGATGCCGCGCAACGCGTCGCGCTGCCGGTCGGGATGGATTCGCCAGTTCCGCGGGTTCGGGCGGAGTTCAGTGGCCCGAACACGGCGTAGTTCCTTGACGCGGTCGCGAATGTGCATGGTCACGTTCCAAGGGTGGGAAATGTCGAATGTCGAAAGCCAAATGACGAAGGAAGCGCGAAGCCGGAAATCCGAACCGGCTTGCATCGAGATCCTTCGTTCTTCGTGCTTTCTTCGTCATTTGGCTTTCGTCATTCGTCATTATGTGCCTACCGCCCCTGCCGCTTCACTGCCCCGTTCATACTCCGCGCGGTTCGGGCGGCGATTTCGTTCACAACGGCGTCAGCCTCGGTGTGCGTGCCTGACTTCAAACGCTTACTCACCGCGCGCAGTGCCAGCGGCACGCCGAAACGCACAAGCAGGGCAGGCACGCCGGTCAGCCCAGTGAGGGCCAACAGCGCGTAGACAATCACTTGGCCCAGCCAGCCGAGCATCGGCCCGTCGGTGGCCGTATCGATCGCTTGGGTGAACTGGCCGGCGGCGGCCTGACTGAGTGCCTGACTCGCGTCACTCGGCGCCGCGTTGATCAGGCGGCCGTGCTCGGCCGCTTCGACCGTCTGCCGCTGGCGTCGGAAGTAGTCGCTTTGTGTTTTCGCGGCTTCAAGTTGCGCCTCGGCCGCCTCGCGTTGCGCTTGGGCGGAGCCGGCCATCGCCTCGGCCAACTTCGGCCAATCGACTTCCATCGCGGACGAGTACGTGTTGCCATCCGCTGCGCCGCGGCTGCCCAGCGGGAGCGTCGGATAAAGTGGCCCACCCTGGCCTGGGTCGGATGGCTGGCTACGGAACGGCAGCAAGCTGCCGCGTGACGGACAGAGGCCGCCGGCACATTGCGCGAGCACAACCGGCGGAAGCGAAGCGCGGGCAACGGTCCTGCGCTGCGCCTCGTTGCCCAGCGCGCGATAGACCGCCTGCACCGACGTGGCGATGCCGCGACTGCCGTCGCCCGAACGCGCGCGCACCAGTCCGATAATGAGCCGGCCGGCCGCGTCGAACAGGGCAGAGCCGCTTCGCCCGTTGGCCGGCGCCGGCAGAAAGTGGAGATCGGCCGCGTCATAACCGAGCGCGTGTCCCTGCCAGCCGGTTGCCCACGCCCCGTTGGCGCAGCCGACCGAATGGAGCGTAACGCCGGGCGCGGCAACCCATTCAGGCGGCGCCAGCGGCACGACCGGCGGCACATGGCCGACCAGCGCGGCTTCGGCAATGGCCACCACGGCCACGTCACTCGCCTCGTCGCGCAGAACGACACGGCCTGGCAGCGGGCGCGACTGATGCCCCGCTCGCCAGAACTCACACTGCACGTCGCGCGAGGTCGCCACATGCGCGCCGGTGAGAAGAAAGAGGTAGCCTTGCGACCGCTCAAACGCGCAGCCGGTCCCGCGCCCGCCGTCGGTCGCGGTAATGCGCGACGTGGCCTCAACGCAAGTGGTCCATGGCTCGGTCGCTTGCTGCCGCGCAAAACACGATCGCGACATGACGGCCAGAAGAACGGCAACGGCCCAACCGCCGACGCGCTTTTGAAAAAATCGCATAACGTCTCCCTTGGAATTGGCCAGTGGCTCGGGCAGTCACGTCATCGAAGCCAAAAAAAGAAAGCCCGTCGCCGGAGAGTGCGCTCCGGCGACGGGCTGTTGAGATACCTGGATTGCTTCAGGCTCGGTCGATACCCGATGTTCGCATGTGAGCCTACCACAGGTTGGCCGAATTGTCCAGTCAAAGTTTTGGGCCACGGCGTTGGCGCGTGCCCCGGAGGGTGGCTGAAGCGGGCGAGAAAGGCTTCTTCCTACACTTCACGCGACCTGGACTTGCGCTCTTGGGCGACCGGCAGATTGAAATATACCCAGTGTAGAACAATTGTCCCAATTGTTTGGGAACAGTTGGGACAACTGTTCTACATTCGGCAGGTAAGCTCGAACCTGCCGATCGCCTTGAGAACATTTGGAAGCTTCTTTCGTGCCGTAAGTCCTTATGCAAAAGGGGGGCGTGCTATCACCCTCCCTCGGACTATGGTGATGCTGTCCAGCCACTTGACATTTGTTGCCGTCGCATGGTAAGATGGCAACCATGCTGACAGTCGGGCTGTCGGCATCCGCGTAGCGCGCCTGTCGTGCAAAGGCGCAATTACGGCACGCGGCAAGCATAGGTGCAGACTACTTTGCCCGGGGACGACACAACGGCGCGTGCCTACTACATTGGAGCGGCCTGCACCTAGAAACGGAAGAGCC
>CAZASB010000283.1:0-6189 GCA_964487655.1 uncultured Planctomycetaceae bacterium
TGAAGTGCGCGTCGTGAACGTGCAGGTCGTACATGGGCCCGCCGGTGGTGTTCGGATTGTAAAAATCGGTCAGCCAGAGCGGATCGGAGATAATGCGTTTGAAGAACCCACCCCGGAGCCGACCGTATTGCCCGCTCGTTACGGCCTTGTGGGCGAACTGGTACTCGGGAAAGAACGGGAGTACGTGCGCGATCATGAGCATCTTGCCGCAATCGCGGGCGGCGCGCACCATGCGTTCGGCGTCGGCGAGTTTCGGAGTGATTGGCTTCTCGCAGAGCACGTGCTTGCCTGCCTTCAGCGCTCGAATAGTCACGTCCGCATGCCATTCGTTGGTGAGGCAGATATCGACCATGTCGATACGCGGATCGGCCAGCAGTTCGTCGATTTCGGGATACTGGGCCACGCCTGCCAAATCGGTCTTCTGTCCCTTGGGGCCGAAGTTTCCTTTGATTGAGCGCCAGTCGCCGGCCAGGCGCTTGGGATCCTTTTCGCAAATGGCTCGCACCTTGGCCCCGCGCACCTTCTGGTAGGCCAGGTAGTGGATCATTCCGATGAAGCCGAGTCCTACAATTCCGACGTTAACCATGAGCAATCTCCTGTGATGTGATAAACGCAAACCATCCGGCCCGCGGACGGCTGCTACGAAATGGAAGTGAATCGTGTGTACGCTTCGTCCCAAGCCGCCGTTTCGTTCGGCTCGTACTGTTCGACGGGAAAGCTTTGACGGATGACACTTCGCGCGTCGGCGATGCCGCCGATCTCGCCGGTGGCGACCGCTTGCATCATCACGTTGCCGATGGCGGTCGCCTCGATCGGTCCAGCCACGACGCGGCGCGCACATGCATCCGCCGTCGCTTGGCAGAGCTGGCGGTTCCGAACGCCGCCACCAACGATGTGGATTGTTTCGATCCGCCGCCCGGCAAGCTCCTCGCACATGCCCAACACGCATCGGAACTTCAGCGACAGACTGTCCAGGGCGCAACGGAGCACGGCGCCTTCGTCGTCGGGCACCGGCTGCGACGTGCGGCGGCAGAACCCGCGAATGGCCTCGGGCATGTTGTCCGGTGCAAGGAAGTCGGGCGAGTCGGGGTCGATGAGCGACCTGCAAGACACGGCAGCGGCGGAAAGGCCGCTGAGATCCTCCCAGCTCCAATCCTTTCCAGCCTGATTCCACACTCGGCGGCACTCTTGCAGGAGCCACATTCCGGTGATGTTCTTCAACAGCCGGATCGTGCCGCCCACGCCCCCCTCGTTCGTGAAGTTCAGCCGGGCAACCGTTTCGTTGATCACCGGATGTGGCGATTCGATGCCCATCAGGGCCCAGGTGCCAAGGCTGATATAGCACCAATCGGGTGCCTCACCGGATTTGCTTTCGGCAGGTACGGCCATCACGGCGCTGGCCGTGTCGTGCGTACCCGGCAGGATCACCTTCGCGCCGGTCAAACCGCATTCTTCAATCAATGTCGGCCGCAACGGTCCGAGCACGGTGCCCGGCTGCGTAATTTGCCCGAGAATATCCGAGGGTAAGCCGAAGGCGTCAAGAAGCTCGGTGGCCCACGCGCCGGAAGCCGGATTGTAGAACTGTGTGGTGCTGGCAATGGTCATTTCGTTGCACTTCTCACCCGTCAGCAACCAGTGAAACAGGTCGGGCATCATGAGCAGGGTTTCGGCGATGTCCAGCAGGGGCGATCCGCCAAGCCGCATGGCCACCAACTGGTACAGCGTATTGAACTGCATAAACTGCAACCCGGTGTGCCGAAAGATTTCCTCGCGAGGAACCCTGGCAAACGCCTTTTCGAGGATGCCATTGGTCCGAGCGTCGCGATAGTGAACGGGGTTGCCGAGCAACTGATCATCACGACCGAGCAGTCCGAAATCGACGCCCCAGGTATCGACGCCCACTCCAGCAATCTGGTTGCCCCAACGGTCGCCGGCGATACGCAGGCCGCCACGGATGTCGCTCCACAAACGGGGAAGATCCCAAACGAGCGCGCCGCCGAGATCGACACCACCATTTTCAAAGCGATATACCTCTTCGAGCCGGAGCTGTCCACCATCGAGCAGGCCAGCTAAATGGCGTCCGCCCGACGCGCCCAGGTCAACAGCGAGATAGGCTTCCAAGGCCATGTCAGCTCGCCCTTTCTTGATGTTTTAGGTGTCTATTGATTCCTGCATAGTCAATGAGCGGTTCGCAGCCGTTTTCCCGGGGAAGCCGGGCTTCGCCCTCGTCCATTGGCTATGCAAGCCCCAATAGCAGAGACAAACCACGTTGATTAACCGACATCCTGCCGTTTTGTGGCCGTTCGGTCAAGTCCCTGTCGGTCTCCCTCTCATCGACCTTGCCTTAATAACCGATGAAGACGAAAGGGGGTGACTTCTCGAAAGTTTGGGGGTGGGCTGTACTTTCTTCACTAGGACACGTAAGATTTAACGTAACTGTCTCCTTCGGCCGGTAAGGGGACAGGTCCATGTTTTCGGCTTACGTGTTTTCCCGTCCGTCAAGTCTGTTGGCCGAAAAATGGACCAGTCCCCGGCCGGCCCGTGAACGGTTACGATTTAACTGGACTGGAGGACCGTATCATGCGAGTTTCAGCGAGGATGGAGTATGCCTGCATAGCCATGCTGGAGCTGGCCAGTCAATACGGTTCGAACGAACCGGTGAGAATTCGGAGCATCGCCGAGCGACACGAGGTGCCGCCGCGATTTCTGGTACAGATTCTACTCCAACTCAAGGGGGCCGGTCTCGTCGACAGTGTACGAGGGGCAGCCGGCGGGTATCGTCTAGTCAAGTCGCCCGACGAAGTTTCGCTCGGGGAAGTCATGGAAATCGTCGACGCAACTCCGGCCGCCGACGAGCATCATAGTGCCGCAAAGTCCGATTCGCCGGCCGTTCGAGTGCTGATCGACGCCTGGCGCGACGTTGCCAACGTGGAGCGAGATATGCTCCAGGGCATCAAACTCTCCGAACTGGTCGAACGGAGCCGTATCCGGCAGGAGCAGATGTACCACATCTAGGCCGGCCGGAACTGCGGTCGTTTTCCAGGCTTTCGTGTTCCAGCCGGTGTGCGGTCCAGCGTGGGCGTGGGTTGCGCGGTTGCGGGCGAAGGTTCGCGCGACCTTGTTCCGGCCTACGTGAAGAATTTCGGCCAGCCTCCCGAGAGAAGTGGCTTGCCCTGCGGGTCACGCTAGGCTGACGGCGCTCGACGACGCTCGGCTCCGGCTTGCCGACGCCTGCAATCGCATCTATACTGGTTGCCTTCTGCTTGCTGACGGCCGTACCTCGGTACAGTCGTCCAACAGCACACCATGCAAGGCATTCTTCCAGGAGTTCCCATGACGCACTCGTTCCCCCCGCATGGCGGGCTTACTGAACCCATCTGTCGTACCGTTGCCCCGGAAAATGTTGAAACATTTCTGGCTACCGCCCGCACGTTGACCGCGGTTCCTGTTTCCGACGCTGATCTTTCCTCCGTGTACCGGCTTGGCGACGGCGGTCTGAGCCCATTGACCGGGCCGATGGATTCCGTCACGTACGATCGTGTACTCGATGAAGAGGTAATTGAGCGGAACGGGAAGCTGTATGCGTGGACCATCCCGATTGCGTTGCCGGTAACGGCGGAGTTGGCCGGGAAACTGGGGCCGGGGAAAGAGGTGGCGTTGACGGACTCCGCCGGACAAATCGTCGCTCGACTTTGCATTTCCGACGTTTTTCCATGGGATAAGCAGAAATATCTTTCCCGTGTCTACCTGACCGACCGCATCGACCACCCCGGGGGCGATATGGTGCTGACTGGCGACGCTGACAAGACCCATTTACTGGGCGGCGAGATCGACGTCTTGCCACGGCCGAAGAATCCGAAGTTTGGTCAATATGTACTTTCGCCAGTTGAAGTACGCGCACTGCTGTGCGAGCGCGGCTGGGAGCGAGTCGTAGCCTTCCAGACGCGCAACCCACTACATCGTGCCCATGAGTACGCACTTGTCTACGGTTTGGAAACGTTGCTGCGTCAAGGATTCAATGCCGGCGCGTGCCTCAACCCACTGATTGGCGAGACCAAGGGTGACGATGTCCAGGCCGACGTGCGCATGCGCACTTACGAGGCGTTGATCGATCAGCGAGCCCTGGGCGAAGGGGATAGCGATGCCGAGCTTTGGGCGAAGTTGGGACAGTCAGTTCCCGATAGAGTGATTTTGCTGGGATTGGACATCAAGATGTTCTACGGCGGGCCGAAGGAAGCGGTGATGCATGCGATTTATCGCCAGAACTTCGGTTTCACCGACCTGATCATTGGACGGAAGCACGCCGACGCCCCATATCATGACGGCTCGCCCATCTGGGGCGATTTCGACGCCCAGACCATTTTCGACAACCTCAAGGGCGATCTGAAAATACACCCGCTTCGCGTGGGCTTTGCCGCGTACTACGAGTCGATGGGCCGCGTCGACCTGATGGAGAACCATTCGGGCGAGAAACCCGTCTTCATTTCCGGTAAGGAAGTGCGCCGCACGCTGTTGGAAGGCAAGCCGGTCGATTCCCGCATTATGCGAGAAAGCACCTCGATCATCCTCGCTCAGGCCATGGCCGCTCGCTAATAAGTGCAATCAGCTCACGAACAGGTCTTTCGTGGCGAAGTTCGGATCGCTGGTTAAGTGGACGCCGAGTCGACGGAGCCCAGCCTCGTCGCCAGGTGTGGGAATATGCGTCATGTGGGCATCGCAGCCGCGGAGATCCTTGAGCTTCTCAATGCACAATTGCGCCGTTGGGTTGGACGTCATGCTGATCGCCAGGGCAATTAGGATTTCTTCCAGGTCCATACTCACCGATTTCTGACCCAGAATGTCTTTCTTTATCTTGGCAACCGAGTCGATGACGCTGGGAGCCAGCAGGTGAATCCCGTCTGGAACATCGGCCAATTGCTTCACCGCGTTGATTACCAAGCTAGAGGCCGCGTGCATCAAGGGCGAGTTCTTTCCGGTCACTAGGCGCCCGTCCTTCAGTTCCATCGCCGCGCCACAGAATACCCCCTCGTTCCCCTTTCCACGGCGCTCGGCCTCACAGGCGGCTTCGCGAGCAGGTCCAACCACGCGTCGATCTTCCGGCTTGACATGAAGCACTTCAAGCAGACGTTGAATGCGTTGGACCGTGCGATCTTCGACCAGCCCCATGGCATACTCCGACGTCGCGCGAAAATAGCGGCGAATCACCTCGGCTCGCGATGCCGCCTGCACCGCCGCGTCGTTGACAATGCCCGTCGTGGCACGATTCACGCCCATCTCCGTGGGCGATCGGTAGATGGTCTCGCCCCCGGTAATCCGCCCGACGATTTTGCACAGCACCGGGAATGCCTCGATGTCGCGGTTGTAATTGATGGCCGTGCGGCCGCAGGCTTCCAGATGGAACGGGTCAATCATGTTGATATCGTTCAGATCGGCCGTGGCGGCCTCGTACGCCACGTTCACCGGGTGGCTCAGTGGGAGGTTCCAGATGGGAAATGTTTCGAACTTGGCGTAACCGGAACGGATGCCACGACGGTGATCGTGATACATCTGACTGAGGCAGGTGGCCAGCTTGCCGCTCCCCGGCCCGGGGCCGGTGACGACCACCAGCGGCTTCTTGCTCTCGATATAGGGATTCGCGCCGTAGCCTTCGGAACTGGCGATTCGGTCAACATCGGCCGGGTAGCCCTTCGTCGGCCGGTGCTCGAACACGGCAATTCCGCGGCGCTGGAGCTTATTGCGGAATTGCACGGCGGCCGGCTGACCGTCAAACCGGGTAATAACGACCCCACGCAATTCAATGCCCCACTCGCGCAGTTCGTCGATCAGCTTTAGCGCGTCGGCATCGTAGGTAATGCCAAAATCAGCGCGCATCTTCTTGCGCTCGATGGCCCCGGCATGAATGCACAGGAGTATTTCCGCCTTCTCCTTGAGCTGCGTCAGGAGCTGCATCTTGACATTCGGATCGAATCCGGGCAGTACGCGCGCCGCATGATAGTCGAACAGC
The DNA here is from genome assembly GCA_964487655.1 of uncultured Planctomycetaceae bacterium. GTDB lineage: Bacteria > Planctomycetota > Planctomycetia > Pirellulales > Thermoguttaceae > PWXP01. The sequence goes on from CAZASB010000283.1 coordinate 6,005, forward strand.
AGCTTTCCCCCGAATTCCAAATACAGCTTGTTGCTGAAGCGGTCGACTCGCTGGAGAATGGCTCTCGTCTGCTCCCGCAAGTAGACCGCATTGTCAAATCCTTGAATGCCAGTCATGCTCTAGTTTGTACTCCCCTTGCTGCCAAGCCACTTGTGCCAACCGGCAAGGCATCCCGCCTCCCTTAG
>CAZASB010000284.1:0-6182 GCA_964487655.1 uncultured Planctomycetaceae bacterium
GCAGGCGAATCGTCCTCCTTTGCCGCGGCAACCTGGGCAGGCAGGCCGGCTGCTTGCGGTTTATCCGCCGGGCCGTAAGCCGCCGCGACTTCGGCTTCTATCGCCTCTGGCTCTGGGTGGGGTACCAGGCCGCCGGCAAGCAGCGCGTCGCGCCCGCCGCCCTCGTGGAGGAACGCGAAGAAGTTTTTCGCGGCCTCCGACGCCTTGCGTGAAAGATGCAAGTGCACCTGCCTGGCCAGCGGGTAGCCTTCAGGCACGCGGTCGCGTGCCGGCGGGACGGCTTCCGATTGGCCGGGCGGGAGGATGGCCAGCAGCTTGACCTTCGTTTCATGCCGCGCGACCTTGGTCAGGTCCACCAGTCCCAGCGCGCCGGGCTGCGCGGCTACCGACAGGATCACGCGCTGCGAGTCCGGGCGCACCGTCACCTTCGCCCGCTTCAGGTCTGCTCCCATCGCCCGGTCCAGCAACTGCATGAGCGGATTGGTCGCTGGCAGGGCGTACAGCACGATCCTTTCGGCCGTGCCAGTCGCGCCCGGCCACCGGTCCACCTTGCCGGAGAGTATCTGCCGCAGGTCGTCCATTGTCAGCTCGTTGAACTCATTCCTCGGATGCACCACCACGCCCATCGCCCGACTGCCCAGCACCATTTCCTGCCCGCCGGCCTCGGTCAGCGGCACGTCAAACGCCTCCTCCATCCCGCCATCCACCAGCATCAATTCCACCTCCCCCGTCTTCAGTCTTTCGCCTGCCTGCTCGGCACTTCCGCCGGCCCTATCAAGCGTTACCTGCACCGCCATCTTCGCCCTTGCGAACTCCAGCGCCGCCGCCTTGATCGCCTCCCCCACCCCGGCCATATCGCACACGGCCACCGACCTCCCCTTGCCAGCCTTCATCTCGGCCACGCGCTGTTCGCCACGGACCTTTTCCAGTTCGTACTCGGGCCAGAGGCCGAACTGCCGGATGATCTTCGCCCCTTCCGGGCCGGTGGCAAAGGCGAGAAACTGGTGTGCTTCAACCGATGCCTCCGGGTGAACATAAAAGAGGAGTGTCTTGACTAGCGGGTATCCTCCGCCTTGAACAGATTGATCTGCGGCTGTGGGGATTCGCCGAGTACGCTCCGTGACGGGCCGAATGTTCTCCGGCGTGGGCGCATAGGCGGGCTGTCCTTCTCCTGGCGACAGCGACAACGCGTTCACGCCTTCCGGCAGCTTCACGTTCGGCTCAAAGAGGCAGTAGCCGATCGCCCCTATGCGTTTCGCAACCTCCTGCGCCACCTTGACGTCATCCTGATATTGGGGGAAGGGGCCGCCGCCAGGAAAACGATTGCGCAGCTCCTGCCTATTCTTCACGAACTCCCCCCATGGCACGCTCGGCGTTCTAAAAGGATCCGGCCCGTCGTCTTCTGTTTCTTCTTGAAACCTAACGACTTTCCACTTCAGAATGCGATTAGCGAACATGCTGCAACTCAACAGGGGATAGCCGGTACCAATTCGTTCAATGCGCCGGTCGCCCACATGCGGACCGCGCCAATTCGCGTTCTGTTGCCGGTATGCGTTTTCGACCTGTTCAAAGGTCATTTGCCGTATCGGGTTGCGCTGATGCACAATGACGACCGTGACGGCGCTGGCAAATGGCACCCGGACCGGCTGAACGGGATGACGCCACAACGCCGCCAGTTCTTCTTCGCATTGGGCGTGTAGTGCGATGATGCCCAGTTGCGCGTCACCCGTCACCACGCTTTCGATGACCTTGCGATTCTCAATGGCTTTCGAGTACAGTTGCAGCGACAACGGGCTCGTCCGCTGCCGAAGTGCAGTTGCGACGAATTGTCCGTATAATTCGCCCAGAACTGCGTAGGCGGCAGGGTGAGCATATATGACGACACGGCCCGTCTTAATGTTTTCAAGCTCTGCTTCCGATAATCGCTTCATCTCTTCATCGATTCGCCGGTCCATGGCGCTCGCTTCCTTTCCCAGGCGATCGTATTTCTCCCACAGTTCGCGTGACTGCGGTGACCTGTCGGGCAACGCCTGAATCTCCTCAAGAATGGCGTGCCGCTCGTCCATCAGTTGCTCCATTTCGACTTTCATCGCCTTGATTTCCCGGGCACCCGGCGGCATCGCCACGGCACCTACGGCAGGAATGAGGGCGAGTACAATCGCAAAGGTGAGTCCCAGGCAATCCGAGCGGCAACATCCCCAAACGCGTTCCTGGCGCATGACCATCCTCCCATTATCTCTGACGAGCTCAATTGCGGCCATCGCCATTGCCGTCTGGCACCGCCTCTATCTTGGCAATCGCATCCTCCAACGTCTGCCACAGTCTGACAGCGGCCAGTACCGTCCGATCTCGCTGGAGTTGCTGCTCGGCAGCCGATAAGCTGCGTTGGAGGGGCTCCATTGCTTCCTTGTCGCCGGCGCGTCCAAGCATTGTCCGCTGCTCGCCCTGCAAAGAACGTATTACTTTGGTGGTTTCCCTGGTCCTGTTCCGCAGGTCGCCGACGTTGCGAACCTTCCACGGTTGCAGTCCCTGTTGGGGCATTGTCATTAGTTCGAGACGTCGCAACTCCTTGAGCGCCGGCTCGCTGACATGCGGGGCTGCGTGCGTGATAATGCGCGTAAGCGTTATCGCGGGCCCAAGCCCGGACAGCGATAGATCGGCTCGTAGACGCTTGTAGATTTCCAGCAAGCGAGGCACCTTCGGGTCGATGATACCGGGAGATCGCATGACTACTCGAAGTAACCGGTTGGTCAGTTCTTGAGGACAGGCCCATTCGGGCGTGTCCTCAAGCAAGGCCAAATAGCGCCGTATCGTGTGCTCGTCAGGCTGGCTAAGGGCGATCAGCTCAGAGCGGAAAGATCGACCAGCGGGATCGTGAACCTTCTTGGGTGTCACGCTCGCCTCGAACCGCAGCGTGTCATGCTCTGGGGTTAGGAGCAGTCCACGAACCGTCGAACGTTCATAAAGCGCATACACTGGCGTTCCGTCCCGAGCGAGCGTTGGGTTGTTGATGGTCTCTTGGAGTCGGTCGTCGAAGTCGCCGGCCAAGTCCGGTTGTTCGCGCCGCAGCTTCAAAGCATCGTGAATAGCCATCGCTTGCCAGGTGCCCGCCTTATGCAGTGATTGAAGCAGCGCCGCGAAGTCGCTCGGCGGCAAGCGCAGCGCGTCGTCGCGCGCCCGTCGGTAGGCTGCGTCATCCTCGTCTTGGACAGCTTCCAGGAGTCGCTTGCTGACGCTAGTCATGCCCCCCCCTTCTTCCGGTTCCGCCGCACTAGATACTAGGTTTGCGACACTGATGACGATTATCCACACCACTCGGTTAGAAAACGTATTCGATTGCATGTTAATGCCTTTTCTAGAAGTCCATAGCACGGTGGCAGTCGGCATTCCTCAAACAGAGCGCAGCATCTGTGTCACGCGAGTCATTGCTGTTCCCACCAACGTTTCAGATTGTCTCGGGGGACGCGTTCCGTATTCGTGGCACAATGGAGACCGCCCAAGTCACGGTGCAGCTCGAACCCGTCGATGTACGTGATGGCGGCCGCAACTACGGTCCCGCCCAATGCCGAGTTCATCGCGGTTGCGAAACGTGGCGACCCTGGGTGCAGCGCGATCAGGGTGCCATTCACGTTCAGCATATTCACCGTATTCGGGAGCAGAGACACGGCACCATCCGGTGTAGGGGCAAAATAGGCAGGCACGTCGACCGTGTCGATGCCCATGGTGTTCAACACACCTTTAATCACATTGATGTCCTCTTGCCATCCGTCATTTAACGTCTCCCAAGTATCACCCCAATAGTCTTCCTCAAGCGCCTGCTGCGCCGTCATATCTCCCAGCGACGGCTTGTACAACCAGTCGGCCTGCAATACATGGGCTAGATCGTCCTTAAGTATCGCGATCCCCATTCGCGGGCTCGCGAGGATAACATGGAAGCCTGCGTCCGGGTCGCTCGAATCGTTCATTCGCACCGACATGATCTCATCAATGTGACCGACGTGAAGCCAATCGGTCGGCCCAAGGCTTACTGGGGCGGCTTGCGGACTGACCTGAGCCTGCTGGCCGAAGAAGTTCGTGAGCGCCGTCTGGGGGGATGTCCCATAATAGACGTGTCCCAAACTGCCGTCGTATGGCGGAAACGCGTCGACATTGCCGAAGCTGTCGAATGTAGTACCTGCCGGAGTGCCGGGCCGAATGACGCTTGTATTAGGGCCTAGAAGCTCAGCTACGCCGTCTTCTAGACCATACCCGCGGGCACGGGGCGAATTGATGATAGCGGTGTGCCAGTGCGCGTTACTTGACCCCGAGCCGGTGTGATGCCATGACCTGAACCCAAGGAGCATTTGGTCCTGAATCCAGGGGTCGCTCTCAGTCATTACCTTCACTGGCACAGGGCATGCAGCCGCCAACCTGGCCCTTATTGCGGCCGGAGTAGCACTGGTTACATACACGCGAACGGCTTCGTCCCGATGCGACGTGGCCATCCATGGTGCTACCGTAATGCGCACGATGTCGCGATGAACGCAGATTGCTCCGTTCCGCAGGTACAGTTCGTATGCGAGCATGACCTCGCCCGTACGCAAGCCTTCAACAAGGATGTTCATGCCGTCTTGATGCACGGCGTTCCACAGCGACGTTCCGCCAACCCACTGGCCATCGGCGATGAGCACCGCATTCCATTGGCCGCACTCGGTAAAGAGCCGAATCGCACCAGACCCCGTGACCTTTCTCAGCCTGAGGACCGGAGCCAATTGCTGTTGATCAAGCAATTGCCGCACCGACTCGCTCACGCCAAGCCCGCGCAAGATTCCCGATCGCAAGTCTTTGCTGTCGTCGGTTCCTTGGATTGCGTCGCCCTCGGGGTTGGCCCAACGATTGTCGGGATCGGAATTGTCCCACCACGCCGTGCCGTTCCAGCCGTTGTCCGGGTGGTTGTTGCCATCGTCGTCATCGTCATTCACACCCACAATCATGCCGTGCCGGAATACCGGCAGACATGAATGCATCGGGTGCGCTTCATAGAAGTCCGATCCGGAAGTGCCATCATTGTAGCTGTCGATTACGCCGTTGTTACTGGTATCGACGTCAACATCGCAGCCTATGAACAACACGTTGGTATCATCTTCGACGATATAGCCCGAGCCGGCCCGCGGTTCATTGGGCGCAAACCGAGACCACAGATAACCACGAGTACCCGTTTGCATGCCATATCCGGCTACGAACCATGAGGTACGATTCTGAATGTCCTGATTTCTGGCAAGTATACGATCCGTTTGGTTCACGGTGGTGTTTGCGTCCCACCACACCTCGGCGGGCCAGTTCCACAAGAGGTTCCACTGGCCGGCCTTTCGAGGACGAATATCGAGTTTCAGGTGAAGCGTCTCCGGATCATTCGGATCGAGCGGTGTATGTGAGTCTCGCCGTTCCCAAGAGGTGTCGTTGTTGTCGTTAATAGGCATGATCAGCCCAACGACATCTGAACCCTTCACGCCTGGATACTCCCAATAGTCTTCGTCGTTCAGGCGGGACGGGGGGCGATGAGGGGCCACGCTATCGTTGTCAGTATCGCCGTCCATATCCACGTAAGATACCGACATCCAGCGCTCAACCACCCCCTCACCCTCACCATCGTAAGCCAACGTAGAGCGAATGCGGCACCAGAACGGCGTGTTCGGGCACACACCGACTGCCTGAAAGTGGGTTTCGCTCTCCTTGTTCCATACAATGCCGGCTGCCGACCACTCGACGTCCGACTCGACAATCGTGCCCTCACTGCTAGACAGGTAGATGTCCAATTTGGTGGCGAGCTTCGTAACCAGCGAGAAGCCAGCACCGACGTTATTGTCACGGCTCGTACCTGGGTGGACATCCACGTCAACGGAACGCACGTTGCCTCGGGCGATTCCCGCGAGTAGTGCAAGTGCAGTAAATGCCATCGGTATGGCTGCTAACAAACAACGCGAAGCAATCCTACCATGAGCGGTCATCGGCTTTCCTCGGTTCTTTGGATGGCTCGATAATGTTCAATTGGCGTTCAACGGTGGGCAGGTGGTGCGTCTTGATGAGTTCTGCCCAAGGGGAATCAGGAAACCTTTCCAGCAACGCGCCATAATACGACTTCGCGCGATGCCACTGCCCATCCCATTCGCACATGACGCCGGCGAAGTACGCGGCCTTGTCGG
>CAZASB010000285.1:0-6181 GCA_964487655.1 uncultured Planctomycetaceae bacterium
TCCATGCTCCCGTAGTCATATATTACCTCGCATGGCAACACAAGTCAACACGCCTCTCGCCATTCACACAATCGGCCCAATCGCCATGGTCCCGTTGTCAGTCGACGTGGAGGCCACATTCGGTCTTGGCAAAACCGGTCCAGCGGCCGGCACGTTCATCGGGATCGCCGTCGAGGACGCGGCGAGTGCAGCGCCAGCAGCCTACGCTTGGATAGCCCTGGTCGTGCAGTGGATTGTAGGGAACCTGCTCATCGAAAATCCGCTTCCATACGTCCTTCTTGGTCCAGTTGGCTAGCGGGCTCACTTTGATCAAACCAAACTTCTTGTCCCAGCGCACCGTTGGCGTGTCGGCGCGAATCGCGCTCTGGTCGCGCCGGATGCCACTCGCCCAGGCGTCGAAGCCGCGGGTTACCCGATAGAGAATACGCACCTTGCGGTCGAAGCAGCATTGGTCCGGATTGGTCAAGTATAGCGGCCCGCCGTGCAGACGCTCGTATTCCTCGACCGTCGTGTCAGGCTGCTGCATGTCGACTTCGATGCCGTATTTCTCGGCAATACGATCGCGCAGTTCAAGCGTTTCTCTGAACTGGTAGCCCGTTTCCAGGTTGAACACGTAGACGCGCGGCTCGATCCGGGCCAACATGGACAGAATCACACACCCCTCCGGCCCAAAGGCCGTAGCCATTGTGAACCGCGGAAAATACCGATCGACCGCCCAGGCGAGGATATCCTCGGGCGGCTTCCCTTCAAGCATTCGGCTCGTCTCCTCCAACTCGGCTAGCAGCTCCGCCGTGGGTTGGGCTACTGGATACGCGTCGGGGGTCAACGTTGTCCGTTTCCCCTCGTACACCAGGGACGCCGATTGCGACGGCCCGGAGCAGCCGTCAGTGTGGCCGGAGTCGCAACAGTTTCCGCCACTCACGGCGGAAAGATTTCGGAAATTCTCGGACGAAACACTTGTTCGTTGGACACACATGTCGAAAGCACCTGAACACGAAATCGATTTGAAGGGATACTGTCCACACGGGGGGTGAAACGCGGTAGTTTAGAACCCGTCTGCCAGCTTGGCATGTGCAGTCGTCCCGCTGATTCTAGACTACTCTATCAGACTCTCTGGAAGATTATATCGTTTATTAAGGTGATGATCTATAGTATTCGGTAAACCGCACTCTTAAAGGCCCTCGGTAACCACGCTCGTGGTCCGCGACGGCAGAAAAAGGCGGTAACCCGACGTATTCACGCCTATTCCCAACAAGTGACTAGTGCGGTAATACCCCTGATTAGCACAAAGGACACTTGGGGGTACGAGCATTCAAGGTCGTCCATATCGCGTCTCTACTCAGTAAATCCGCCATGAATCCCACTTGTCCGAGCCCCCGCTGAAGGCATTTCACCAGCCGTCTGAATGCCAGCTTTCCTGGGAGCGAAGCGAAGCCTAGAATTACGAGAATGTTTTCTTCCCGTACCCGGAGGCCACCGTGGACCATTTCGTTCAGATCGAGTTCGATTGTCTGCCACTGCGCTCTCTGCCGCGACTGGACGCGCCTCCCGATGCGACGCAGCAGCAGCAAGCCCTCGCCTCGGCCATCCGTGAAGCCGTCCAGAAGCACGGCACGCACAACACGTTCTACCTTTACAAAGCGCGGTGCGTGTTCCATTTGACCAACGATCCGGTTATCGGGATGCTTGAGTTTGGATTCCGAGGAACCGTGCTGACGGACGATGACGACCGTGGGGCGCAACGCTGTGACCTCGAAGTCGAACTGAACCGCGACGTGTGCGATTGGATCACCGCGCCGGTGGTCGAGTGGTTTCGAGAGACCGTTGCCCATGCCGTTCAGGTCGAGTTCAATCGTTTCATTGCAGCAGGCGACCTCCAAAAGACCGTCGAGCGGATGGAACGCTTGACTGCCGAGATAGACTCGGCCGGGGGTTTTGTGGGAATGGGGCTCTGATACCGCCCACCTCGGCCACGGCCCAGCCGATTTGCTCACCCCTGCACGACTGATCCGGGCCAGGCCCAACTCGACCTCGTCGCGAAGTCCGCGCATGACGGGCGGCAGCGAGCGCATTGGGGGTGGCTTAGCCCGGATTATTCACGATAGGTAGGGTGGGTCAAACAAGCCGCTTCTTTGGTGGGTCATCGGTCGCTATTGTCGGCGTCTTCCCAGGCGGGCGGCCATAAATCAGCTCGGTTGCGGCTTGTGCGGACCCACCAACGATTTACGCGACCTTGACCCACCCTACGTAGATGAATAATCCGGGTTAGCAAGTCGTGGTCGCGCAGCCGGCCAGTCGGAGACGCCTCCTCGATGCGCAAATACGACCGGTGGCGCGACTCGCCCATGAGGAACCGGTCGATCACGAGCGAAGCCGCCTTGCCGTTGGCCACGGCGCCGATCACGTCGGTATTGCCAGAGGAGAAATCTAGCGAAGAACACCCAAGCTGCCATCGGCTATCAAGCCCGGAGATCAGGGAGGTCCGGGCCTCCCCCGACTCGGCTTCCAGGCACACGGCTGACTTTGCGATTCTTCTGGGAGTGGCGCCCTGTTCGCTTGACACATGGCTTTTCTTTTTCAATAATAGCACCTTGTTTCCGCCCGTAGCGGCATTGCGTAGTTGGGCCACGCTCTTCTTGCGTGGGCGGCTGGTAGGCTGTTCCGACCGGAGGTACGCGACCACTCGGAAGAATTGGTCGATTACGGAAGCCATCGCTCCCCATTTGTCCGCACAACCGTGAGGTCTCAATGTCGCAAGTAGGTCCCGGCAAAGAAGCCTGGGCGTCACGGATCGGCGTGATCCTGGCAGTCACCGGCAGCGCGGTGGGTTTAGGCAACTTTCTTCGCTTTCCCGGCTTGGCGGCGCAATATGGCGGCGGGGCCTTCATGATCCCGTACGCGGTGGCCTTTCTCCTCTTGGGGTTACCCATTGCCTGGGTTGAGTGGGCCATGGGCCGGTACGGGGGAGCGCAAGGGTACAATTCCTCGCCAGGTATCTACCGGGCGATTTGGAAGTCGCCCATCGCTCCCTACTTCGGCGTCCTTTCGATGGTCGTCCCCGTGATGATCTACACATTCTATGTCTATGTCGAGGCGTGGTGCCTGGCCTATGCCATGCGATACCTGTTTGGCGTCATGAGTCTCGGAAACGCGGCGGAGTATGAGAAGTTCTTCAACGCTTTCATCGGCGTCAATGGACACGGCGAGGCCCTGATGAACTCCGGCGAGGGACTGCTCGGTTCGGCCGTCTTCTTCCTCGTCGTGTGCTTTGTCATCAACTTCGTGCTCATCTACCGCGGACTGACGCGGGGGATCGAATGGTTTTGCAAATGGGCCATGCCGGCCCTGATCGTCTGCGCGCTGATCGTTCTGGCACGCGTACTGACACTTGGCACGCCCGACCCCGCCATGCCCGACCAAAACGTCTTGGCCGGTCTGGGCTACATGTGGAATCCCGGCACGAGCAAGGGCGGGCTGCTGGAGTCGCTTTCCAACGCCGAAATCTGGCTGGCTGCCGCCGGGCAGATGTTCTTCTCGCTCTCCGTCGGGTTCGGCATTGTCGTTACCTACTCCAGCTACCTCCATCGCAACGACGACATCGCGCTATCGAGCGTAACGGCGTGTGCAGGTAATGGGTTTTGCGAAGTGGCCTTGGGCGGGCTGATTACCATCCCGGCCGCGTTCGTTTTCCTGGGAGTGGAGTTTGTGAAGAATCCGCCGGGAACGTTCGGCATGGGGTTTGTCGCGCTTCCGAATGTATTCGGCCAGATGCCTGCCGGAAACCTGTTCGGATTCCTCTTCTTCTTCCTGCTCTTCCTGGCCGCGGTAACCAGTTCCCTATCGATGCTTCAGCCGGCCATCGCCTTGTTGGAAGAGGGCCTGGGGCTTCATCGAAAGGCGTCGGTGGCCATGCTCGGATTCATCACGGCCGTGGGCTCGGCCTTTGTCGTGTTCTTCTCCAAGGACTCCGTGGCGATGGACACCATCGATTTCTGGGTCGCCACGTTCGGCATCTACGTTCTCGCCACGTTTCAGGTGATCCTGTTCGGCTGGGTATTGGGGGTGGATCGTGGGTTCGAGGAGCTTTGCCGAGGCGCGGAAATCCGAATCCCTCGGTTCTTCAAGTACGTCATCAAGTACGTCGCCCCGGTCTACCTCCTGACAGTCATCGGATTCTGGATTCATGGCGAGTTTTTCGTCGTCGATCCCAGTAAGAAGACGCGATTTCAGCAGATTCTCGACAGCCGCGAAGTCCAGCTTTCGCTGGCATTGGTTCTGATGGTCGCCGTCCTTTTCTCGCTGCTAATCGCCCAGTCGGTCAAACGCTGGAAGGCTGCCGAACGCAACCAGGTGGAGGTGATTCCATGACACCCGGAGGATGGTTCGTAATGACGATTTCCGTTGGCGGGATGACTAGCCTGCTCGTCTGGTGCATCTACAGAGTACTCGCCACGCCGGGTTCGACCGAACACCTGCACTCGCAGGCCGATATCGAAACACCTGACACTAAAGACGATTAAGGGACGAACAGAACGCAAGCCGCCTCGCTCACGGCTGCTTCGGGTCGCGGTCCATCGCCCAGAAGATGGCGTTGACCAGCAGGCGACGGAACGCGGGTACGTCGAAATCGTTGGGATGCCCCAGGCCGGTGTAAAGTACGCGGGCCTTGCCTCGTGAACGCGTCCAGGTGAGTGGCTCGGCGCGATCGGCAATTCGTCCCACCTGAACGAGCGTTGCATCCTCGTGAATGGGCGCCGTGAAATACAGTGAGCCCGTACTGTGCCATCGGGCCGGTTCAACGCCCTTGAGAAGCGGGTGCCCCTCGGCACCGTCGGCCGGTGCAATGTCGCTGCCGGCCGCGCTCGGTCCGTGATTGTGGTAGTTCCCGCCCAGCACCTCGGCATCGAACTCCGGCCACTGCGCGGTACCTTCCGGGCCGGGCTTCTTGATGTCGAACGCATGACTCGCCGTGCGCAGGGCCACCAGCGGCTTGCCGTCGGCCAGGAACTCGCGGACCTTCGCTAGTTGCCGTTCCGGCAGCGCCAGCCGACGGATGAAGAGGACCAGGACGTCGGCCTTGTCCAATTCGTCGATATGGCGAATATCGGCGGTCCCCTCGCCATGGAGCACGGTGACGTAGCATCCCCAACGATCACGCAACTCACCGGCGAACACGGGGAGCGTCTTGTCGGCATGGTAATGGTCGTCGCTGACGAGAATGGCGACGTGCGGACGTCCGTCTTCCCGGAATCTCAGCGCCGAGCCGCCCAGCAGGTCGCTGCTCGTGCATGTGGGGCAGATGAGCCGCTCAATGTACTCGATCACCAGTTCCGTCCCGCGCACGTGAGGAACGAACGGCGCCTTGCGCGAGTTGTACATGGTATCGGTCAGGTCGCGCACCAGGAGCACGTCCTTGCCGGCCTGAACCAGGTTGCGGATGCCGAACGGCCGGCCGAGCACGCACATGTTCGTATGCACGCCCACCATGAGCACGTGCTCAACGCCTCGCTGCTCCAGCAGGTTCCAGCACTCGATGCCCGAGTCAGTAATGGCGTCGTTGGGGCCGATTTCCAGCACGGCGATCTGGCGCCGGTCCATGCTTTCGGGCGACTGCTTGCACTGGGGGTCGCAATCGCACCCGCCGTCGGCCTGATCGATGGGCCACGCGTGCCCCTTCTCGGCGTCCAACTGGCGACAGCCTTGGCCAATTCCCTCAGGCAGATTTGCGGCCTTGGGAGCTTCCTGGGCGAGTTTTCGGGCCGGATGATCTTCGTAGTGCTTCATTCCACCGCTGGGCGCGTGGATGACAATCGCCCCGCGCCGGCGTGCCTCGGCAAGGAAGACGTTCATGCGCGGCGCCATTTGCGCCACGCGGTCCGTCGCGCCGGTACACCAGTGCTTCGCCCACATGTCGCATACGATCACGGCCGTCTTCGCCCCATCCCATTCAACGGTGCGGTATTCGACACGCGGCTTTCCACCTACAACTGGATCCTCGCCGTGGTAGCGCGTTTGCAGAGTAAGCGTCTCGGCGGCAAGTGGCCCGGCCAGGATGGCGAGCAGGGTCGTGGCAAGAATCGTGTGGCGGGAAGTACGTTGCATGGGGTAGGCTCCTTGGTGTCTGGCGTGTTTAGGCGACCGGCAGATTGAAATATACCCAGTGTAGAACAATTGTCCCAAT
>CAZASB010000286.1:0-6140 GCA_964487655.1 uncultured Planctomycetaceae bacterium
CCCACCAAAGAAGCAGCTTGTTTGACCCACCCTACCTATCATGAATAATCCGCCCCCTAGTCGTCTTATAGAACGTACTTTACGCCACAAGGGTGGGTAAATCCGAAACGCAACTCGGTCCGAGTTGCCTCGAAACGCCGTTACTGCTCGGCAACGGGTCCGTAGACCTCGAACTCCCAGACGCGGGCGAGGTTGCCGGGCGTGCGGGTGACGACAAGCCGGAGTCGATCGGTTGTGACGGTTGGAAAACGAACGTGCCAGTCGACCGACTGGTTCTCCTCCGTCTTGGTCGTCTCGATGTCGCGGTAGGCCGCGCCGTCGTGGTATTGCAGCACGAAGTTGGCCAGGGGCGTGGTCGGCCCCTCTTTTCCGCCTGCCTGCCCGGTGACGATCCGCGCCGCGCCAATCTTCCGCGGCGCCGCCCAGACGAGTTCCACGGTAGCCGGCGATTCGGAATCGCTCACCCAGCGGAGGGCGTTGTCCGTATAGCTGACGCGCCCGTCGTTGACGTTCGATGCTGGATACTGCGTGGCGTTGTGGTGGCCCGAGACGGTCACCTCGGCCGCGCGGGCCAGGTTCGGGCCGGCGGCGCCGAGCCACTTCGGCGGCGAGGGCGGGGCAGGCGGAGCCGGAATGGGAAGCGTGCTCACGCCACGGGTCATCAGTTCCTTCAACTCGTCGAGGTAGTTCGTGTAGACCTGGCGGGGATCGGCGTCGCGCCGCTTGCACACGCTAGCGGCCATGCCGACCACTTCACCCACCATCCCGAGCGTTCGCATCACGCGCACCGTGCCGAGCCCGATATGCGTGACGCTGATGTTCCGGCCGGCCATGAACAGATTGTCGATGTTTCGCGAGTAGAAGCAGCGATACGGAACTGCGTAAGGGGCAATCCGAACATGCTTTGCGAGCGAGCGGAACTCCTGCCCGGGGAAGTGCTCCGTTTGTGCGTCGGTTGGATAGTGCAGGTCGATGGTCCACGTGGTGGTGACCGCGGCGTCGGGAAACTCGCGCCCTTCGACGATATCTTGCTGCTTGAGGATCACGTCGCCCAGCAGGCGTCGCGATTCCCGCTTGCCGCCGATGTAGGCGACCCAGTCCAGTTCGCGGTTGGCATAAGCATCCTTGTCGGGCGCGTGATTCTTCTGGAACGACCAGTTGCCGAAGACGGCCCGCAGGCCGTGGTCGCGCACCTTCTCGAAGTCGTCGATCTGGTTCCAGGCAAACCCGGTTTCCCAGTCCCATTCACCGGCATCGGTCTTCTGGTAGTTTTCCGCCGTGAACTGAATGGCCCAGGGCGTCTCGGGGAACGTGGTCGGCTCGCCGGTCTCCTTGGAGTACCACTGGACCGACGCACCCATGACGAGCTGGTCGGGCGTTTCGGGGGCGAGTTCCTCGTCCGTTTCGTCGCGGCTCTCGCGGCCATAGTGGTAGTCGGCCCCGGCCAGGTAGCCCACGCTGCCGTCGCCAGTGCTGTCGGCGAACCAGCGACCGGCGAACCGAAGCCGCCGGCCGGTACGCACATCCTGCCCAATGACTGCGGCAATGCGGCTGCCGTCGGGCTCCACGGCGTTCACTCGCGTGTTGAGGAACAGGTGGATGTTCGGTTCAGCCCGCACCAGGTCGAGTTTCCGCTGATCCTCGTATTTCTCCGGGGGGCCGGCGTTGCCGACGCCCTGCGGCCCGAGTTCACGCTGCACGCCTCCCAGGGCCGGATAGGGCGGCAGATGAACGCGGCCATGCAAGTGAACGCGGACTTCCGAGCTGTTATTGCCGCCCAGCAGCGGCCGATCCTGGATGAGCGCGACCGACAGGCCGAGCCGGGCCGCCGAAATGGCCGTACTCGTCCCGGCCATCCCGCCGCCGACCACCACCAGGTCGAACACGCCGGCATCCGCGGGACGTTCGGGAAGGCCAAGCATCTCGCGCCGGAAGCGGGCCATGGCCTCGCCTTCGTTCGGCGGAATGAAGCTGGCGTCAGTGGTGAACACGATGGCATCGCAGCGCCCGTTGAAGCCGGTCAAGTCGTGGAGCGCCACGGTGATTTGTCGGTTCGTCCCCGTGACCTCGATCGTACCACCGTCCTGCCAGTGCCACTCGACCCCCGCGGCACCGAACACGGTGGGCAGCGGCTTGCCGCCGACGAGCAGTTGGAACCGGCCGGGCGACTCCGGAACGTTCCACGGCGCGGTCCAGTCGCGCGTGCGGACCAACACCCGGTACGTCCCGGCGGCGGGGAATGTCAATTGTGTTGTCGCATCGGCCACCGGGCGACCCAGGCCGTGTGCCATCAAATACGGCGAACCCATCTGGTCCATTGTCTGGGTGGCGACCACCCAGCCGCCAAGTTGTTCGAATCCCTCGGTTTCAACGAGGACCACATGGTTCGACGCGGCCGAGACCAGACCGGCGGACGCCATCAACCAGGCGCCGGCAAACGCAAGACAATGGGGCCGAAGCAACATGGTGAGTATCTCCTGGCTAGGCGGAAAACAGACAAGTCCATTGTAGCAAAGCCCCCTAGCGCGGACAACTTACAGGCAGTTCGGAGTGGCGTCATCACCTCCAGTCACGCCCTCGTGTCACTGTCGTTCGAGCAGTGCTCCCTCCAGCATTCCTCTTGCTGTTTGGACCTCTGTCGCGTGCCAGCCCGCAACGCTCAACCGGCACGAGGGAATCTCAAATGTGAAATTTGAAATTTCCAAATCGCAAGGTCACGGCCGGCGCAGACGCCTGCTTCGCCCGGAGTGAGAGGCAAGCCTACGAAGAGACGAACGCTACGGATGCGATAGCCCCGTTGTCAAGTCAAACTCGGTGGCGGCACCTCCCAAACCCCAGGGCGGCAAGGGCGACAATCAACATAAGCGAGAAGGCACCGGGCTCAGGGATGGGAAGGATGTCCCAGCCAATCAAGTCCAGAGCACGGAAGTCCGCCTCGTTGGGAAGCACGGTTTGACCATAGGCTAGTGCCGGGCGCATCAATCCCAACCCCGTGAACTTCCAGTGGCTCGCCTGCCACCCATCACCGTTGTACGATCCGGTCGACATGGCAATTTCCGCATTCGAAAGGGTTCCCCATGGGGCGAGAATCTGGTCAAAGATCGCGTTGCTGCCGGGTACGAGCCAGCGGTGATCGGTTGTAAACTCGGTAAGCGTCTCCGGATTGTCGCCCGCCAAGGTGTCGAACCGGAACAGATCCAACACGGACGGCGCAATCGCGGCGGTAGTGTTGTTCTTGAGTAGATAGTCAATCGTATCGACCTGGGAGATAAACCCAAGAATGTGCCCGATTTCGTGGGCGGCGACGCTCTCGAAGTCCATCGTGCCCGCCGTCACGCCATCACTGTTATCGAAGTCAAACGCAAATGTGCTATTAAATATAATTGTTCCGTCCGGTGCGCCGAACTGTGTGTCGAGCCCCGTAAAGCCAATCGCCTTGAAGTTCGCCTTCGTGCTCATGAGATTTCCATCGAGCGAGAAACCGGACGGCAGGTACGCAGCGAAATCCACCGCCGTCGGTAGGGACGCAACGATTGCATCGTCGAACTCCACTGCGGCATCGGCAACCACCGCATTCCTTATGTCCGTATAGTTGCTCTGGAGTCCCACACTGCTTGCCTGGCCGATGATATTGGAGTTACCGAGGTCCGCCATGTCGATGTTGATGGTCACGGTGATCGGATCAGAGATGCGCGCCGCCCACAGGTTGGCCGCCCGCTGAAACGCGTCGATCGCAGCCTGATTGCCCGCCACTCCTGATCCGACGTCAATGACAAGTTGGTAACTGCCGAGATTGGAGACAATCTGCCCGGCCGAGGTGAACTCGCTACTGCCGCCGCTGGTCAGGATCGCTGACTCCACGGCCAATGGTACGGAAGAGGCTGCCGACTGCCCTGCGCCAAGAATGACGTTGCTTGTAAGAGAAGCTTCAAAGCCGGTGTTGTCAGTTTCTGCCGGCACTTTCATCGCATCAACCGCCAGTACCGACGCCAGGGCCGAGGCTCGACAGAGGCCAATAAGCAACGCGCATACAACTACAGCCTTAATCGTGTTCATCTTGACTATGGCCTTGTGATCGTGTGATCGTGATGACTGGCCCCAAATGGGTAAAACCAACCGACGGCGGTAATTTTAGTCGCTGTGGTACTACCCAGTCCAGGATATTCTGCATTTTGTGGCCCACAAACACGCAGAACACAATATCTTGTGGATTTGACACTTTGATAGTATCAAGCCCCTTCACCGGCATGGCCCCTGTTCCGGATTTGAAGCTACCTTGCCCATCCGCCACGATCAGGTTGAAGTTTCCCACATCCTCTGACGCGTTCGGATGGCATCGTTTTCGTTCAATGAGTCAAGGTCTCGCAAGCCTTGGATGGATCTCGACAAGCCGCATTCATCGCGTCTTGCGGTCCGTCCGCGTGAAAACAAGTTAGCCAGTTGCGGCCGATGACGATCAGTAACGTGGCCTGCTCGACACACCGTGCCTTCGGTAGTAAGCAACCCCGCCTACCCCCCCAGCTCCGCCAGCACGTATGGGCCTTCGGGTATGACGGCGATGGTCGCTTGCGGGCCGTATTCGGCCAAGGCATCGGCCACGGCGGACTCGACGCTGGGGGCCGGGTCGATGAACAGTCTGGCGAGCGCCTCGGCCGGAAGTCCGTCGCTCACCACGCGAACCTTCGCGTGACGGCGGACTTTGGCCAGCTCTTCAAGCTGCCACTGGTCCATGACGAACTGGCCTTCGTGCAAAATGCGGTGCATGAACTGGTCCAGCGAGGCGTTGTCGCGAAATAGGCCCTGGAACTCCTTGCCGCCAATCCCTTCGCTCATGCTCGCGGCCAGGATGATCGTGCCGCCCGGCCTGACGATGGACATCGCGCCGACCATGCCCTTGACCGACTGGTAGAACGTCGTATCAAGCGGATAGCCGGCCGAGCTGGTCACCACGATATCGACTGGCGACAGCACGGTGTCGGTAACCAGGGGCCGAACGAACGCCACGCCGTTCTCCAATGCCGCCTCCATGTCGCCGGCAAACACCTGCAGGATGCGGCGCTGGTCGTCAATCGCCACGTTTACAATGAAGTCGCACCCGGCCATGCGCGCGATGGCCGTGCTCTCCTCGTGTACTGGATTGCCGAGGAAGCAGCCGTTACGAGCGTTTTCATGTTCGAGAAACTGCGGCCCGTGCCAGAGCTTGACTGTCTCCAACGCGGCAATACCTGGGCAAATCAGTTTGCGCCCGCCCGAAAAGCCAGCCATGAAGTGCGGCTCGATCAACCCCGTGGTGATCTTCAGGTCCGCCTGCACGTAGCGCGAATCGATCCAGACGGGCAGCCCGCGCGGACTTTCGCCCAGGTATGTATGTTCGGAGAGATCCGGCCCGTGGTGGTTTTCAATCCGGTAGTGGTCGAACACGAAATCGCCCACCATGGCCCGCAGCTCGTCCCCCTCATTGGGGCGATGCATGCCCGTGGCCACAAGAATTCGAATCCGCTCGGGCGGAATGCCTGCCTGCTCAAGTGTTTCGAGCAGCGGCGGCAGAATAATTGGGTTGGGAACCGGGCGGGTCACGTCACAGATAACGATGCACGCATCGTGCCGGCCCCGCGCAAGCTCGGCAAGAGGGGGCGAGCCAACGGGCTCCGCCAGCCGACCACATAGCGCGGCGGCTGGGTCAGGCAGTGGATCGACCGGTTGATGCCTGAGCACCTTCACCACGTTGGCTTCGGGCAGCTCGACATCGAGCCCGGTCCGGCCGTAGTTGAGATGAACCCGCATGGGTACCCTTTTCGCGCAAAGACACCAGACCCACAAGAGGGGCTCTACTTCGCCGTCTCTTCTTCGTCTTCCTTCTTCTTTTTCTTCTTCTTCAGTGTGAGTTTATAGACTCGCACCTTCGGCAGTCCCAAGGGGTTATCGCCCTCTTGCCACCGATCCGCGCTTTTCAGCCGGGTGATCCGTTCCGCGCGAGTCAGTACACTACGGGCGCGATCCAAACCTGCACGCACCCGCAGGCTCTTGTCCATGGTCATTGAATGCACTCCTTAAGTCTCGAAGTCCTGGAAGACGGTGTATTCCACTAAGGCGATCGGCAGGTTCGAGCTTACCTGCCGAATGTAGAACAGTTGTCCCAA
>CAZASB010000287.1:0-6138 GCA_964487655.1 uncultured Planctomycetaceae bacterium
AACGATCTACGCGACCTCGACCCACCCTACGTAGATGAATAATCCGGGCTAAGCACTAATGAACACTAATCAAAAGAAGAGAAACAGCCGAAGCAAAACATTTTCGATTAGTGAAGATTCATGTTCCCCCCTTTTTCAAACCGATTAACACGTTCCGTTCCGCCATGTGACGACTTCCGCTACCGATCAAGTACAATTCAGGGGGTTTACTTTGGCCAGGAAGTAAAGTATGGTGTGTGGTACTCTGGTGCCTCTATAGATAGAACGAACAGTCGAACACCCCAAGGGGCGGGCAGAAAACCCGGGTGTTCGTTAAACTCATGGCATACTTGTTGCTGATCCTATGCGTGTACGTGGCGGCGGTGTTGGACACCTCGCTGGGCGAGATGCTTGCCGTGCGCGGCGTTTCGCCCGACCTGGTGGCGCTGGTGGCAGTCACGTGGGTGCTGTTGGCACGCGATCGCTGGGCGTTTCTGGCGGGTGGCATGGTGGCTCTGCTGGGCGATCTGATTTCGCCGGGCCGCGTTGGCGTGGGGGCGGCGTGGATGTTGCTGGTGGGTTTCGGGCTCGGTTGGCTTCCGCCGCGCGTGCCTGGCCGGGGGCTTGCCGTGCGTCTGACGTTGGTGACTGCCGCGATGATGGTCTGGTGTCTGGGAGTTGCCGCGACGGTGAGTGCGTTGGGCACCGCGGCAATGCCGTTTCCCAGACAGCTCGCGGCCGCGCTGGGAGCAGCCCTGTACACGTCGGCCGTCGCCGTGCCGATTCTCATGGTGGTCGGTTGGGTGCAAACTAATCGGAACGATAGACTGTAGACGCCATGCCCGTCGACTGGAACCAACTTAGAGCTTCACGGACGGCGCCGGACACAACCGATCCGCGGCGTCGGATGCGCTTGGTTGCGTTAGTCTTCGCCGTGTACACGACGGCGGTGTTCGCCCGCGCCGTGCAAACCGAGTGGACCGGCGGGCCAGAGTATCGCGCAAGGGCAATGAAGCCGCTACGACGTGAACTGTCCGTGCCGGGCACGCGGGGCCGCATCCTCGCTTGCGATGGAACCGTACTCGCTCGCGACGAGCAGGTACTCGCCCTGGCCATCCATTATCGCCAACTTGAAGAGCCGGCCAACGAGGGCTGGTTGCGGCGGACGGCACGCCATCGGCTCACCCGTGCCGAGCGAAGCGACCCGGACCGCCTTGCCGCCGAGATGGACCGCGTGCTTGCCGAACGCGCCGAACTGGTCCAGCGTCTCACCCAACTGGCGGGCAGCAGCGCCGACCGATGGCGCATGCAAGCTGCGCAAACGCAGGCTCGCGTCGAACGCATCGCGCAAAGTGTTTCAGAACGCCTCGGACGCGAAACATTGGTTGCCGAGCAGCTCGATTACCACGTGATGGCGGACGACCTGAGCCTGGCCGCCGCAGCGCAAATCGAGGGTGCCCCGGACCGGTTCCCCGGGGTGAAGATCGTCGCTCGCACGCGGCGAGTTTATCCGGCCGGATCGCTGGCCGCCCACGTGATTGGCTACCTGGGCAAGGTCGGGCCAGACGATCCGACCACCGATGCCGCGTTCGACCCCGACGACCTGGTCGGACGGGCCGGGGTGGAAACGCAGCATGACCGCCTTCTCCGTGGGCGCCGCGGCACGCTAGTGGAACTGACGGACCATGGCGGCCGAATCCTATCGACCCACCGCGAGGTGGAGCCGGGTGTTGGCAAGGATCTTGTGCTGACACTCGATCCGGCCTTGCAGCGGGCGACGGAGGAATTGCTCGACTCTGCGTTGCGCCGCCGCGCGGTCGAGCACCCCGAAGCCAGGCCCGGCGGCGGCGCGGTCGTGGTGATTAGCGTACAAACCGGCGACCTGTTGGTTGCCGCCTCGGCGCCGCGATTCCATCCCGACGTGTTCCTTTCCGGCTCGGAGCAGGCCGTTCGTCCGCTGCTGGACGATCCGGCCGGTCCGCTGGTTGACCGGGTGTGCCGCATGACCCTTGCGCCCGGCTCGGTGTTCAAGGTGGTCACGGCGGCGGCCCTGCTCGACTGGCCCGAGTTCGCGCCGCGGGAGTCGCTCTTCTGCCAAGGGTATCTCAAGCATCCGGACGCATACCGTTGCGCCGTGTTCGCGCGCCGTGGCACGGGACACGGCGACGTCACGCTGGCCGACGCCCTATGCGTAAGCTGCAACGTCTATTTCTTCCATCATGCAGGCCGGATGGGCGCGGAACGGCTAGTCGATTGGGCCGCCCGATTCGGCTTCGGGCAGCCGACGGGGGTCGACCTGCCAAACGAGTCGTCTGGTATCCTACCTACGCCCGTCAACGCCGAATCGACCGCGGGCCATTCGTGGCGCACGGCCGATACCTACGCGACCGCCATCGGCCAAGGGTCGCTCACGGCCACGCCGTTGCAAGTGGCGCGGATGATGGCAGCCGTTGCCAACGGCGGCCGACTGGTAACTCCGCGCGTTCTCGCTCGGGTTGGGCTTACCGAACAGGCGTCCGATTCCGCCGACGCGGCGCACTCCGAGGACGAAGGCCGCAAGATCGTCGCGCCGCGCCCGATTACTGGACTGAACGATGCCATTCTTCGGCATCTGTCCGAGGGACTACGCCGCGTGGTGGCCGATCCGAATGGCACGGGCCACGCGACGATTCACGACGGCACAATTTCCGTGGCAGGCAAGACCGGCACGGCGGAAACGCGGCCCGGCAGCCCGCCCCACGCCTGGTTCGCCGGCTACCTGCCCGCCGAGAAACCTCGTTACGTCATCGTCATTGCGTTGGAACACGCCGGCGACGCCGCCACGGCCGCCGGCCCCGTGGTCAAGCGGCTGGCCAACATGATGCACGAAAACCGGCACGTATCCGACTGAACGGCCATGAACGCGCGATTCCACATTCCAACGGTTCACCACAAGGTGGGCCGGAATAAGCGAAACGCGGTTCTGGCACGGAGTTATCAGGAGTCGAGACTGCCCTTGGGAAGTGAGTTGGAGGGATTCGTCCCGCCCCTTGCCGCAAGTCGTTGCGCAGGATGTACTTACGATCAGAACTCCAAGCCCCGGCTTGAGTTACGTTCTGTCTCCTGCACTCGTCTCTGGTCAAGGATTCTCACCTGTTGCCGCTCGTTTTGTCCCAGTGGGACAAACGATTCCGCCTGTTGCAGACACCCCTCGAATCGGAGGTGTGCAATGGCACGATATCAACTGGAGCCACCTTTGGCTCCACGCAACGGTCGCATCCTGCGGGTGATCGGCATCACCCGCATTAGCACCGTGAACCAAGATCCAAGGAGTCTCGCGGACCAGCAGGCGTTGCTCACGCAGTGGGTTGACGACCGCTATGATGGCCCGGTGGAATGGAAGTTTCTCTCTGGCCAAGGGAGCGGCGAGTGTCTCGAACGTCAGCAAGTCGCCGAAGCCGAGGAGTTGGTGGCCACCGGGCAATACGACTTGGTTGCCATGGAGGACCTCGGACGCCACATGCGTCGCATGCAAGCATTCCTGTTCTGTGAGGCCTGCGAGGACATGGAGACGCGGTTGCTGGCCCTCAACGACAGCATCGATACTGCCGGAGAGTGGCGACTCCATGCGTTGTTCGCCGCAATGAAGCACGAACAGTCCAACAAGGACACGTCGCAACGCATCAAGCGGACCCTGCGTCATCGCTTCATATTGGGTGGCGTCGTGCAGTGCCCAGTCTTTGGATATGTGAAGCCGGCGAGTGCCAAATCGGACCAGGAACTCCATAAGGATCCCGCCGCCGAGCCCATCTAAGCCGAATGGTTCCGACGACTGGACAACGGTACCAGCTTCTCGGAGATTGCCGATTGGCTCAACGCATCCGGGGTGTCCCCCGGTCCTTATTGCCGCAGGAAAGAATGGAATGGCCAGATGGTGGCACGGAACACCTACAATCCCATACTGAAGGGGGTCCGTGTACGGAACCGCATGAAATCCAAGCGGCTCAACAAGACCGGCAAATATCGTTCGGTCAAAGCGGCTCCAGATGATCGTCTGGAGCGCGTGTGCGAGCACTTGGCTTTCTTTCCGGCCGATTACTACGACCGCGTGACGCAGAAGGTCGCAGCCCGGAATGCGAAATGCAAGCCGGGCCGGCCCACCGGAAACCACCCGTGTCTGGGGCGACCGAGGAAACGAACGGTCTGGCCGGGACAACATGTCTATTGCGGCATTTGCGACCGGTTGCTCTGTTAGGCGATCGGCAGGTTCGAGCTTACCTGCCGAATGTAGAACAGTTGTCCCAACTGTTCCCAAACAATTGGGACAATTGTTCTACACTGGGTATATTTCAATCTGCCGGTCGCCTTATGGAGGACACGGCCAAAAACACCACTTGTTGTGTCGCGGCGCCTACGAGTACCGTTGCTGGATGTGCATTACCGTCGATGGTCCCACCATCGCCACGAAGATATCCGAGGCCATCTTTGGAGAAGTCACTTCACTGCCTGAGTTCGATCTCACCTTAGCGGTAATGGTCCATGAAGAGGCCGAGCAGCTCGACTCTCGACGCGGAGAGCGGCTTCGCGAACTTGTCCGCATTGAGGAGAAGCTCGATCGGACGATCGAAAACATTGTAGGCTCCCTCCGCGAAGCAGGGAGCAGTCCCGCCCTGGTGGCTGAGTTGCGCCGGCTGGAGGAACAGAAGTCTCAGTTGGCTGTAGACCGCGAGGAAGTGGAGCGGTTGCCGCGCCACGCCATTGAGATTCCATCGGTCGAAACCGTGCGCGAACTCGCCAGGGAATCCATGAATGGACTGGCCAGGAATTCTCCAGAATACGGCCGGCTGATGCGCCGACTGATTCCGAAGATCACGGTTCACCCGTATCAACTCATCGACAGCAAGCGCATCGTCTTGCGGGCTCGTTTCACGTTGAACTTGGCTTCACTTGTGCCCTCGGCTGATCAGTTCGCGTGTCTGCGGCCCAGCCTTTCCCGTTCCATGCAAGTTGACCTTTTCGGTCCGCCCCAGCGCGAGCGTTTTCGCGAACAGGTCGTTGCCCTTCGTCAGCAAGGATGTACGGAACGCGAGGCCGCCAGGCGCCTCGGTATCACGCAGCCCGCAGTCCAGCGCGCGATGGCATTGGATCGAATGATGAGGGCCCGAGGTCTGACCGACCCATACATACTGGTTTTGCAGCCGTCCGTGGAACCCGGGAAGCTACTCGCCAGAGACATCGCTCGCCATCTAGCCCGCGACGATTGCCTTATGGATGACCATCGGTAATAACGATGCCGTCGCCTGGTCAACTGCTGTCAACATACACGGGATATGGCGACACCATGCCTTCACATGCGACTACGGCGGTTCAGGTCTGACAACCTACAGCACGAATGATGATATGCGCAGGGCTCGGCAAGCCATCAGCGTACAAGACGATACCCCCCTTTCCATGGTCGATGCCAAGAAGTGGTGCTTCGGAACTAAATATACGTCGAAAGGGTGTCATAACAACATGGTAGGAAGTGCTAGATTTTGCCGCCCTACGGCTGGGGCATAATGAGCGGTAGTTGACAAGGGTGTCTCAATACTGTTCGGCACGATTGTTGCTTGGTGGTTGGGGGTGTGTAGCGGCGGCGGTGGATCAGTGCGGGAGAGCGCAAGCGGGGGCGAGTAGCGTGCTACAAGCGGTTGCGGGACGTGCGTGGCGCCGACCGCGCGGCAGCGAACGGCGGACGGCCAGCGAGGGCAGACCGGAAGGGTAAGCTGTCGTGTCTTTGCAGTTTGGCGATGTGGGCCAGCAATTCATCTTCGCTGGCCAGCCCGCAGAAGTAGAAGCAGATCGTCTCGTAAGTTCGCAACGTCGGCTTGTGGCCCGTCCAGAGACTGATCAGCAGGCACGCGATGATGGCACAATAGGTCTGGATCTCAATGCCGTTCTGGCTGTGACTCAGCAGATGTCGGCACCCAAGTATGTGCTTGAAAAATAGAAGAAAACTGGTGGAGCACGCCCTTGTTGATTGTCACTCCGCCGTTGACGGTGCCGTGGATCAGCTTCACCATCGATGATCGCGTAATCACTTAAAAGGACACTCGTGCGGACATCGTGTCCGACCGTGCGTTTTTTGTAAGTTCTCAATAATCCCGTGATTGGGGTGGCGAGATGTCGGGGCGCAGAGGT
>CAZASB010000288.1:0-4294 GCA_964487655.1 uncultured Planctomycetaceae bacterium
GGTGCTCCATTGCCCAGCCATAGTCCCACGGCGGGTAGTACTTGGCTTGCTTCAGGCCGTCAAGGACGGCATCCGCACCGGCCCAACCGGGGCGGCAGCCCATCGCGTCGCTCAGATAGAACGATTCCCGATCCGCGGTGGACCGGATGACCAGTTGATGGGGCTGGGCGTGGGCATCCTTCTCGATCTCTTCCAATGGTTTCGATACCCGCAGGTCGCAATCGAAGTACCACCCGCCTTGGGTCAACAGAATGGACCAGCGCAGGAAGTCGCTCCGTCGTATCCAGTACACATGCGGCTCGCGCTCTTCCACGGCGTCCCATGCGGCGCGCAGTTCCGGCAGCAGAAGCGAAGCGTCCGAATGGACGTGAACGGCATGGTCGGGTGCCAGGGCTCGCCACTGATCTTACGCCCGTTGGGCGATAGCATTAGCAGGGCCGAGCCAAATCAGATGGACCTGTTTGGGGATCATGGGTTGAACTCCACGGTAAGGGTCACGGTTTCGTTGCCGCAAATGTGACGGCATTCTTCGGGACACACGTAGCTTGTTTGGTCTGGGTTAAGCTCAACGGTGTAACTGCCGGTGAGCTTGCCGTCGTCCTCGATGGCCAGATCGATTGGGGTAGCCCCGCCGTAGTAGAGGTATATCAGGTTGCTACAAGGACTATCAAAGCAGTAAGCCACCATTTGATAGGCATACGAGGATAATCGCCAAGTGTCGTTCTCGCGGTCGCAGCCAATAGTCCATGTGATGTACCACTCATTCTGGCATTTGTAGGGCGTGTTCCCGCAACGCGCCTGGTCTCCTTCAGAAAAGGTCCCCCAAGAACTCAGGGGGCGTTCCGCAGTGCCCGCCAGTATGCTGAAATCCATGGCATCTTCGGTGCATCATGGGTCATTCCAATAGTGAGGAGGAGCCGAAACACTAATACCACCCTCGGCGTGCCAGTGAATCCGCTGGTTACCGTCCGCGCGGATCAATCCGATGTAGTCGCACGGGCCGCAGCAGCACGGATCCACCGGCAGCCACGCCCGCGTGATGCGGCCCCGGCCTCGCAGTAGCGACTCGTCCTCGCGGCGTTCGCGAAGTCGGTCAGGAAGGCAGAGATGGGGTAGCTCGAGCATGGCCTGACGCCTGCCCGCCCGGAGTCTACTTGATTGCTTACTCATGAACGGTCTCCTTGAAATGCAGTGTTCGTTTCGCTTGCATCGCCGACTTGATGAGGCGGCGTTTCCGGTTCAGCCGCCAATGGCGGCGACTTTGGGGTGGGCCACTTGCCCACGGGACAGGTGAATGCCCGGCCGCAGGCTTTCAATGCCAGCCGGCAGCCGCACTTCATGCAGCGAGTGTCGCGGCGGTACTTGCACGTGTCGCAAACCGCCAGCCGCTCGCGATACTCGGCTTCGATCACCGTCTTGCAGCCGTTGGCCACGAAATCGGCCAGCGATCAGGCCAGGTTCCACGCCTGCCGGGCAAGCGACGGCGGCTGTTGCGGAGGGTCGGTTACGTCGGTTGGCGTCATGGTTCGGTCTCCCGGGCTGACGCCGGCGCGCGGAATGGGCACGGAGGTTGCCTTGGTGCAATGGGTGTAACGGGTTCAATGCGCGCACGCAGCACGGGCGCGGATCGGTTGGGAGCGGATAGGCGGAGGGCCTATCGCATGGGGCCTATTGTGTGAGGCGGTGGTGGATCTCGTGTACCTCGACCCACCCTACTTTCAGGAAGAAGGCGATGCGTGGAGGTCATCGCCGAAGCACGCACTCACCTTATCACAAACGCCGCGAAAGGGTAACCGTTCACGGGGCGGCGCAGGCAGTTTTCGCCGCTAAATGCGAAGGGGACAGTCCCCCTGTGAACGGTTACGCGAAACGCAAGCACAAGTTTTGGGCCACTTCCAAAAGCGATGTTCAGACCGATTCTTAACATGCGGACGGCAAGCGTGCCGCCGTTCACAGGTCGACGATCACCTCGGCCAGCCATTCGCCGTCGGCAGTAGGCTCGATCTTCAGGCCGTGGTAGGTGATGGCCTTGATCTCCAGTTCGATTTCGTGTCGGTTCGGATCGAGCAATTCGCCCCAGGCAATCGCTTCCAGTCCATCGGGAAGCAGGGATACGTCGAACCGGCTGAACAGCATGCGTTCGTCCGCGAACAAGTAGAGCAGTTCGGCCAGCCAGTCATGCAGCAGGTCGACTCGATCGGCCGTTTCGAGCTGGATGGCTCTTCGTTCGGAGGGTCGGACGGAACCACGCTGGGCGACAAGTGTGTCAGTCAGCGCATGAGCCGCCTCGGCAAATAGCTCTTCCAGGCTCGCCGCGCGGATGCGTAATCCCAGGTCGGCCGTGTGCTCGAACTGCTCGTACATGGCTACTAGGGTTGTTCGGCCTTGATCTCGGCGTTGATTTCGTCACGAGTGTCGGTTTGAGCCCGTTTTCGCAAGTAAAGCTTAATGGGCACTTCACCGAAATCAAGCCGGTCGCGGAACACGCCCAGCAGGTAGCGTTGGTACTGCGCGGAAAGCGCCCGCGGCTCGCTGCAGAACAGCACAATGGTGGGCGGCTGTCCGCCCACCTGCGTGGCATAGAAAATCTTTGGACGCCGATTCTGATAGATCGGCGGCGGGTTATGCTCCAACGCCGCGCGTATCAGCTTATTCAATCCGGCCGTGGCGATGCGGCTTCGCGTTTGCTTGAACAGCATTTGCGAATGGTTCAGAAGCGCCTTGAGGTTCTTCCCGGTCTGCCCGGTAATAAAAGCGATGGGAACGTACCACATGGTGCGGAAGGTATCACGCAAGTAGTGGACCCATTTTTCCGTGGGCATGCTGTCGGCCAGTAGATCCCACTTATTCACGACGAAAATACAGGGTTTGTACTCGCGGGCGATGTAGTCGCAAAGCTGCTTATCGACCTTGCTGATGCGCTGCGTAGCGTCGAAGAACAGAAGCACGACGTCGGCCCGGCGAATACTGCGTTCCGCGCGGTGCGTGCTGTAGAAGTCCAGATCGGTCGATACGCTCTTGCGCCGCCGAATGCCCGGGGTATCGATGGCCAGGAACGCCTTGCCGTCGAGTTCGAAACGCACGTCGACGCTGTCGCGCGTGGTACCAGGCACCTCGCTGACAATCATCCGCTCGGCCTCGACCAGCGTGTTGATGAACGTGCTCTTGCCCGTATTCCGGCGGCCGACAATGGCAACCTTCATCGTAGGCTCGCTGGGCGCTTCGTCGTCGTCGATGCGAACGGGCAGCTTCTCGGCCAACGCCTGTAATAGGTCCGCTCGCCCGCGGTTGGCCGTCGTACTGACTGGCAAGACCTTCCGCCCGAAGCGGTAGAACTCGGCGATCTGTTGGTTCAGTGATTCCGAATCGGTCTTGTTGGCCACCAAGAGAACCGGCGCCTTCACGTAGCGGAGTCGCTTGGCTACCTCCTCATCGAGCGGCAGCGGTCCTTGCTGGCTATCGACTACGAATAGAATGACCGAGGCAGAATCAATGGCCATTTCAATCTGGTGTTCGATGTGGTCGGTGAGTTGGTCGGAATCCTCAACGCCCATCCCCCCCGTATCGACCAGTTCGACAAACCGGTCATCGACCTCCGCCAGGTGTGTCACTCGATCTCGGGTCACTCCCGAGGTGGGGTCGACAATGGCAATACGCCGTCCCACGAGCCAATTGAACAGACTCGACTTGCCGACGTTCGGCCGCCCGACGATTACCACCTGTGGTACACCCATGCCACCATGATACACTGCTTGAGTACTGCGTTCCAGTGGCATGTCGCCAGAACGCTTGCGGTTGAGCAAATGCGACTTTCGAAGGGAACGCCAAACGCCCCCCCAATGACGAGGCGATGACAGAATCCGAAATGCAATGGGCAGTCGAGGTGGAGGTGAAACCCCCGCAAGTGCAGGCCTTGCCTCTCGGGGCGATGTGCGGAATACTGGACTCTCATGACAGGCGCGGGGCGAAGGACTGTCCCGCTTGCCTCCAGCCCGCTTGCCTCCAGGAAGATCACATCTACCACCACACTCCGGTTGGATCGCTCCCATGCCCAAGCCTTCTCCCCCGCCCCGCCACCCAGCCGTCGAGGCCGTCATCGAACGGCTGGAAAGCCTTGCGCGGGCAGGGGTTACGCATTTGCCCAAGCGTTCGGCTCGACCCGCACCCACCTCAATACCCTCGGCAGTGGAACGGCGGACCACAACGCAGGGGTCTTCGCATGCAAAGGCGCAGGGAGCGAAGGCGCAGGGAGCGAAGGCGCAGGGAGCGAAGGCGCAGGGAGCGAAGGCGCAGG
>CAZASB010000288.1:4394-6132 GCA_964487655.1 uncultured Planctomycetaceae bacterium
GAGCGAAGGCACGCGTGGAGGCCCTGGCCGAGGTGGCCAGCGTCGTTGCCCAATGCACCCGGTGCGCCGAGCTTGCCCGAACGCGGACGCAAACCGTGTTCGGCGCGGGCAACCCGAACGCTCGGCTCGTCCTCTGCGGCGAGGCGCCGGGCGCCGAGGAGGACCGGCAGGGCGTGCCGTTTGTGGGCGCGGCGGGCCAATTGCTCACGAAGATCCTTGCCGCCTGCACGTTGAGTTGCGAGGACGTGTACATTCTGAACATCCTGCGTTGTCGCCCGCCGGGCAATCGAACGCCCACGCCTGCCGAGGTCGCCAATTGCCACGAGTATCTCGACGCTCAACTGCGTATCATTCAACCCGAGTATCTGTGTTGCCTGGGCGCTTGCGCCGCGCAGAACCTGCTTGAAACGACCCAGTCGCTGGGAAAACTTCGCGGACGGTTCCACGACTACCAAGGGATCAAGGTTCTGTGTACCTATCACCCGGCCTATCTACTGCGGAATCCCAACGCGAAACGCCCCACGTGGGAAGACATGCAAATGCTCATGGCCGCCATGGGCATAGAACTACCAAAGCAAGGCTGAGCTACCTTCGCGCGGCGTGCCACCAAGCTAGGGTCTTCACGGCCAGCTTGGCCGCAGTGAGGTCGCAACCGGGCAAGTGCGGGGAAGGGATGAACTCGACCAGATCGGCGCCCAAGAGCCGGGCGCGGGGCGCGGAGGTGACGGCCTGAAGCAGCGCCATCGTCTGTCGCCACGAAAGCCCATCCGGCTGCGGCGTGCCCGTACTCGGGACCACGCTCGGGTCGAGCCCGTCAATATCGATGGTCAGATAGACGTCGCCCTCAAGCTGGCGGAGGGTATCGAGCGCCTCGTCGAACCGATCCGGCAACTGGTGTGCGAAGTAGGTGCAAATGCGTTCGCCCGTGCCGATCAGATCGAACTCCTCGCGAGAGAGACTGCGGATGCCCAACTGCACTAGGTTCACCCCTCGCTCCCAAAGCCTACGCATGACGGTACCGTGGCTCAGCGTCAGACCGTCGAGCCGGTCGATCAGGTCGGCATGGGCATCAATCTGGACGATCGTGAGCCGTTCCATATTGGTGCATAGCCCAGCCACGGCCGCCTGGGTAAGCGTATGCTCGCCACCAAGCGTCAGGACGAACTTGCCGCGAAATTGGGCAACGGCGGCTTTGATGGCCGCTAGGTCGGCCTCCGGGGAATCGCCAGGCATCACGACCGTTGCCGTGTGAATTCTCGGTGCCTCGTCGAAGTCGACGCCCGTCTCTTCGTCAAACAGTTCAACCTGCGAGCTGGCCGCAAGAATGGCCGCCGGACCACCCGACGTGCCCGGACCATAGGAAACCGTCCGCTCCATCGGAGCAGGCAAGACGACTGCGTCTGCCTGCTGGAGCGGACACGAAGGTAGGCCAAGCAATTGTGTTACGAGCGTCATGGGCGATTCGAGGCAGGAGTTCTTTTTGGGGAAACTAAGATCAGCCATAGGGAGGACGACGACGAGCGTCCCGCTTTGTCACGAGCAAAGGGAGTCCGCCCATCCTGGTAGACAGCCGGCTCGCCGCGTCACAAAAAACGGGGCATGTTCTCCCGTGGATGCTCATCGCCCTGAAAAACTGCCCACATTTCACGAAACTGTACGATCCTTGTCAAGGCGCGACACCCGAAGGCGACCGGCAGATTGAAATATACCCAGTGTAGAACAATTGTCCCAATTGTTT
>CAZASB010000289.1:0-6125 GCA_964487655.1 uncultured Planctomycetaceae bacterium
CAATACCACGATAGGCGGCGTAAGACGATATGTCAACTGCCCACATTGGGGGCGTTCCGGGCTTGGGATCTGCCGCGGCGGCTGGTCAAGCGGTTCCTTCGCGACAGAGGAATGGGTTCTGGCTATAATAGTGGAAGAGACGATCCGCAGTAACGCAAAGCCTCACCCGAGAGTCCCAATGTACGACGAACGGCTTGATCCCGTACCTCCCAGCCAACCCCCTTCTTATCGCGCCGAGGCGAGGCAGTCGCCTGGACGGCTCCCGTGGCTGCTGTTCCTTCTGCTAATGGCCGTGGCGATTCTCCTGGTCCCTTACGTGACCGAGCAGGTTCAGTTTGCGGTTACCCGGGGCCGCGCGCGAGCCGAAGCCGAAGTGGCCCGTGTCCAACTCGCCGAGTTCCCGGAACACGTCAGCCGGTATCGAATTGTCGCCAAGGCAATTGAGCCGTCCGTGGTCGGTATCGAAACCAGCCGGTCGATCGAACCGGCCCATGAGGATGAACTGTCCACGTTGTTCGGCGACCGCTTCCCCCGCTATCGGGCCGAAGGCAAGGGCTCCGGCGTCATTGTCGACGAGGGAGGCTATATCATCACGAACTTCCATGTCATTGACAAGGCAACGGAGGTCGTTGTTAAACTCCATGACGGTCAGACCGTCCGGAACGTCACGGTTGTCGGCGTCGATCCGCTCAGCGATCTTGCCGTGCTCAAGGTGCAGACGCACACACTGACTGCCGCACCCTGGGGCGATAGCGAGCGTTTGGAGGTCGGCGATCCCGTGCTGGCCGTGGGCAGCCCGTTCGGACTTGCACAAACGGTGACGGCCGGCATCGTCAGCGCGAAGGGCCGACGCGGGGTGGTCCAAGACATCAACTACGAGGACTTCCTCCAGACCGACGCGGCAGTCAACCCGGGCAATAGTGGTGGACCCCTGGTGAACCTCCAAGGCCAGGTGGTGGGAATCAATACGGCGATATACGGTCCTGCTTATTTGGGTATCAGCTTCGCCATTCCAAGCCAGATTGTGCGCGACGTGTACAAAAAGCTCCGCGACACGGGTACCGTGGCCCGAGGCTGGCTAGGCGTGGCCCTACAATCGCTCGACGACAATCTGGCCGCACGGTTCGGGCTCGACGGCACAAAGGGCGCGTTGGTTACCGGTGTTCTGCCCGGTTCGCCGGCGGACGAGGCCGCTATCCGTATCGGGGACGCCATTATCGAGTGGAATGGCAAACCCGTGCCTGATCCCTCCTCGCTCAGCTTCGCCGTGGCAGGCACCGCAATTGGCTCGAAGGCAACCGTCGGTCTCATGCGCGACGGGAAGAAGATCGAACTCATCGTGACTGTGACGCAAAGGCCCCCTCAAGACGGGTGATCGTCTGTCAGCGGTTGCGGCTTGCCGGTGAGGCGTGCTATTATAGGTGTGTTTGTAGAGTCTCCGCGCGGACTGTCGACCTGACTTTTTATTCCCCACCTTGGAGGTATCATGATGAAACAACAATGCCTTGCTGTGTCCCTGATCCTGTTCACTATGTTGACGACGGTAAACCGTTCGCCAGCCCAGGTAACGGCCGAGAAATCGGAGAAGGGCGTTGTGGTGAAGATCGACGGCAAGCTGTTCACTGAATATCTCACCGAGGTCCGCGGAAAACCGATTCTGTGGCCCATTATTGGTCCAACCGGCAAGCCGATGACTCGATCGTACCCGATGATTGAGGGAGTTGAGGGCGAGCGGAACGACCATCCGCACCAGGCGTCCTTCTGGTTCACACACGGCGATGTCAACGGATACAGCTTCTGGCATAAGGAAATCACCAAACACCGCGAGTTCAAAGAGATCAAAAGCGGCAGGACGGCCAAGATTGTTTCGGTGAACGACTGGCTCGCCCCCGATGGCCAGAAGGTCTTGGAGGACGAGCGTACCATTGAATTCGGGACTCTGGGCGACAGCCGGTATATCGACTTCACGATCATCCTGAAAGCAACCGAAGGCTCGGTCACTTTCGGCGATACGAAGGAGGGATCGTTCGGCGTCCGGGTAGCCGCCACGATGAAGGTTGACGCCAAACTGGGTGGGAAGATCGTCAACAGCAAAGGTCAAGTCGATCGCGATGCCTGGGGCCAACCAGCCGCATGGGTCGACTATCACGGACCGGTCGCTGGCGACATCGTCGGCGTTGCCATCCTAAACCACCCAAGCAGCTTCCGATACCCGACTCACTGGCACGTTCGGACGTACGGACTTTTTGCGGCCAACCCGTTCGGGCTCAGCGACTTCCCGTCGCCTACGAAGAGCGGCGAGTACACGCTGCCGAAGGGCGAGGAAATGACTTTCCGCTACCGAGTCTTGCTTCACTGTGGCGACGAGAAAGAGGGCAAGGTCGCGGAAGTCTTTGCATGCTACGAAAAGCTGGAAGACTAGGTTGACCTCAACGATTTTTCCGACGTGAAGCGACTTTAGTCGTTTTTTCCGGTTGCCGTGCCCAGGCAATACTCGGAAGTTCGTATCTCCTTTCCCGTAAAGGAGTTATATTTTTTCCATGAGGGTAGTCGGTACCCAGCAACGGGCGTTAGCATCCCGAATGAAAACGATCCATTCTGCCGATAGCATTTACTATTGGCACTTACACTATCTTCCCTAACCTGTGCGGCACTGCATATCCCACGCATATTCCGTACGCATTCAGGAGATCGTTCCCCGCAATGGCAACGCGGTTTCATCAGATTAACAGCACGGATGACCTTCGAGACTATATCAATCTAACCCTTTGCGAGCATAACCAACTTCAAATAGACGCGTTTCCCATCACGGAACGCGTTTTGCAACGTGCCGGACGACAATGCGGAATCTATTTCTGCTTGTACGGTCCGCGAGCCGCCAGATTCACGGCGATTTGGGACATGGACCGTAATCAAGTTCTGTTCTATGGATCGCATGGCGAACGCTTTCTAAAGACGCAGTTGATCGAAACCACGCGCTTTGATTGTGCGGCTGCATAATTTTGACGACGAAGCGAGGAGGGCGGGTTTTACCCACCCTCCTCGCAACCAGTCGTCAGGCCCATGTATACAGTATTACACCAAGGCAACATGGAGGTGCCTCAATGCTGGTTCTTTCCAGAAAAACGCAACAACGCATTCGGCTGGGCGACGAGATTGTGGTAACGGTCATCGCCGTCGGGGGCGACCGGGTCTGCCTCGGGATCGAAGCGCCGCGCAATATACGCATATTGCGGGAGGAGTTAGAACGCACGGCGAACGCTCCCCAGGACTCCGCGGATGACCTCGTGGGAATCGGTTCGGCTCTCACGCCGTAACCCAGAAGAGCGCGCAGCACGCTCCGTGCCGGTAGCAAACGCTACCGGTGTTCTCGGCAGTTAGCTCCGGGGGCGTACCGCGCCAGTCAAGCCACTATAGTCGGTGCGGTCCTCTGGATGCCAAAGGGGCTCGCCACGTTGAATTCGCTCTGCTAGAATCTCGATCTTCGACCGAGAACCAGCCGGTGCATCCGTCGCACGGAAATCGTCCGTTTCGACGGGCGAGAACATTTCGTCGTGACCAAACTCCAAAATCGCCTCAAACACATTCCGCATTCCAGATCAACTCCGTCTAACGATCAAATCGCAGTGAATACATAGAAAACAGGGTCGCGACAAAGACTCCCCTTACAGCTTCGTGACCCAACCCGCCATGAGAACGCCCGGGCTCAATGCGACAGAATGCGCCAAGGCCCCCCGGGAAAACAACATGACCCACAACAGTTCTTTCATTATTCACATTTCTGGCCGATAGTCAAGAGGTGCGAGCCGTTTTTTGCTCCCGGGGGGAAGTTTTTGGTATTGTACGTCGCTGTTTACGCCGGCTGGAGAAACTGTCCTCTTTGCATTTAGCGGCGAAAACTGCCTGCGCCGCCCCGTGAATGGTTACGAGAAACTTTATCGCCACACTTGCGAAAGACACGGCAGCATGCCTGCACACACCAAGGCAACCATAGCGGGCTAGGGCGTTGCTGCGGCCAAGTCGTCCAGCCAGCATTCGATCAGCGTGGTCTGATTGGCGTTGCGGTCGATCTGCTCGGCGGCCTCCAGGCAGCGCTCCAGCCGCGCGACCGCTTGCTGTCCCCCCCGCGCACCACCAGCGGCCATCGCATGATGGACCAATCGTTGCAGCGTCTCGTCGTCGCTCGAAGACACCCCGCTCTCGGCAAGAAGCAACGCCCGGTAGAACTGCGTAGCAAAACGCACGATCTGTCGAAGGCGTGCCCGACGTGGCGGGGCCGCCTTGCCTGCCGCATCGACAAATACCGCGACGACCTTGGCAAAACCGACGCTATCGACCTCGGAAGCAGCCAGCCGATCGAACAGGGTGTCTCGGAACGACCATAGTTCAGGATCCGCTAGTTCCACGGCTCGGGTTAAGCTGCCCTCGCTGTATTGAGCCAGTTCGGATGCCCTGTGCGGCTCCTTCAAAACCCCTTCTTGCCCGAGCAGGTTAGCCACGATCTTCGTTGGCAGTCGGTCGAAACGCACCAATTGGCAGCGAGATCGGATCGTAGGCAACTGCTTAGCTGGACTTGTGCCGACGAGGATGAGGATGGATTTGGGCGGCGGCTCTTCGAGGGTCTTCAGTAGGGCGTTTGCCCCCTCGACATTCAGGTAGTCGGCATCGTCGATGATCGCAATCCGTCGTTTTCCCGAATAGGGCCGCAACGAAATGTCGTGGCACAAACCCTCATGCCCACGATGTTCTTTGGGGCCAATCAGTAATTCCAACGGCAGAAACGACTTGTCGGCCGGCCGGCCCACCAGATGCACGTCAGGATGGCTGTCCGCTGCCACCTGTCGACATGCCGGGCACGTTTCGCACGGGTCCAGTTTCGCATCGGGCCGCGTATCGCACAGCAACGCCTGGGCAAGACGGATGGCGAAAGTCCGCTTCCCCACCCCTTCGGGGCCAACGAATAGGAAGCTGCTGGCCAATCGTCCGCGCTGAATCGCCCGGCGAAACTGCTCGACAATCCGATCGTGGGCCTCGATTCCGTGCCATGCCATTTTGGTCTACCTCGCGATGCGAGCCAAAGGGATCGGTTCGGCCAATACGAGGGTCACGGCGTCTCTTATAGCCTTCTGCACGTCTTCGATACCTGCGGAAGCGTCCACGACGCGAATCTCTCCAGGACGCCTCGCTGCCTCGGCAAGAAAACCCTCGCGAACTCGGGCATGAAACGCCGTTCCCTGGCTCTCCATGCGGTCGGGGGTTCCCGTCAGGCGGGCTGCAGCCACTTCCGCCGGTACGTCGAGCACAATCGTCAGCTTCGGCATGAGGTTTCCAGTAGCCACCCGCCCCACTTCCCAGAGCGTATCGACATCCAGTCCACCCCCGTATCCCTGGTAGACGACGTTCGCCAGCAGATAGCGATCGGCCAGCACGTTCTTCCCCGCCGCCAGAGCCGGGCGAACGATCTCCTCAGCTAGTTGTGCCCGGGCCGCCATGTACAAAAGCATCTCGCTTCGGCGGTGGATGCTCAAATCATGACGATTCAGTAGCACGTCGCGAATCGCCTCTCCCAACGGCGTACTGCCCGGATCGCGGCACGTGACCACGTCGCGACCGTCGGCTCGCAGCCAGTCGGCCAGAAGCCGACACTGAGTCGATTTCCCGGTGCCATCACCACCGTCAAGAGAGAAAAACATAGGCAGCCGCAAGTCCTTCAGATTTGTCAACCGGCGCCAACCGCACGAAAAAGGCGGCGGCAATTGTCACTTGAACGCAAGAGAGTCCATTCTACGCGATATACCGCCACCTTGCCATCGGGCGAGCGACATGGTTCCGTTAGGGTGAAACGCCGGGTGGGCGAGGCTCCCGCCGTGCCGCAGCGTCGAACCGACTTGCCATCGATAGCAATCACTTTCTGCGGACTTGACTTCCGGTGCAATGACTTCGAGCATGAGCAATGTCTCCTAATGGGTGGTGAATCAACTCCACCATTAGAAACGAAAGCACTTCCTGGCGCTACTTTACCTGAATTGTCATGTTTACGCAGAGCGCGCGTTCGCCGTGGGGTACTGCGGGGCTAGCCCGGATTATTCATGATAGGTAGGGTGGGTCAAACAAGCCGCTTCTTT
>CAZASB010000290.1:0-6119 GCA_964487655.1 uncultured Planctomycetaceae bacterium
CGTTAGGAGTACTGCTTTGTACGACGCAATACTGGAAGACCTGGAAGATCGTTCATCCAACTCCCGCGAAGAAATCGGCCTTGGCTTGATGGACTCCGATGGGGATGAGTCCAACGTGGAGACGGGGAAGTTGGACGAAGATTCTGACGGCGACGATGAGTCGGATGCCGAATTGGACGCTGGCACCGACGACCTCTTGCTCCGCGAAGAGGAAGAGTCGTGGTCGGACGACCCCGTGCGCATGTACCTGACGCAAATGGGCGAGATCCCATTGCTTGCCCGCCAGGAAGAAATTGCCCTAGCCAAGCGTATCGAGATCAGTCGCGCCAAGTTCCGACGGAAGGTGCTCGAATGCGACTTCGTCATGCGAACGGCGGTGAAGGTGCTGCGCCGCGTTCATTTCGGTGAATTACCATTCGACCGCACTGTGCAGGTTTCCGTAACCGACCAGCTCGAGAAGCATCAGATTCTCGGTCGGCTCCCAATCAACCTGCGCACCCTGGAAACGCTCATCAAGCGGAACCATCGCGACTACCAAATTGCCACGAGCAAGTCGCGTCCGCGGGTTGAGCGTCGGGCGGCATGGCGTCGCCTGGGCCGTCGCCGCCGCCGTGCGGTCCGACTCATTGAGGAGTTGGGCCTGCGCAATCAGCGTATCGAGCCGATGTTCAAGACGCTCCAAGAGTTCAGCCAGCGGGTAGACGAGCTTCAGGCGCGCATTCGCGATCACCGGAACAATTCAGCCGTTCACGGGTGGGCGCGTCGCCGCGAGCCGTGGCGGGTCGAGTACCGGAACATTCTCCGCGCGACTCAGGAAACGCCCACCAGCCTCCGCAACCGCGTGAAGTATCTCGAGTCGATCTATTCCGAATACCAAGAGGCCAAGCGCGGTCTCTCCGAAGGCAACCTTCGTTTGGTCGTCTCCATCGCCAAGAGGTATCGCAACCGCGGCCTGAGCTTCCTCGACTTGATCCAAGAAGGCAATGCCGGTCTGATGCGCGCGGTCGATAAGTTCGAGTATCGCCGCGGCTTCAAGTTTTGCACCTACGCCACCTGGTGGATTCGCCAAGCTATTACCCGGGCCGTGGCTGATCAGAGCCGGACCATTCGCATTCCGGTCCACATGGTCGAAACCATGTCGCGCGTACGGAATGTATCGCGCGCCTTGCTGCAAAAGCTTGGCCGCGAACCGACGATCGAGGAAACTGCCCGCGCCGCCGAAACCTGTGTGGACGAAGCCCGGCGCGTCCTGGCCATGAGCCGCTATCCGATCAGCCTCGACCGCCCGGTGGGGAACAGCGAGGACAGCCAATTCGGCGACCTACTGCCCGACGGTGGTGTTCGCGCCCCGGCCAGCGGCGCCACGCAAGGGATGCTGCGCGGCCGAATCGCGAAGGTGCTTAAGACGCTCAGCTACCGCGAGCGGGAGATCATCAAGCTGCGATACGGCCTCGGCGACGGCTACAGCTACACGCTCGAAGAAGTGGGACACATTTTCAAAGTGACCCGCGAACGTATCCGCCAGATCGAAGCCAAGGCCGTCCGGAAGCTCCAGCAACCCGGCCGAAGCCAAGACCTGGTCGGATTCCTGGATTGACCCGGATCAGCCGCCCCAACGCTCGATGAGCTGATTGGGAATCTGGAGTTGGTCCAGGATGCGAGCGACGATGAAGTCCACCAAGTCGCGAATCGATTTTACTCCGTGGTAGAAGCCGGGCATGGCAGGCAGCATGACGGCCCCTGCCTGCACGGCGCGACGCATGTTCTCAATCTGTGTGATCGAAAGGGGCGCCTCGCGCGGGACGAGGATGAGTGTGCGGCGCTCCTTCAGGTGGACCTCGGCCGCGCGATGGATCAGGTTTGCGCAGGTACCGTTGACAATCGCACTGAGCGTTCCGCCGGAGCACGGGCAGATGACCATCCCGTCCGTCAGAAACGATCCGCTGGCGATGGCCGCCATGCTGTCGCGGTAGTGATGGTAGGCCAAGACGCCAGGCTTCCCCGACGCCACGGCCAGCACGTTGCTCGACTCGCTCGATATTCCCGAAAGCGACCGCAACTTCTGGAGCTTCGCGTCCTTCAGGATCGAGCCGGTGTCGAGCATCAACTGCGACTCTTGGAAATAGTCGAGGTCGACCGCAACGTCAAGTTCCTGCTTCAGCACGCCTTGCGCGGCCCCGCTGATGGTCAAGTGAACGTCGGCGCCGGTGGCCAATAGGGCTTCGAGCAATCGGACGGCGTAGGGCGCGCCGCTCCCTCCGGTAATGGCAACCACGACATTGCGTCTCATTTCTCACCCACGTACAGAGTACTGACGCCGAACGTAAAGGGGCGGAACCACACGTCGCGCAAACCGGCCGCGCGCATGCGTTCGGCCAATGCCTGACCTTCAGGGAAGGCACCCACGCTGGCCGGGAGGTAATTGTACGCCGCCTCCTCGTTGCGAGCCACCGCCTGCCCAATCCAGGGCAACAGCCGCCGAAAGTACCATCGGTAAAGTGGGCCAATCGGCCATGCCGAAGCCATGGAGAATTCGAGCACGGCCACGCGGCCCCTCGGACGGCACACACGCGACATCTCGGCAAGCCCGGCCTCCATATCGGCCATATTCCGCAGCCCGAACGCCACACTCACCAACTGAAACATATCGTCCGGGAACGGCAGCCGCAGGGCATCGGCCTCGACCAGGTCCACCCGGCCCCGATCGCCTAGCCGCCGGCACTTTCCACTTGCCACGGCCAACATGGGGCGGCAGAAATCGGCACCGACAATCCTCACGGCCTCGTCGCTCGCCCGCCGGTAGGCCAGCGCGAGATCGGCCGTGCCGGTGCATACGTCGAGAATAGGCTCGGTCCCGCGCGGCGGCGCCAACCGCACCGCTCGTCGACGCCACCACCGGTCGATCGACAGCGAAAGCAGATGATTGACCAAGTCATACCGGGGCGCTATCTGCCCGAACATCCGCCGAACTCGCAATGCCGATTTATCGACCGCGTTTGCCATCGTCGCTCTCGTTCACTCGAAACCCAGTTTGTATTCGGGCCATCGGGCCGTCACTTTCCGCGCGATTTCCTCGCCGATATCGGCCGGTTGCGAGGCCAAACCGGCGCATTCACCGGGCAGGTTGCGCGTAGCGTCCAGCGCCATGCGCTGTGGCATCGCGCCGCCGGAGACCACCGGGTCGATCGGGTCGGGCGGCCCCCCACCCATAACCACGTCGCGTCCTGGATCGAAGTGCAACGCGAGGGCGCGCTCCACCGCGGCCGCGTCGCGCACGTCCACCTCGGCATCGACCACCACCATGACTCGCGCGAACCGCAGCCAATGCGATCCCCAGGCGGCATGGATCGCGCTGAGCGGCTGCCCAGCGTAACGCTTCTCGATGGCCACAACCGCCACATGCCGCGACGCGCCGACCGGCCGCAAGTCGTAGTCGGTCAGCCCGGGAATGGAAAGCCTCGCAATCGGCAGCATGATGCGCGCCATGGTCCGCCGCATGACGCTTTCCTCGTTTGGCGGCAGGCCGGGCACTAGGGCTTGAAACACGGGATTCGCCCGCTCCGTCATGGCCGTCACATGGACGATCGGCCCGCGACCGGCTGGTCGATAGTAACCTGTCGACGCGGCCAACGGCCCGACCTCGCCCCACGGCTCCGAAGGAGCGATGTGCCCTTCGAGGACCAGTTCGGCCTCGGCGGGTACGTGCAACTCAACGCTTCGGCATTTGACCACATCGATCGGCTTCTGGTGCAAAAGGGCGGCAAGACGGCACACGTCGGTGCCCGGTGATGGCATTGACGCGGCGAGCGACAGCAGCGGGTCGCCGCCTATCACCACGGCCAGCGGCATCGTCTGCCGGCGGCGTGCGTATTCGGCCACAATGCGGGCCGGCTCGTCGTGATCGTCCAGGCACGCGACCAACTGAGTTCGGTCGACCATTTCGAGCGGGCACCGGCCGGTCACCAATTGGCCCGTAGTCGGGTCGATCGTCAGCAGAATTCCGCCGGTCATCGACAGCCGCGGCTCGGCCGGCGCGGCCTCGAGCAGGGGCAGCCGCGCCAGATCGACATCCTCCCCAAGCCGCACCACCTGCTGGCACGCGCCGGCGCGGACCACGCGCGGAGGCAGCGACTCCATGGCGGCCACATAGGGTGGGGTCTTCAGTCGCTCGAACCAGCCTTCGGGTTGCTCAGGGTGAACGAGCCCCTCCAATCGGGCAGCAACCTCGTCGATCGTGTCGATCCCTAGGGCTAGGCAGATGCGCGACTCCGTGCCGAGAAGATTCGCCACAAGAGGGATGCCACTGCCCCGAATGGAACCGAAACACAGCGCCGGGCCACCTCGAAACGCCGTGCGCCGGACGATTTCGGCGGTCTCCAGGACCGGGAGTACTTCACTCTCGACCCGCGCCAGCTCGCCCGCCTGATCTAATCGCTCCAGAAAGTCAGCCAATCGACGGAACCCCATGTCGATTATTGTAGAGTTGTCGTGAACGACGGACAGGGGACCCGCCCCGCGCGAGCGACTTCGGCCACGAAACCCCCGCTTCAGGAGTAGACAATGCCACCTCTTTTACACGTTTACGCCTTGCCGCATCTTGTTCAGCCTAAAGAGATGGCCGGCGGCACGGCTGTTGTGATTGATGTCTTGCGCGCGACCACGACAATCTGCCATGCCGTGGCGGCTGGTGTCGAAGAGATCATTCCGTGCCTCGAAGTCGAGGAGGCGTTGGCCGTGGCCAAGTCGCTCTCCGGCAAGGTCGTCCTGGGCGGAGAGCGCGGGGGCCTGCCCATTGAGGGGTTCGATCTGGGCAACTCGCCCCGCGAATATACGCCTGACCGACTCGACGGCGCGACGCTCGTCTTCACCACCACCAACGGCACGCGCGCCATGCACCATGCTAGCAGGGCGCCCCGCGTGCTGCTGGCCGCGTTCGTCAACGTATCCGCCGTAGTCCAAGCCTTGCTGGAGGAACCGCAGGTGTACATCTTGTGCGCGGGCACGTGCGATCAGTACAGCGAGGACGACGTCCTGCTGGCCGGTATGCTGGTCGAGCGGCTGGAGCGTGCCGGAGGATTCAGCTACGCGCAGAACGCGCAGGCCGCCACCGCCCGCGAGTACTGGCTCCATAGCTTCGCCGAGCCCAAGGCCATGGGTGCCGAGCCCCTGGAGCCCGAACTGCTCGTGCCGA
This sequence comes from uncultured Planctomycetaceae bacterium, assembly GCA_964487655.1. Taxonomy (GTDB): domain Bacteria; phylum Planctomycetota; class Planctomycetia; order Pirellulales; family Thermoguttaceae; genus PWXP01. The sequence continues at coordinate 5,192 of CAZASB010000290.1, forward strand.
AGCTCCGCTTGAGCGCCGGTGGGCGGAACCTCGTTGCCGTGGGCATGGAAGACGACCTGATCGACGCCGCCCAAATCGATCGGTTCGACTGCGCGCCCGAATACTATCCGGCCACGGGCCGCATTCGTCCATCCTAGCCTATGCCACGGCTTCGGCCGATTGCCACACTTGCTCCGTGAACACTTGCAGCAGGGGGATAGCTTCCGTCCCTTCAGTTTCCGTTTCTTCAGCCTGTCGCAATCCGGGCGCGGGGCGGTCTGGATCAAGCGGAGTGGATTCAGGCCTCATGCTCTCGGCAGTACGGTCCGCACCGGCTTGAGCGGCTGTGGGGGCCACACCGGAAGGCGAACCTTCTGCCGAGCCGCCCAACGCGCCGCGAAGAACGTCATGCAAATGGTCTGGCGCGACGGTTGCTGGCGCGACGGTTGCAGGCGCATCCTCCTCGTTTGCCGCGGTGACCTGCGCAGGCGGACCGGTTGCTTGCGGTTTATCCCGGATTATTCATCTACGTAGGGTGGGTCAAGGTCGCGTAGATCGTTGGTGGGTCCGCACAAGCCGCAACCGAGCTGATTTATGGCCGCCCGCCTGGGAAGACGTCGACAATAGCGACCGATGACCCACCAAAGAAGCGGCTTGTTTGACCCACCCTACCTATCATGAATAATCCGGTTTATCCGCCGGGTAACCGTTCACGGGGCGGCGCAGGCAGTTTTCGCTGCTAAATGCGAAGGGGACAGTCCCCCTGTGAACGGTTACTCCGCCGGGCCATACGCCGCGGCGACTTCGGCTTGTGGCAGCGGCTGGGGTACTAGGCCGCCGGCAAGCAGTGCTTCGCGCCCGCCGCCTTCGTTGAGGAAGGCGAAGAAGCTCTTCGCCGCGTCCGACGCCTTGCTGGAAAGGCGCACGTAAACCGGCTGCGCGAGTGGGT
>CAZASB010000291.1:0-6112 GCA_964487655.1 uncultured Planctomycetaceae bacterium
CTGTCCCCTTCGCATACACGGCGAAAACTGCCTGCGCCGCCCCGTGAACGGTTACGCGGCATCGTAGCGAAAGGGGAGATGGTTGTCCGAACGTCGGAATCCACACAGCTAAAAGTAGGGCGTATACTGGCAATTGCCTCTAAGTTGCCTATATTATCCATCTGTCGCAATCGTTAAATCTGCAATAAGCCTCAAGGATAACGCAATCCATACCGATAAACACCGGCAAGGGTCATTCCACTTTGTCTCACTCGCGATTTGCGTTCCAAAGCTCCCTTGTAAGGTGCCTATCCATGTCCACGACAAACTCGGTTCCACGAGGGCAGAAATACGCCAAGGCGTCCAGCAGCGTGCCGGAAGAGTCTGAAAGTGGCCGTTCCGTCAATGGATTCCGCACCCCAATGCCGAGGGTTCTGGCCCGCTTTCCCGACTTGGATGTCAGCGAGACGTCCGAGGAGCCGGTTGAAACGCTGGCCGGTCTGGACGGTCGGATCATCAATCAGAAGCTTGCGACGCGCGTGCTTTTCGGCATCGCGGTTGTCCTGCTCTTGGTGGCCGTTCTTCCCTTGGCTTTCCAACGCAAGGGTGACAAAACCGATTCGGACAGTGCCGCCTCAACCAAGCCTTCTTGGCAGCCGGAGAATCCGGCGCCGGAGGCTTCCGCGGCCCCGCCGTGGAATGATGCCTCAAGGCAAGTCGACGGGGCGATCTTACCCTCGGAAAACACTCGGATGGAACCGGCGTCTGCTCTTGAGAACCGCGGCTCTGCCAATCCGTCAAGTACTCCGGTATTGCCTGCCGCATCGAAACTCACCTCTGAACCGTCTAGGCCGCCAAGAGCCGCGACCGAGGACGCTCGGGAGCGGGCCGCCCTGGCCAACCGTGGACAATCACTTGTACTCAACGAAGATTCCACGAGGATGGACAATGGGCAGCAAGCCACCGGGGGCGCTGATGGGATCGATTCACGGCATCACACACAGTATTCGACGATCAATCGGGCTTCGGCGATTCCCGATGTCCAACAGCCTGCCGACGGTTATCGCGGCGACTATCAAGCCAACCAATACCAAGCCAACCAATATCAAGCCAACCAATATCAAGCCAACCAATACCAAGCCAACCAATACCAAGCCAACCAATACCAAGCCAACCAATACCAGGCCAGCCAGCCGGCGCCGACTTACCGACAGGGTTATGGCACGGGCACCTATGCGGAGCAGTCGGGCGGTTACGGTGCAACCGTTCGCGACGACAGCCGACCGACGGCGCCGACGGTCTACCAGGAGTCCGTTCCCTCTCCGTTGTATCGTGATGATTCACGGACGAACTCATGGCAGGAACCGGCGTACCGGTCTACCGACAGCGGCGCGGTTGCACCCCAGGGTTACCCGGCCCAGGCACCGGCAGGCGGTGACGCTCAGTCAGCGTACAACGGATCGACCGGAGGCGACTACCGACAAGTTCCTGTAGCCGATTATCGCTATCCTTCGCAGTCGGCCGACTATAGGTCGACTCCGACAGCCGACTATCCATCGCAGCCGTATCGACCGAACTACCGCGAACCGCGGCAGAACGACGCACCCCAGCAGCAATACGGCAACGGATACAGCCAAGAGCCGGGGGCATACCGGCCGACATCCGAATACCAGAACGGGACGGGAGCAAGCGTTGCCCCGGCACGGGGGGCACCGTACTACCAAGCGGATCGCCGTAATGAGGCGGCCACCGGTTACGTGCCTCACCAAGCACAGCCCGGCGAAGCCCGTTTCCAAGGAACCATCGAGCAGGCGCCTGCTAGCTCGGGGTCGCGTCTTTACTGATTCCACCATGTCCGAGAAGCCAGCCCACGAAAGCAACAATGGCCTCCCTAGATAAAGCCTTCATCAAGGCCTATCGACAACAGGACCCCGCGGTCAGCGCCATCCCGCTTGACACGTCGGGGACGCAGTCGCTGGTGGAAGCACTGGAGGACCGTCCGTTGCGCGAGGCGAAGAAGCAGACGGCGGTGGCTCGTCATGATGGCGTGCTAGCCGCCCTGGGTTCGGAGCGGTTGCAGGCACCACACCTCCAGGTTACGGGTAATCTTCCGCGCAGTTCGGCCGCCAGCTCGAACAAGCAGGATTCAGAGTCGGAGGTGTGTAACGGAGAAATTCCTCCGTTCTTGCGACGGCCCAATGAGGTCCGATGCCAGACTGCGCCAAATCGCACGGTTGTCGATCTGGCCGGTGTTCTCCAGCCAGAGCGAACGACGCGCATTGATGCAGGCGAGTCTGAGGGTGTTGGCGGAACCCAGGTCGTTCCGGCCCCGCACATCGATCCGCGAGCGGTCGCGAATCATGCCGCGGCGGAGCAAGTCGTGAGGCCTTCAGAGGCGCAAGGATCGGCTCCCTCGCCAAGTGGCGAGCATTCCTCGTCGAAATGTGAGAATAGCCGCGAGGTCGCCGTGATTTTGGAGGACGGCGGCGACACGACCAGTGAGGCGGAAGCTTCTGATCGGGATGGCTCGGAAGACAAGGGCTTTCGCCCTGTTCTGCAGGTCGATTGGGTTGGGTTATCGCCGATTGGCAAGCGTTTGCAGCGGCAAGCCGCTGTTGAATTAGACCGTTTGGGCGACTCCCTTCTGGCCATGACCGACAAGGGTAGGAAGGTGGTGGGATTTGCTTCTGACCGGCCCGGCCAGGGAACGACGACATTGCTCGGTTGTGTCGCGTTGCGATTGGCCGAGCGTGGCGAACGCGTTGCGATGGTTGACGCCAATATGGGCAATCCCCAACTTGCCTCCGAATTGGGATTGTTGCCCGAATACGGCTGGGAAAGGGCCCTTGCCGACCCGGTGCCCTTAGAAGAGCTGGTGATCGAATCCGTTGGGCAATCGATCGCCCTGTTACCGCTCTGTTGCCAGTTCGACGCCACAAACCTTCCCAACGATTTTAGCGCGTTCCACGGAGCCATGACAACGCTTCGAGCGCACTACAGCCTGGTGCTGGTAGACCTTGGCGTTCCTGGCGACGCCCTGGTCAGCAGGATGGCGCGAGTTTTCGATACCGTGCTGCTTGTTCGCGACATGCGCAATGCACAACCTGAACCGGTTTTTGACTTGTATCGAATGTTCAATCAAGCGGGCGTAAACGTGGCCGGAATAATCGAGTCGTTTGTCCGCGGCGGATAGCTCCATGTACGAAGCCTACTGGCAACTCACTCAGAAACCGTTCGAAGGCACTGCCGACCCACGGTTCTACTATCCCGGCGAGCCGCAGCAAGCGGCCATTCTGAAGTTGCGCTACGCGATCGAGAACCGTCGCTCGGCGGCCCTTCTGTGCGGGGCATCCGGGACGGGAAAGACATTGGTTGGCGGGATGCTGCGGGCAGCGCTCGAGGTAAGTTACACGCCCATTGTCCATTTGGTGTTTCCCCAAATGTCCACTCCGGAGCTGCTAGGTTACCTGGCCGACGAATTGGAGCAAGGCGACTCGGATTCCGAGACGGCGAGTACTCGGCGGAGTATCCGTCGCATCGAGCGATTCCTGGTCGAAAATACTCGCCAAGGCCGACATGCCGTGCTCATTGTTGACGAGGCGCACCTGATCGGCCAAGCGGAAACGTTCGAGGCCCTGCGCCTGCTGTTGAACTTTGAAGTCGAGGGCCAGGCAGGCTTGACGCTCTTGCTCACCGGGCAAACCTCGCTCCTGCCAAGACTGGAACGCATGCCTGCGTTGGAGGAACGGCTTTCCGTCAAGTCGCTCCTGCGCCCATTTACCGAGCGGGAAACGGGTGAATACGTAGCCCACCGCCTTCGAGTGGCAGGCGCCACCAGGCCGATCTTCGATCTGAAAGCGACCGCGACTCTTCACGGCCTCACGCAGGGTATTCCCCGTCGCATCAATCGACTTTGCGACCTGGCGCTGCTCATTGGATTTGCCGAGGAGCGCAAGACCATCGGCGCGGAGCACCTTGAATCGGTCGCTCACGAACTCGTGGCCGTTACGCCCGAGTGAATCGGCTGCGGCGGATGCATCGTTTGGCTCCTCGCTTCGCGCAAGAGGGACGCCGGCCATCGCCTCTTCATGTCGTGCTGGCCTCTTCGACCAGCCGGATTTCCTCTTCGTCAAGGTCGAAAAGTTCGTAGACAAGCCGGTCGATCTGGGTGTCCATCGCGTCGATCTGCCGCTGGATGGCAGTCTGATCGTGGGCTGTCTTCACTTGCGGCAGTCGCTCATTGAGGTCCAGCATCTGCTGAACCAGGGCGACCATGCGGTCGTGGGTCTCGCAGTCGCGCGGCGTGGGGACGGGGATCTGCAACAACTGGTTCGATGGAATATGGTTATTCCCCGGAAAGCGATAACGAAAGTAGACATTCACCGGGCTGCTGTTGAGAATTCCCAGGATGTAGCGTACATCCAAGGTCGTCCCCTGCTTGACGTTGACGATATTGGTCGACTGAAGGCCGAATACTTGCTTGGTGTCGAGTGTGGCAACAATCCGGACCGGGAGCGATATGTTGCGGATCTCCTGTAGGATGAGTTTCCGCGGCGTCAAGAAGATGGCCGGTTTCCTGGGAGCGTCAAGGAGGCTCGGCTCGTACAGCACGTATAACTCGTCGGGAATCGGTTGATAACGCCCGATCTGTCTGCCGCCTGCGGCGCGGCGCCATCGTTTTCCTCGTGGCTTGGGCGCCAGGTACTTCTCATTGTCGCCCGTACGTAGACCTTGGTTGGCGGTGCAAAAGTCGTCCAGCACTGCTTCGCATGAGGACATCCGATCAAGCAAGGCTCGTTGGTCGCCGTTGACATGCACCATCCATGGACTACCATTTGGTTCAGCCCAGAGCGATTGTCTTGCGGTGAACCGGCGCGTCACTTGTGGCCACTGTCGTGGCAATGCATGGACGATCTCGACCGCGTGGTTCGTCGCCGGTGGGGTCTTCTGGAAGAACAGGAGCATCGTTTCGTTCTTTGCCGTCTTGAACACGCCTGGTCCGAAGTCGACAATCTTGAAAAGCCACGTTTGTCTCGCCAACAGTGCCCGCAGATCACAAAATGAATCGTTGCTTAACAGGGTATGGGGTATGATGAAACCAAATACGCCTGCGTCGCAAAGGAGTTCTTGCACGGCCTTTTCGATGAACGTGCCGTAGAGGTCGAACCGGTAGGAGACGGTCGAGTATCTGTCGTTGTAGTAGCCGCGCATGTCGGCAGGCACTTCCGTGATGAACAGATACGGCGGATTCCCAATCACCGCGTCGAACCCGCCGGCGCGCATGATATCGCGGAAGCCATCCTTGCCGTCCCAGTCGAACACGTTGATTCGCAACCGCTCGTCTTCATTGAGCAGGCTGAGCTGCCGGCCGTTATAGAAATCGGATCCGATGAGCGAATTGCCGCACTTGATGTTGTTCGTCAAGTCCGGCAGCGCGCGGTCCTTATGAAACAGCCGTTGTTGACGCTGGAGCGTCTCTTCGGTCTCGCCCTCCAATACCTTCAGCAGTAGCGACAATTTTGTGACTTCAACCGCCTGGTAGTCGATGTCCACGCCGTAAATGTGCGCGAGCAGAATCCGCTTCCGCTCGCTGCTCGTCAGCCGCCAGTCGCCGTTACGGAACAGGTACACGCGAGGGTTGGCGCCGCGAGCGTGCTTCTCGGGATCGTCCGCCTCGGTGTACCGCTTCAGGTACCAGTCCAGGAGGAACTGGTAGGCGACAATCAGGAACGAGCCCGAGCCACATGCCGGATCGAGTACCGCGAGCGGCCGAAGCGTCTTCGAGGGTCGCCAGGCCGCGGTCATTCCACCTGCTTCCCGCGGGGTCTTGTCCTCCAGAAGCTTGCCCACCGTGTTCGCCACGATGTAATCGACAATATACGTGGGCGTGTAGTACACCCCACCCGCCTTGCGGACCTCGGGCTTTTCCTCGACCTTGGCGCGATGGCCGGCGGTTAGGCGAATGACCTTGCCCAGGAACTGCTCGTATACCTGGCCCAGAATGTCGGCTGGCAAGGCGGCAAACTCATACGGGCTTTCCGGATAATAGAGCCGGACGATGATGTCCTTGAGCGTCTTGTCGTCAACCACCAGACCGGTGGTCAGTTCGTCGGGCGGCTCGCGGCCTTTTTCC
>CAZASB010000292.1:0-6084 GCA_964487655.1 uncultured Planctomycetaceae bacterium
CCGGCTTGCCCGGCCGGAGCCGTGGTCTGTTGGCTATGCCAGTGTCCCAACCACGTCTTCTCCCAGAGCGTTGCTGCCGCCTCCAGCGGCAGCAACGCTCTGGGAGAAAGGCGTTTTCGTCACCCGACCTGTAGCTTGCTGACCACGGCTCCGACCGGGCAAGCCGGCCGGTGACCATTTCGCGTGGCAACATTCCGCCTGCATCTAGGCCGGATACTCTCGTGGGCTACCGCGATGGCCGGAGCAGGAGTCCCTCGGGGCCGGCTTCCGCGATGATACCGCCGGGGAAGGTGTGTTTTCGCGAACAAGACGCAGGTTCGCCGGACTCGCGAACCATTTCGGCCATGCGTTCCCACTGATCGAAACCCATCTGCCGCATGGGCCAATTCCGCTGTCGCCAAAGGGCCATGAGCAACTCGCGCACCAAGATCGCCGGCTCTGAATGCAGCCGTCGGGAATCGACATGCACGGCGGCCGCGTCGTCCAGTCGCACATCGTGGCAAGCTGCCTGAAGAGGCTCCACTTTCCCAGCCGTCCACTCACGAACCTCGCCGGCAAGGGCCCCTAATCGCAGCAGGGCATCCGCTACGTTCGGGTTGTACTCGCGCGCCAACCTCGGCAGAAGATCGTGCCGAATGCGGTTGCGAGTGAACTGCGGATCGACATTGCTCTTATCAATCCGGAAAGCTTGTCGAATATCCGCGAGGTACTCAAGCAGCTCGGCGCGGCGGAAGCCCAGCAAGGGACGCATCAGCGTGACGTGTCCAAGCTGGCGAGTTCTCGCCATCCCGCTAAGTCCGGCCAAGCCCGTACCGCGAATGATGCGGTGCAAGACGGTCTCGGCCTGATCGTCGGCCGTGTGCGCCAGCGTCACGTATCGGGCGCCACAGCGGCCCGCCGCCTGCTCCAGAAAACGATACCTAGCCCTTCGCGCAACCGTTTCCAGGCCTCCGCCGGACGGCGTGAGAACGTCGGCAAGCCTAGCGTGGCCGACCTCGCACGGGATGCCCAAGTTCCGACACAGGTCAACCACGAACTGCTCGTCGTCGTCGGAATCATCACCACGAAGCTGGTGGTTTAAGTGTGCCGCACAAAGTGTCCCGGCCGCGCATGCATCGTCGGCCGAATGCCGTAGCTTAGCCAGGCCTCGCAGCAAGGCCACGCTGTCGGGCCCGCCAGATACGGCAACCAGAACCGTCACATCGCGCCAATGCCGCGGCGGCCACTCCCGCGTAAGCCGCTCCTCAAATGGATGCATTGCATCGATTCTAGCGTGGTTACATCACGTCCGCACGCCCCCCCTTGTAAGAGCAGGTATCTTACGGTGGCTATCTATCCCCTTCGACTGGCGGTCTGTTGATTTAATCCGCTATCACGGCGAACCACCACAAGGGGGTGTGCGCACCGGAATGCCACACCACAAGATATTCTGTCTCGGAGAGGCGAGCCACCGTAAGGCTCTTCCGTTTCTGGGTGCAGAATTGCGTGACGCGTGGGTGAACCCGGATGCTGAGACATCCGGAACCACCCACCCTACGCCTTTCACCACTGGTTTGCACCCAGAAACGGAAGAGTCCACCGTAAATCAACAGGCCCCTGGAGGCAACGTTTCCAAATCCTCCCAAACATCCCAATCTGGTGACAAATACCCCAAGTCGCTGCCAACAAGAAAGTTACGTTGGGTTATGGCGTATCCCAGCTTTTCAAGTTGCATTGGATTTGTTAAGATAGTGTTTGAAAGAACAATATGGGTGCCTTCGGCGGAACCTACTGAAACCGGAGAGCGGCCCCCAAGTTGACGACTTCAAAGGAATTGGTAGCAACGGCCAATCGGGTAACGTAGTTTTATGCACCTGCTTGCTTTTTTGTTGATTGTGCTACGATGGTTCTCCGTGGTTTCACGGCGAGCGGCGGGCGGTTTCGGCCGCGGCGACGCACGGCCTGAACCACGGTGGGCGGCGTGGCCGGTCCGATTTTGCTCGTGCTGGGCCTCGGAACCGGGTTGGATGAATTTGCGCCGTGTGGCGGGTTTGCTTCGGGGCGAGGGCGCGTCATGTTCATGGCGGTCCGCTGGATTGTCGTGGGCTCGAGGCGAAGGGCGCCAGACTCCTCCGCCCCCACTCACGGACCCCCTTACACCCTGCCACATCCTTTCCGACTTCGTCTGGCAGTCGCAGCTTGGGCCGCCCGTTGGGCTTTGACTCGCCGCCTCGCGTGATGGGTCATCTCTCTCCGGTTTCTTCGTTGGCTTCCATCCGGCGGGTTCGCCGTACGTTATGGTACGGTCCCCGGCGCCCTGGACGATTACATCGACGAGGAACCGAATATGCTGACATTATCCCAAGCCCTGGGTATCATCTTCGTGGCCATGATGGCGGCGGGGTTGACGTTTACAATCGTGCGGCTTCTGGACCGATTGCGACGGAGGGATGCTGAATCCGAGGCGAAGGAGATACTCCGCCGAGCTAACCAAGAGGTGGAGGCCCGACGCCGCGAGGCCGAGTTGGAAATCAAGGAATCCGCCCTCCAACGAAAGGGGGAGGCAGAAAGAGAACTCCGGCGCATCCGCGAGGAACTCCACGAGCGGGAACGACTGCTCGACAAGCGGCAAGATGCACTGGAGGAGCAAGCGGAGCAAATGCGCAAGCAGGAGCGGATTGTCGAAAGCACGCAGCGAAAGCTGACCGAACGCATCCAGGATACCAACCGGCGTAAGGAAGAGTTGTCGAAACTGGTCGATCTTCAGCGTCAGACCCTCCACGAGTTGAGCGGCCTTTCACGTGAAGAGGCTGTGCAGCGTCTGCTCGAACTGCTCGACAAACAGCTTCAGCAGGAGACCGGCTCGGTCATCCTTCGGCACGAAAAGCGAATTGCGGAAATCTGCGAGGAGAAGACCCGCGAAACACTCCTCACCGCACTACAGCGATATGCGGCCGCCCATACCGCCGAGACGACGACAAGCACGGTGGACATTCCCAACGACGAAATGAAGGGACGCATCATCGGCCGTGAAGGCCGCAATATTCGAGCTTTCGAGAAGGCCACGGGAGTCGACGTCATCATTGACGACACGCCGGGCGTGGTCGTCGTCAGCGCGTTCGACACGATCCGCCGCGAAGTCGCCCGGATGGCGTTGAACAAGCTCATCACCGACGGCCGCATTCACCCGGCGCGCATCGAGGAAATCGTTGCCAGCACGCAAGGCGACTTGGACCGTTACATCCAGAAGGTGGGTGAGGAGGCGTGCCAGGAGGTCGAAATCCACGGCCTTCATGAACGTCTCGTGAACTTGCTCGGGCGGCTTCACTTCCGCACAAGCTACAGCCAGAATGTCCTTCGTCATAGCATTGAGGTGGCCTTTATTGCCGGAATGCTGGCCGATGAGATGGGGTTCAACGGCGAATTGGCCCGCCGTTGCGGGCTGCTGCACGATATCGGCAAGGCAGCCGACCACGAGATGGAGGGTGGGCACCCCAAGATCGGCGCCGATCTGCTGAAACGCTATGGCGAACGTCCCGAAGTGATCCACGCCGCGCTGGCCCACCACGACGACCACCGCGTGGAGAACCCTTATACCGTGTTGGTCGCGGCGGCCGATGCGTGCAGCGCATCGCGCCCCGGAGCCCGGCGCGAGACGTTGGAACGCTACGTCAAGCGGATGGAAGAACTTGAATCCATCGCCGGGGCCTTTTCCGGCGTCGAACAGGCGTTTGCCATCCAGGCCGGCCGGGAGATTCGCGTTATCGTCAGCGCGAAGGAAACTACCGACGAAACCGCCGCGAAGGTGTGTCACGATATCGTTCGCGCCTTTGAGGAACGCCTGACGTACCCCGGCGAAATCAAGGTAACCGTCCTTCGTGAAACTCGACACGTTGAAATGGCTCGATAGGTGATTGCGTGAGAATTCTGCTTGCTGGCGACGTTGTAGGCAAACCGGGGCGGCAAATCATCACCCGCGCCATGCGCGGTCTCCGCGCCCAGGAACAGCTCGATTTCGTCGTTGTCAACGCCGAGAATGCCGCTGGCGGGTCTGGAATTACGCCTGCGATTTACCATGAGCTGATGGAGGCCGGCGTCGACGCTATCACTCTGGGCGACCACTGCTTCCGCCGCTCGGAGATATTCTCGATTCTCCAGTCGCAGCGGCGTATCGTGCGTCCGGGAAATTATCCAGCTAGTGCCCCCGGCCACGACGTCGCCGTCCTCCAAACTCGCGACCAAACGCCCGTTGCCGTTTTCACCCTTTTGGGCCGCGTGTTCATGCCCCCGGTCGATAATCCGTTCGACGCCGCGGATCGTATCCTTGCCCAGCTTCCAGCCGACGTTCGCGTGATCGTAGTCGACTTTCACGCCGAAGCCACCAGTGACATGCAGTTGATGGGACGGCACCTCGACGGTCGAGTCTCGGCCGTGCTGGGCACCCATACCCACGTGCCCACGGCCGACGAGTGCATCTTCCCGGGCGGCACGGCCTTCCAGTGCGACGTTGGGATGACGGGCCCTCACGAAAGTATCTTGGGACGACGGATTGACAGAGTCCTCCAGGTTACCCGTACCTTTCGCCCAGCCCAGTTTGAAGTTGCCACCGGCGACGTGCGGATCAACGGAACCGTGGTCGACGTCGACCCGTCGACCGGCCGGGCAACGGCCATCCGCCGCCTTTGCGTGGATCAGACCGCAGCCGACCGGTTGGCCAACAACGGGTAGGTACAAGATCGTTTTCGCGCAGTTCCTCGGTGATTGCCATGTTGCCTCCCCGCGATGCTCAAACGGCTGCCGAAAAGACTGTTGAAACGGCTGCTGAAACGGTCGCCAGCCTGACGAACGGCAACCTGCCACTTCGCACGCGATGGTCTCTTGCGTTTGCCGCCGGGGTTTTGGCCTTCGGATTGGGCGTTGCTGCCTGGATGGAACCGGACCGGCGAGGTTACGGCACGCATGAGCACCTGGGGCTTGGGCCATGTACGTTTCGTGTGCTTTTCAATCGGCCGTGTCCATCATGTGGGATGACGACCTCCTGGACCTACATGGCACGCGGGCGACTGACGCCGGCGCTCCGAGCGAATGCCGGCGGAACCCTGCTGGCGATAATGGCGATACTTGCGACGCCATGGTTGATTGCATCGGCTGCGCTGGGTCGATGGTTATTCGGCCCCCCCTCCGACCTCTGGATCGCCCTGGCGGCGGGCACGATTGGGGTTGTCACCTTGGTGCAATGGCTGGCTCGGTTATTTCTTGCGTGACGTTCACAACATGGACTTGCCGAGTTAAGCCGTTTTGCGTACAGTACCCGCCGGCAAGGTTGCTTGTCTACTCCTCGGAACGCTTTTAGACAAGGACGTCTTATGGCTCGTCGACTTTTTTACGGGTATCGTTTGTTGTTTGCCTTACTCCTCGCGGTCTGCGTCGTCGCCTCGACCGCCGGTTGCGCGGCGCTGACCACGGCGTTATATCTGATGGGCGCAAACGACATTCAAGCCGAATTCAAGGGATTGAAGGCCAAGAAAGTTGCCGTGATATGCCGGCCAGTAGCATCCGTTGCGTTTCGCGATACAGGCGCCGCCCACGACTTGGCTCGTGAGGTAAACCGGCTGCTTGCCAAGAATGTCCCCAAGGTCCAGATGATCGACCAGCAGAAGGTGGCGGCATGGGTCGATGAGCGGTACGACGGCGACTACTCCTTCACCGAGGCTGGCGAGGCGTTCGGGGCCGATATGGTCATCGGTATCGAGCTTCAGGAGTTCAGCTTGCATATGGGGCAAACACTCTACCAGGGGAAGGCAAACGTACGATTTGTCGTCCACGACATGAAAGACGGCCAGCGCATTGTCTTCGATCGCGAGCTGCCGCAAATCACCTGGCCCCCCAACGGCGGCGTCGAAACCAGCGAACGCCAGCAATCGCAGTTCCGCCGTCAGTTCATCCAGGTGGTGGGCGATCAGGTCGGACGGTACTTCTACACACACGACCCCGCCTCCAACTTCGCCCTCGACGCCGCCGCAATGAAGTAGGGAACAAACCGGCAAGCCCCTAACCCGGATTATTCATGATAGGTAGGGTGGGTCAAACAAGCCGCTTCTTTGG